>NZ_JADGHZ010000142.1 GCF_019683595.1 Sphaerobacter sp. | reverse complement strand
AGCCCCGCCTCGGCGACCGCCTCCCCTCCACCAAGGAGCACATCGAGACAGGCTAGCCTCGGGGCCCAGGAGAGCCCACCCGCATTGTCCCAGCCTCAGGATTGACGACCCGGTCTGCTCGCCCTAGCCCCGGGGTTCTTCAGCGGACGGATCGCTCACGCGGATCGAGCGCCCGGCGCAGTCCGTGTCCGATCAGCAGGAAGCATGTGGCGCTGAGGACGATCGCAAGCCCGGGCGCTAACACCGTCCAGGGAGCAAACTCCATGAACTGCCGGCTCTGGCCGAGCATCGCCCCCCACGACGCCGCCGGCGGCGGGGGGCCCAGTCCCAAGAAGCTCAGCGCCGTCTCGGTCAGTATCACCTGCCCCAGCGCTAGACTCACCTCGACGATGACCGGTGAGGAAGCGTTCGGCAAGATGTGCTTTGACACGATGCGCAGGTCGCCCGCCCCGATGGCTCGGGCGGCCTCGACAAACTCCCGCTCCTTGACCGCAAGGGTTGGCGCGCGAACGATCCGCGCCATGCGCGGCGCATACAGGAAGCCGATCGTCAGTGCGAGGTTCCGTATGCTAGGCCCCAGAATAGTCACGACGACCAAGGCAAACAGGATCGCCGGGAAGGCGAAGAGCACGTCGAGCACGCGGGTGATGACCTGATCGACACGACCGCCCAGGTACCCCGCGGGTATGCCCAACAGCAACCCCAGCACCAACGCCACCGCAACAGACAGCACGGAGACCTGCAACGATACCCGCCCCCCGTGCAGAACCCGCGAGAAGACATCTCGCCCGATGGAGTCCGTCCCCAAGAGATGTCCTGCCTGCGGTGGCGCCAGCGACCCCGTCGTCGTGATGGCGTTCGGATCATGCGTGGAAATGACCGAGGCGAAGACGGTAGCCAGCAACAAGATTGAGAAGAGCGCCAGACCAAGCACCAGTTGCACGTTCAGGCGGCGCCGCAGCCGCGTGAACCCGGTCGGCCGAGCCCCGAGCTCGTGCCGCGAGGGAACCGGTGACTCTTCGATCGAGCGTCGCGCGAACTCCGAACCGACCATGCTGCGTGATCTCTCAACTCAGGCGGATGCGCGGATCGAAGAGCGCATAGGCCAGATCGGCGAGCAGGTTTGCCAGGACGACCATGACCGCGATCACCAGCACGATGCCTTGCATCAACGGGTAGTCGCGCAGGTTGATTGCGCTGTACGCAAGCCGCCCCAGACCGGGTATGGCGAAGATCGACTCGATGATGATGGTTCCGCCCAACAGGAAGGCCATCTGCAAGCCGGTGATGGTCGTGATCGGGATGAGCGCGTTGCGGAGGATGTGCCTGGTCACCACCCTGCGTTCGTCGAGCCCCTTGGCCCGCGCCACGCGCACGTGCTCCAGGTTCATCGCCTCCGCCACGGCCGACCACGTGTTCTCGGCGATAACCGCGGCGAGGCCGGTGCCGAGCGAGATCACCGGGTAGACCAAGCCCAGCAGATGTCGCGCTGGATCCTCAGTGATCGACACGTACTCCAGCGTTGGAATGAAGGGGATATAGCGCCCACCGAACAGGATCAGCAGTGTTCCGAGGAAGAAGCTGGGTACCGCTACGCCGAGCATAATGTAGCTACGGCCGAAGATTGACCATCCCCGCCCGCGCATGGCCGCCAAGGTGCCGATCGCGCCTCCAACGATCAGTCCGAAGACTACTGAGAAGAAGGCCAACTCAACGGTCACCGGGAGTCGGCGCAGGATCTCGTCGAGCACCGGGACGTGCAGCCGGAGAGACTGCCCGAAATCGCCCCGGGCCGCGTGTCCCAGCCATTTGACGTACTGCACGGGCAGCGGCTGATCGAGCCCATACTTCCGCCGGATGTTCTCCAGAGCGACAGGATCCTGAGCGTTATCGACGCCGAGCAGTGCGACGGCGAGGTCGCCGGGGATCATGTGCATGGCCCCGAACGTGAGCATCGACACGCCCAGAAGGATGGGTACAAGCATCGCGATACGACGGAGCGCCACCGTCAACATGGCTACTGATCCAACCAGGTCTTCCGTACCGAGATGCGCGCGTTCGACGCCATCACGTCATAGCCCTTGACGTAGTTCCACACCAGCTCCCACCGCAAGGGATAGGTATAGGGGACGATGATGTACACCTGGTCGAGCGCCCGCTCCTGAATCTGGCGGTAGATCTCCACCCGACGGTCCGGGTCACTCTCGGCCTTACCCGCGTCGATCAACTCATCCAACTCCGGGTCGTTGATGCCCATCGCCTTGCCGAAGGGGGACTGGGAATGGAAGCGCTCCACCTCGTTGCTCGGATCGGGCGCCCAAACGGTTCCGACCGTCGCCATGATGTAGTTACCCGCTTGCCAGTCCTGGAGGATGGCGCCGACCTCCATCGGGTTGATGTTGACGTTGATATTGGCCGCAGCCCACTGTTCTTTCATGATCTGCGCGCATTGCACGTCCAGTTGATTGGCCGCGACCACTTTGAACTCCGGCACCTCGAGGGTCTCGTAACCCGCTTGCCGCAGCAACTCCTTGGCTTTTTCGACATCTTGCTGGTAATACGGGAGGTCGGAGCCGTCGCCCTCATAGCCAGCCAGTTGCGAGGGTGGTAGGAACGTCCCCACAGAACCGAAACCGCCGAGCACCGCCTGCACGATCGCCTGCCGGTTGAGCGCCAGGCTCATGGCACGTCGTACGTTGACGTCGTTGAACGGCGGTTCCTTGAGATTGAACATGATCGGCAGGTACCGGCTGCTGACGCCGGGGACCGACTCGAGGCCCTGCGTCGTTTGCGAGACGTTTTGCGCCACCTTTGGGTCCTTCAGCCACGCCATGTGGACCGTCCCGGAGCGCAGGGCAGAGGTGATCGAGGTGTCGTCACCCAACAACTTGAAGGTCACGCCGTCGAGGTAAGGAAGCCCTTCCTCATAGTAGTCCTCGAACTTCTCGAGCCGCACCTCCTGATCGAGCACATGCTCGACGAAGCGGAACGGGCCTGTGCCAGGCGCCGTGGCGTTCAGCTCCTCACCCGTGATGCCCGCCGGGACAATCGCCCCATTCGGAATCGTGGCCAGGTTCCGCAGGAATGGCGCGAGGGGCCGCTTGAGATTGAACTGCACGGTGGTCGCATCCGGCGTCTCGATCGACTCGATATCCCCGAAGATGGAGATTCGTGGACTCGCTGTGGCGGGATCGATGATCCGCTCGAAGGTGTACTTGACATCCTCCGAGCTGAAGTCTTTCCCGTTGTGGAACTTCACCCCTTCTCTTAGGTGGAAGACATACGTCTGGTCGTCCACAACCTCCCAGTTGGTCGCCAGATCCGGCTCAATCTCCATGTCCGGCGTCCAGCGCAGGAGCCCGGTGAAGATAAGTTCCTGCACGTTGGTCGAGGCCCAAGCACCGGAGACCGTCGGATCGAGTTCCTGCGGACCGAAGTCTTGGCCGATGATGAGGGTACCGCCATACTTTGGCTCGCCGCTTTCCCCAGCGGACCCGGACGGCGAGCTCCCACCGGTCGGCTCTGCGGTACTGGCCGGAGCACCTCCCCCGTTACCCTCTGGGGTATCGTCACTCCCACCCCCGCATGCGGTGAGGAGGCTGGCGCTGGCCATCCCCACCGTGACGACTAGGAAGCGGCGTCGGCTTAGCATCCCGGATCGCTCACGCGTCATCGCACCCCTCCTCGCCTACCGGTCCTTCTCCAACTCACCTCGCGACGGCGACCGGTCCGGTCGAACGCCACATCCCCTCGTGGCGAGGACGCGGTGCTTCATTCCGGACGCATCTGCGAGCGAGGTGGATGGCTTGGTTCCTCGAGTCCGACGTTGAAACCGGTCTAGCCGTTTTCGCTGCCCTGACTGCTCATCGGCGGCCACCTCCCACCGATGCGGTCAGTGATGTCCTGTGCCGCTGCCAGTACCGCCTGTCGCACCTCCTCTGCGACCTCGCCGCGCAGCCTCCGCTCCGGGGCAGAGATGCTGACTGCTGCGGTCACGTTCCCCGCATGATCGAAGATCGGAGAGCCGTAGCAGCACGCTCCCGGCTCGTTCTCGCCGTGATCCTCAGCCACTCCGGACGCTCGAATCCGCTCCAACTCTTGCCGCAGAGATGCCGGGTCGGTATTCGTCTGCGCCGTGCGCTTGGCCAGAGGACTGCGCAGCACCTGCTCGCGCTGCTCTTCCGGGAGAAAGCTCAGAATCGCTTTGCCGAGCGCGGTCGAGTGCATTTCGTCGGTGGCACCGATGCGCGCGGCCATGCGCAGGCCATGCTCACTCTCGATCATGTCGATGTAGAGCAGTCGCCCATTGACAGGGATGGCCAGGTTTACCGTTTCGTTGAACCGCTCATGCAGCGCCTCCAGAACAGGCCGGGCCCGCTCCCGAACGTCGAATGTCGCCAGTGCGTGGTACCCGAGCTGTACCAGCCGGCCACCGAGCTGGTACTTGCTGCTCGTCGGATCGCGGAGGACGTAGCCGCGTCTCTCTAAATTGACCAGAATCCGGAAGACCGCCGACTTGGTCGCGCCAATCGTCCGAGCGATATCACTCACGCCGACTGGCCCGCGTGCCTCGGCCAGCGCCTCGAGCACATCAAGCGCACGGTCGACAACAGCGATGCGATAGTTCTGCTCGCTCATGAGACGCTCACGACTGCTTCACCAATTCCGCTGACACGTGCTCGATGATGGTGAGTGCTTCGGCAAAGTGCTCCTGTGTATGCGAGAGGGAGAAACCACAGTGCCCCGGGGCGCCCTGCCGCGTGTACGCGTGCATGTACAGCCCACGATCGAGGCAGCCCAGCACGAACCGTCGGTTGAGCTCATGGTCGTGGTTCAGCGCGTCGGCATACGTTCTCACTCGCTCACGCCGGTTGAAGTACAACCCGAAACGCGCACCCAGCCCCTGCACGACGACCGGGAGGCCGTGCCGATCGAAGATCGCCTGCATGTCACGGTAGAAGGTCTCGCTCACTTCGAGCAGCACGTCATAGACGTCGGGCTGCCGCAGGTACTCGAGCGTCGCCAGCGCCGCCAGCACACTCAACGGATGGCCGGAGTACGTCCCGCTGTGCGCGACTGGGCCGGTGGGCGCGAGTTGCTCCATGATGTCTGCGCGACCCACCAGGGCCGACAGCGGCATGCCGTTGGCCAGTGCTTTGGCGAGCGTGCTCAGGTCGGGAGTCACCCCGTAGTAGGCCTGTGCGCCGCCCAGGTCCATCCGGAAGCCGGAGAGCACCTCATCGAAGATCAGGACGATGCCCTCCTCGCGCGTCCGAGTACGGACGTGCTCAAGGAATCCCGGCTCAGGGGGAATACAGCCGGCGTTGTAGTGAACCGGCTCCAAGATCACCGCGGCGATCTCACCCCGGTGCCGGACCAACGCTTTGTCAAATGCGTCAGCGTCGTTGAACGGCACGAGGATCAGGTCATCTGCACCCGACGCCGGGACACCACCGGAGGATGGGACGGCCTGCAGGTCGCCCGCTTGCGAATCCGCGGCCCGAAACAGGAACACGTCGGACAGTCCGTGGAAGTGCCCATCGAACTTCAGCAGCTTGGTTCTGCCCGTGACATGCCGCGCCAGCCGGACCGCCACCACTGTGACCTCCGTGCCGGTCGACGCGAAGCGCACCCGTTCCGCCGACGGAATGATCTCGGTGAGCATCCGAGCCAACTGCTCATGGTACGGGGTGTCCGCGGCTGTGATCATCCCGTTCTCAAGGGCATCGCGCACTGCGCGCTGCGTCGCCGGGTGTCTGTGACCGAGCATCGTCGCCCCGTTGGACATGTTGAAGTCCAGGTACTGCTTTCCCTGGATGTCGGTCACAATGGCACCCTCGCCATGGACCAGAAAGAGGGGTCGTCCGAGATACGGATGATGTCGCATTGATGCAGACACCCCGCCCGCGAGAACCTCCTGGGCCGCAGACGTGAGGCGCTCCGGAGAATCGATCGAGCGTCGCTCCATTAGGGCACTCCCTATCGGAGGAAATTCGTTTCATCATCTGAAACGTCGTAACACGGTGTAAACAGCGTAGCAGTCACGGCTGTCACTGTCAAGAGCGCAACAGCGGACCGCTCCGCCGCACAGTGGAGGTGATGGGGTCGCCATCCGGGCGCTTGACAGGGTCAGTACGCAACGCTAAGATGGGTGCATACATTGCAAAAGTGTTTCATGTATTGAAACAACGCCGAGGGCGAGACAGGTACCGCGTGCACCGTGCGTCGCCGCACCGGGCACGCCTGGCTGCCCCTCGCCCCACGGGTTGGAGGAGGGCGGAACGGCGTGAAGCGGGTAGCTATCATCGGCATGTTCCACGAGACCAACACCTTCGCCCTCGAGCACAACGATCGCCCAGACGCTGCACTCAAGCTCGGCCAGGAGGTGATCGATCGCGCCGTCCCGAAGAACTTCATCTCCGGGTTTGTCGAGGGTGTCAGTCGCTCGGACATCGAGCTTGTTCCCATCGCCGATGTGCACTTCGTCCACGGCGGCCTGATCCACGCCGACGTGTATGACCACTATGTCGGACTGATCGTCGACGGTGTGCGCCAGGCGGAGCGACTAGACGGCGTCTACTTTGCACTCCACGGTGCTATGGTGGCCGAGGATCCGTACACTGACGCCGAAGGCGAGCTGCTGCACCGGGTGCGAGCCGTGGTCGGCGAGCACGTTCCTTTTGTGGCCACCTACGATTTCCACAACATCATGAGCCACCGCGAGTGCGAGCTCCTCGCCGCCGCCTTTCCGAACGACACCAATCCCCACATCGACGCTTACGAGCGTGGTCTCGAGGCGGGCGAGTGCATGCTGCGGATCCTGGACGGCGCGATCCGCCCGGTGACGCGCGTCGTGCATGTCCCCATCATCGGCCCCAACATCGGCCAGAGTACGTGGGCCCACGCCCCGGAGGAGGAGGCACGGCTGCCCCTTTACCGACTCAACCGCATTCGCGAGGAGATGGAGCGCACCCCGGGGATCCTCAATCTCACCATCCAGGGCGGGTACGGCTACGCGGACACGCCCGAGTCCTCGATGTCGGTCGTCGCGACCACCAACGGGGATCCTGAGCTCGCCGTGCGAGCCGCTTCTGAGCTGGCGATGCACGTCTGGCAGATGCGCGAGGACATCCTCAACGTCCGGCCCATTGTCAGCATCGACGAGGGCGTGCGCATGGCCATGGAGAGCACCGGTGAGCGCCCCATCGTCCTCGTCGACCTCGGGGATGACCCCGGTAGCTCATGCGCGGCCGACAGTCCGGCGGTTCTTGAGAGCCTCATCAGCCACGGCGCCCGCGACTGCGCCCTGACGATCCGCGATCCCAACGTCGTCCGGGCGGGCATCGCGGCCGGCATCGGCGCCACGCTCGAGATGGACATCGGTGCCGCGGTCGACCAGCGCTTCTACAAGCCCATCCGTGTCCGAGGAACCGTCAAGCTAATCGACGATGGAAACTACACGATCTGCGGGCCAATCCACGGGGGTTGGGGTAAGGAGGTACGGCGAGAAGCCTGGCGATCCGTCAACGTGGGCCCGCGCGTCGTGCTGCGCATCGGCGACAAGATCGACGTCATCTTCTCGATGGAGCGCAGCGGTAAAGACCGCGATTTCTTCAAGAGCGCCGGCATCATCTTTGAAGAGAAGCGGATCATTGTCGTGAAGTCAAATCAGGCCCACCGCGCGTCGTTTGATCCCATCGTGGACGGCAACATCAACCTCGCCACGCCAGGCGCCAGTACCGTTGACTATGCCAGCCTGCCGTTCCGGCACATCCGGCGTCCGCTCTGGCCGATGGATACGGACTTCACGTGGTCCCCGCCGAATGTTGGCGCGTCCTGAGCCGCATTCGGCCACGACGGTGGCGCGCAGACCCAGCCGCGGTGCGCGGACCTGTCCACGATCCAAGGGGCTGAGAGGCGACGACAGGACCAACACGCTGCCCCGAGACATTCCCCGCTCGCCTTCAGGAACGGAGCGGCGCGGCTGCCTACGGAGCGTTACGGAGAGCGGGGTCGCAACGAGCCGTCCGCTCTCGCGGAGAACGAAGTGCTGGCCGCGATACTCCTTGGTGACGGGAACAATGCGACGCGCGAGCCGCAGAAGCGGGTTCCGCTCCGGCAAGACCTTGTCCTCACGCTGGAGCGCCATCCGGAACCCGGTCACGACCACCTGGCCGCCGAACACGTAGATCACCCAGTGGAAGCGCTCGAACAATGCCGCGCCAGCCACGATAAAGGCCGCGCATGACGATGGCCCCGACCACACCCCAGAACAGCACGCGACGCTGCAGGGCGGCCGGCACAGCGAAGTAGCGGAAGAGCAGGGCGGTGACGACGATGTTGTCACCGCCCTGCTCTTCTCGATGAGGTAGCCGGCTGGGTACTCCCCGGCCGCCGTTGGCCCATGCCAGAACCACAGGAGACCGCCGAACGCGAGCCCCAGGCCGATCCAGACCGCGCTCCAGATCGCCGCCTCGCGCATCGATACCACCCGGGCATCGCGGTGGAAGGCAAACAGGTCGAGCGCGAGGACGAGCGAGATGAACCCGAAGAAGATTTCCCAGACCCACAGATCAGCAGACATTGATAAACCTCCGACTGAACACCGAACGGTGCCAGCCGAAGGTCGCTCAGCCGATCTTGGCCAGCGTCACCAGGCCTCACGGTCGGCCTCACGAAATCGGCACCGCCTCCTCGCGTCCAACGTCGCCACCCGAAGCATCGCGCGCAATCCCCGCATTGACGACAGCCCCGTACCCCGCGGTCCCCGAC
>NZ_JADGHZ010000141.1 GCF_019683595.1 Sphaerobacter sp. | reverse complement strand
ATGGTCTTCGACGAAATAAGTGGGGGTACGCCGTCGGCCCGTGCCCGGGGCTCAAGCCCGGGGCTGACAAGAAAAGCCGGCTGAAGCCGGCTGGGGGACGATTTGGAGTGCGGCGGCCCGAGCCGCCGCTTTGGTATGGCGCGGCATCAGCCGTGCCGGGGTTGGTTCCGGCGCAGTAGTTCAGATACAGCATGGATGGCATGAAAGATCCCAGGCAGTGGCGCGTGCCCGGGCGCCAACACCCACCGCCTTGACGTGAGTCCTGTTCCCGCAGCCGGCTTCAGCCGGCTTTCCCTGTCCGCCCGGGGCTTGAGCCCCGGGCACGCGCCACCGCGAGAGAACGTTCGCGCCACCCGCCCCGCTTTGTCAGACCAATTCACCAATTCGGGATGCATGAGGCAGGTGGCACGCCGCACGACGGGGGCAGGCGCTTTGGGTACACTAGCGATTGACGAACACCGATGGGACGGCCCGCCGGGGCGGAGATGACCCCGGCCCAGGCCCCGACGGGCTTCCCCAGACCCACTCCGTCCCCCAGCCCGCGCCATCGGTTGCTCAGCACATCCCACGACACGACAGGGGCGAGGAGGGATCCACCATGGCACAGCAACGTACGACACCACCGATCACTCGCATCGAGCGCTACGTGTACGAGATCCCGGCTCACGGTGACATGCGCGTTCCGGCGCGGATCTACGCCGATGAGGAGTTGATCGGGGAGCTGACGGCGCCCACGGCACAGGAGTGGAGCGCGCTGCAGCAACTCGTGAACGTCGCCAGCCTGCCCGGCATCCAGAAGGCGGCGTTGGCGATGGCCGACGTTCACCCCGGCTACGGCTTCCCGATCGGCGGCGTCGGTGCGTTCGACCCCAAGGAGGGGGTCATCAGCGTCGCCGGGGTCGGGTTCGACATCAACTGCGGCGTGCGCCTGCTCGCCACCGAGCTGACCCGCGTCGACCTGGAGGGCAAGGAGGACAAGATCGCCGATGCCCTCTTCCACGGCGTCCCGGCCGGGCTCGGCAGCACCGGGGAGTTGAAGCTCACCGAGAAGGAGATCGACCGGGTGCTGCGCGAGGGCGCGCACTACGCCGTCAACCTCGGCTACGGGACGCCGGCCGACCTGACCTACGTCGAGGAGCAGGGGCGGATGCCCGGCGCCGACCCGGACGCCGTGAGCCGCACGGCCAAGCAGCGGCAACTGAAGCAGGTCGGCACGCTCGGGTCGGGCAACCACTACGTCGAGGTGCAGGTGGTTGATGAGATCTACGATGAGGAAGCCGCCCGCGCCTTCGGCCTCGCGGTGGGGCAGGTCACGATCATGCTCCACACCGGCAGCCGCGCGCTCGGCCACCAGATCGGCACCGACTACCTGCCGTTCCTGGAACGGGCGGCCCGGAAGTACAACATCCCGATCCGCGATCGCGAACTGGTCTGCGCGCCGATCGAGAGCCCTGAGGGGCGGCAGTACTACGCCGCGGTCATGGCCGGGGCCAACACAGCCTTCGCCAACCGACAGGTGCTGACCCACCTGATCCGAGAGGCGCTCCACAAGGCGCTCGGCGTCGCGCCGGAGTCGATCCGGACCGTCTACGAGATCGCGCACAACACCGTCAAGTTCGAAGAGCACGAGGTGAACGGCCGGCGGACGCGGCTGCTGGTGCACCGCAAGGGCGCCACGCGGGCCTTCGGGCCGGGACGTTCCGAGATCCCGGAGCGCTACCGCTCGGTCGGCCAGCCGGTGCTGGTCGGGGGCACGATGGGCACTGCTAGCTACGTGCTGCGCGGCACCGAGAAGGGGATGCGCGACACCTTCGGCAGCGCGCTGCACGGCGCCGGGCGGGCCAAGTCGCGGACCAAGGCGAAGAAGGAGTACCCGGCGGACCGCGTGATCCGCCAGTTGAAGGAGCGCGGGATCACCGTGCGCGCCCACGGCCGCTCGTCGATCAGCGAGGAGGCGCCCGGCGCCTACAAGGACGTCGAGCAGGTGGTCGACATCATGGCCGGGGCTGGGATCATCGCGAAGGTCGCCCGGCTGCGGCCGGTCGTGACCATCAAGGGCTGAGCACGGGGACGGACCGGTCCGGGCGCCCCCTGCGCTGGCATCACTCTGCCAGGGTCAGGTCGTAGCGCTGCTCGGCCAGCATGACGCCCCAGGTCGGCTGCACCGGGGTCTCTTCGGTCAGCCGGAAACCGACGGATGTGTAGAGCCGGGCGGCGTCGGTCAGGACGTTCACCGTCCAGAGGTAGACCGAGCGGTAGCCCGCCGCGCGGCAGAAGGCGAGCGACTCGTTCAGCAGCCGTCTGCCGAGGCCCCGCCCGCGCGCGTCGGGGTGAACCAGGAACCAACGGAGCTGCGCCGCGCCGTCCTCGCGCCCGAGAATGCCGATCGAGCCGACCAGGCGCCCATCCCGCTCCGCCAGCCAGAGCCGGTCCTGCCCCGGCCGGTATAGGCGGCCGAACTCACCGAGCGACTCGGCGACGTAGGACTCAAAGGTGTGATCGAACCCGTACTCCTCGGCGTAGAGGACGCCGTGCAGCTCGGTCACCCGGCCCAGGTCGCCGGGGCGGAGGTCGTGACGCAGCGACACCTCTCGATCAAACGTCTCGACCATCGCGCGGCCCTCCTCGTCTGCACGGCCGCTGCCGCCTCAGATGAGGCGCAGCAGCCAGTAGATCGCCATCCCACTGAGGATACAGGCCCACATCCGGCGCGTTGCCCAGCCGACCAGTCCGGCACCGGCGACGGCCACCCAGGTCGTGGGGTCGTAACCCCGGCCGGAGAGCGTCGCGACGACCAACGCGCCCAGCAGGGCAACCGGCAAGAATCGCAGCGCCTGCTGCACGCCGGGCGGGACGGCGCGTTGCGGAAGCAGCAGCCCGCCCAGCCGCAGGGCGTACACCCCGGCGGCCATGGCGACGATGGACCACAGGTTGCTCATAGCCGGCCTCCCGTCCGACGCGACCACCACGCCCCCGCGGCGCTCCCGAGGCCGCCCGCGCCGAGCACCGCCACGCCGTTCGGGACGAGCGAGGACAGTAGCAGCATCGCGGCGGCCGCGACCAGCGCGGCGAGCAGCGCCGCGCGCCTGCGCAGTAGCGGGACGAGCACCGCAAGGAACGCGAGCGGGACGAGCAGGTCGAGCCCGGCCCGGCGCGGATCCGGCACGGCCTGCCCGGCCAGGATGCCGAGCGCGGTCCCGGTGTTCCAGGCGACGTACATGCTCACCCCGGCACCCAGCAGGATCGGCAACCGCAGGCGCCCCTGCCCGGCCGCGACCCCGAAGGCACCGTCGGTCAGGAACCAGGCGGTCACCAGGCGGGAAAGCCAGCCCATCCGGATCTGACTGGTGATCGCAAGCCCGAGCAGCGGCAGTTGGGCGTTGAACGCGATCGCGGTGCTGACAAGCACCAGGATCGGCGTGCCCGCATCGAGCAGCGACACGGCGCTGACCTGCGCCGCGGCCGAAAAGACGAGCAGGCTCATGAGCTGCGTCTCGCCCGGGGCGAGCCCGATGCTCCGCGCCGCGACGGCATAGGCGATGCCGGTTGGGATGGCTCCCACCCAGAGGGGCAGCATGCCGACGAAACCACGTACGAAGGCGGTCCACACCGGCTCGTGTGACATCCCGCGGTCGTGCTCGTCGATCAGCCCGGCGTGCTCTGCCATTGCCCGCTCCAATGCTTCCCTGCTGGTCAGCACCCCCACGATGGCCCGGATCTGGACCCGGCTCGGGGTGGTGCCATCCATCCGTGAAGCCACCCGTTACTTGCTATACTAGGCGCCCTGTAGCGGCGGGTCATCGTGATCGAAGTCGAATTGGGTGTGGAGCGAGGCATCCGGCACATGGACGTGCAACGGACAACCGGGACGCCGGGCGGACGCCGTCTACGCGCGCTTCGCGAGCGGGCCGGGAAGACACAACTCTGGGTCGAGGCCGAGGCCGAGCTGGGGACGGGCTACCTCCAGCGGATCGAGTCGGGTCGCGTCGCGCAGCCCGAGCGTGCCACGCTGGAGCGCATCCTAGCGGCGCTCGGTGCGCGGTACAGCGAGCGGCGCGAGGTGATGGAGCGCTTCGGCTATACCGTCCCCACTCCGCTGCCGGATGAGGACGACATCGCCTGGGCCTGTGCCGTCTCCCACGACGAGCTGCACGGTGTCCCCTTCCCGGCCTACGTCCTCGACTGCCGGTCCCGATTGCTTGCCTGGAACCGCTACGTCCCGCACCTCTTCGGGCTCTCGCCGCGCGATCCCCAGCTCGGCGGGTTGGCGCGCCGTCCGATCCTGGCCGCGTGGCTCGACCCGACCTCGCCGCTGCCACGGCTCGTTGTCGAGCCGGATGCCTTCTTCCCCGCGCTCATCCGCGCCTCCCGTGCTGAGACGGAGTTCATGCAGGGCGAGCCGTGGTACGCCGAGATGATGCGCGAGTTGCAGGAGTTGCCCCGCTTCCGCCACTACTGGGAGTTGGTTAAGCGGGAGCCCCAGACCGCGAGCGCGGCCCGGACACTGGTGCCGGTCCGTCTGGCTGTGCCAGGAGCCGGGACGCTATCGTTCCGGCTGGCCTCGGAGCGATTCATCCGCGATGCACGCTTCCGCCTGATCCACTTCATCCCCTTTGACGTGGCGACGATGCGCCAGTGCGAGGCGTGGGCCGCCGCGGAATAACCGCACCGGCCCCATCCCGACACAGAACGGACACGCCGCCCGGCACCGTCACACCCCGTGGCCCGATTTCAGCTAGGCGTAAAGAGGACGGCGTCGATCGGTGCCAGGAAGGATCACGATGCCGGGAGACCGCCACTCGCGTGCCGACAGCCCAACACCGGCCGGGGATCGCCCCACGCTCAGCCCGGCGCGACCGGGCGACATCGTCGAGAGCGCGAACGGCGAGGGCGTGGTCGCGCAGGCTGCGGGTCCGCGTCCTCCGGCGCGGAGCCAGGCGCTCCACAACGCGGTGCAGCGGTGGGGCCCCGTTATCTGGCTCGTGCTGCTCGGCGGGCTGATCGGCACCTTCATGGTCCACGAGCGGGAGCACATCGCCCAGCTCGGGACGGTGCTCGGCGGGGCGCGATTGCCGTGGGTTCTGGCGGCCGGTGTGCTGGAGGTGCTCTACCTCGTGCTGATCGGCAAGACCTACCAGGCAGTGCTGACGCGACTGGGCCAGGACATCGAGCTATGGCCGGTCCTCGAAGCCTACCTCCGCAGCCACGCCGTCGGCTCGGTCGTGCCCTTCAGCGGGCCGACGACGGCCGTGCTCTTCATCCGGTATCTCACCCGCGCTCGCGTGCCGGGTGCAGTTGCGCTGCTGGCCACCGGCCTCACCAGCCTGGTGGGGTATGCCTCGTTTGTCATCGTGTTGCCCCCGGCCCTGCTGGCACTCTGGTTGGAGCGGGAGTTGGCACAACGGGTGGTCGCCGCGGCGCTGCTGAGCGTCTTCCTCTTCGCCATCCTGACGGCCGCCATGTTCCTGGTGCTGCGCGGCCCGCCCCCGCCGGATTGGCTCACCCGGCGGATTCCGCGGTGGCTCCGCCGCTCCGTTGAGGAGATCCGCACCCGCCGGATCGGCGTGCGCGAGCTGCTGCGGCCCCTGGCGCTCGCGGTTGCGACCGACGTCGTCGGTGTCGCGATCCTCTACGCCGCGCTCGGCGCGGTCGGCCGGCCGGGCGCGGTTGTGGCGGCGCTCGTTTCCTATCAGCTCGAGATGCTCTTCAACGTCGTCGCCCCGTTCTTCCAGGGGGTCGGGCTGGTCGAGGTGTCCATGACGCTGGCGTTGGAGGCGATGCAGATCCCGCTCGCCACGGCGCTGGCGGCAACCCTGATCTATCGGCTGTGGGACCTCTGGGTGCCGATCCTTGCCGGGCTGGCGCTGGAGGCGCGCGGCCGCTGGCGCGAGGTGAACCGGAGGGAGGGTCGCCCGCCAGGATGATTGGGTATCATCGTGCGGGAATCGGTCCCGGGGTGATCAGCAGAAGGTGCAGCGCAGGATGACCGTGACCCAGCAGCGCGCCACGCCCATCGGGCGTCCGCTCGGCCTCAGCGAAGCTGAGGTCGCCAAGCGACGCGCGCAGGGTCTGACGAACGCTGTCCCCTTCGAAACCAGCCGCACCTACAAGCGGATCATCTTCGAGAACACCTTTACCTTTATCAATACCGCCCTCTTCGCGATCTGTATCGCGCTGGCCGCACTGGGCCTCTACGGCGACGCGGTGGTGACGGTCAGCCTGGTGATCGGCAACGTCGTCGTCGGCATCGTCCAGGAGACACGGGCGAAGCGAAAGCTCGACTCGATCGCACTCCTGATGCGGCCGACCGCGACCGTCATCCGCGAGGGCGAGGAGCGGACCGTCGACCCCAATGACATCGTGCTCGACGACATCCTCGTGGTCCGTCCGGGCGACCAGATCCTCGTCGATGGTGAAGTGCTCGACGAGAGCGGCCTGAGCGTCGATGAGTCGCTCCTGACCGGTGAATCGGACCTGATCCGCAAGCGGGTCGGCGACACCGTCCACTCCGGGTCCTTCTGCATGACCGGCAGCGGCATCTTCATCGCCCGCAAGGTGGGCACCGAGAGCATGGCGCAGCAGATCACGGCCGAGGCCCGGGCCTTCCGCGACGTTCGCACGCCACTCCAGCGCGAGATCCGCCTTGTGCTCCAGGTGATGCTGGTGCTGGTGGCCGCCCTCTCGATCCAGGTCGGGATCGCCTTCTATCAGTCGCCGGACGACCCGGGGTTGCGCGAGATCACCCAGGCGGCGGCCGTGCTGGTCAGCCTCGTCCCCCAGGGGCTCGTCTTCATGGTCACCGTCACCTACGCCATGGCGGCCGTGCGCATGGCGGGCAGCGGCGCGCTGATCCAGCGCATGAACGCCGTCGAGTCGACCAGCAACATCGACGTCCTCTGCCTGGACAAGACGGGAACGCTGACGACCAACACCCTGGTGCTGGATTCGCTGGAGCCGATTGGGGTCGACGAGGAACACCTGCGCACCCTCCTGGGCGACTACGCAGCCGCCACAACCGCCGGCAACCGGACGATCACCGCCATCGCCGCGGCCTGCCCGGGCCGGGAGCGGAAGGTCGTGGGGGAAATCCCGTTCTCGTCGTCGCGCAAGTGGAGCGCGCTCGCCTTCGACGATACCGAGGGGCGCGGGTTCTACGTGCTCGGGGCGCCGGAGATGATCCAGCCGGCGCTGCGCTCGGCCGACGGCCTCCAGCCGCGCGTCGACGCCTGGACCGAGCGCGGCCTGCGCGTCCTCCTCTTCGCCTACCGGCCCAACCCGGCGCCACTCCCGGACGGCAAGGAGGAGCCGTCGCTCCCACAGGGGCTGATCCCGATGGGGCTGGTCGCGCTGCGAGACGAACTGCGCCCTGAGGCGCAGGAGACCATCGAGCGCTTCCGCCAGGCAGGCATCACGCTGAAGATCATCTCGGGCGACAACCCGGACACCGTGGCCGCGCTGGCGCGCCAGGCGGGCTTCCCGGCCGGGATCCGGGCCGTCTCCGGCACCGTGCTCGGCGACCTGGACGAACAGGCGTTGATACCGGTCGTCGAGGAGGCGACCGTCTTCGGCCGCATCACCCCCCGCCAGAAGGAGCGGCTGGTGAGTGCGCTGCGCGCCCAGGGGCACTACGTGGCGATGACCGGCGATGGGGTGAACGACGTGCTGGCGCTGAAGCGGGCGGATCTCGCCATCGCCATGCGCAGCGGCAGCCAGGTGACCCGCAGCGTCGCCGACATCGTGTTGCTCAACGACTCCTTTGCCGCGCTGCCGAAGGCGTTCCTGGAGGGCCAGCGCATCCGCCGCGGCATGCGGGACATCATCCGCCTCTTCCTCGTGCGGACCCTCTACGTGGCCCTGATCATTTTCGGCACCTCCGTCGCCGGGGCCGCGTTCCCGATCACGCCCAAGCACAACTCGATCCTGGCACTGCTGACCGTCGGCATTCCCGTGTTCGCCCTGGCGGCCTGGGCCCGGCCGGGGAACACACCCCGGCGGCTCGTTCGCTCCGGGAGCCACTTCGTCTTCCCGGCCGCCGTCTCGATCGCCTGGGTCGCGTTCGTGGTCTACATGTTCTATCTCTCGCGCGGTGCCGAGGTGATCACCGCGCGCAGCGCGCTGACCACGATCACCATCCTCTGCGGCCTGATCCTGATCCCCTTCGCCCAGCCTCCCAACGACGCCTTCACCGGCGGAACCAGCCTCAACGGCGACTGGCGCCCCGCCATCCTGGCCGCGGCGTTGCTCGGCGTCTACGCTGGGGTGCTTGCCTGGCCGGTGGCGCGCGAGTTCTATGGTCTGGAAGTGCTCGGCTTCCTCGACTACGTGATCCTGGCCCACATCGCGATCGCCTGGGCCGTCATCCTCCGCTTCGCCTGGCGGCTCCACGTCCTCGACCGCCTCCGCGCCGCCTGGCGCCGCGTCCGCGGACGGTAGCGCCTTGCGCCGGCCGCGGAGCTTGCGGGCGTCCCGGTGGTGGGGATGTCCGCAGGGATGCGAGGGGTACCGCGCCGTGGTTGCGGTCCGGGCGGGTGGTGAGACGATTCTCGCGCGGTGGCACGTGCCCGGGGCTCAAGCCCCGGGCTGACAAGGAAAGCCGGCTGAAGCCGGCTGAGGGGACGCAGGGTCGGCGCCTCGGCACGATGGACCCCGTCGCCCGGCGCGTGCCCGGGGTTATTGGAGTTTGACGAATTACCGTGGTACATGTACCGGTCACCGTCGTCTCGTCCTTGTCATCCTGAGCGGAGCCGGGCCGCGCGGGGCGCCGCGCGGGCGCGCCCGCCCCGCCCCCCGCCGGCCCGCCGGCGGGGCCCC
>NZ_JADGHZ010000140.1 GCF_019683595.1 Sphaerobacter sp. | reverse complement strand
TCCACTCTAGCACGTTGCCGGCCCTGGTGTCGGGGAACGCCTTGACATTTCCCGCAGGGAGGCTACGATGCGGGCGCGCTGGTGGGTTTTCGGCTGAGCTGCTGGGTCGATCCTGCCGGGATCGGCCTGCCGCTCGGAGAAAAGGGGAAGCATTTCGATGAGAGATCCTCAGGAGTTGCTCGGTGCGACCCGGTGGCGGCTGGCAGGGCCGTACCGCGGCGGCCGGGTGGTGGCGGTGGCTGCCGACCCTGTGGACCCACTGACCTTCTACTTCGGCGCCTGCGCCGGGGGCGTGTGGAAGTCGACGGACGCGGGCGCGACCTGGCGCAACATCTCCGACGGCTTCTTCAAGACCGCTTCGGTCGGCGCGATCGCCGTCAGCGAGGCAGACCCGAACGTGATCTACGTCGGGATGGGCGAGTCGTGCATCCGCGGCAACGTCTCCCACGGCGACGGTGTCTACCGGTCCGACGACGCGGGTGCCACCTGGCGGCACCTGGGCCTGGCCGAGACCCGACACATCGCGCGGGTGCGGATCCACCCGAAGAACCCGGATCTGGTCTACGTGGCCGCCTTCGGTCACGCCTTCGGTCCGAACGAGGAGCGCGGCGTCTTCCGCTCCAAGGACGGTGGGCAGACCTGGGAGAAGGTGCTCTACCGGGACGAGAACACCGGTGCCTGCGACCTCTCGATGGACCCGAACAACCCGCGCGTGCTCTACGCGGCCATGTGGGAGGCCCGGCGCTCGCCCTGGTCGCTGGTCAGCGGCGGCGAGGGGAGCGGCATCTTCAAGACGACCGATGGGGGTGACACCTGGGTCGAGTTGACCAACAACCCCGGCCTACCCCAGGGGCTCAAGGGGCGCATCGGCGTGGCCGTCTCGCCCGCCAAGCCCGACCGGGTCTGGGCGCTGATCGAGGCCAAGGATGGCGGCCTGTTCCGCTCCGACGACGGCGGTGCGACCTGGACGCGGCTGAGCGACAACCCGGAGCTGCGCCAGCGGCCCTGGTACTACATGCACATCTTCGCCGACCCGGTCAACCCGGACGTCCTCTACGTGCTGAACCTGCGCTTCTGGAAGTCGATCGACGGCGGCGCCACCTACATCGGTATCCCGACCCCGCACGGCGACCACCACGACCTGTGGATCGACCCGAAGAACCCGAAGCGCATGATCCACGGCAACGACGGCGGCGCCTGCGTCTCGCTCGACGGCGGGGTTACCTGGTCCAGCATCTACAACCAGCCGACCGCGCAGTTCTACCACGTCACCACCGACACCCAGTTCCCGTATCGCATCTACGGCGCGCAGCAGGACAACACCACGCTGTCGATCCCGAGCTACTCCGACCGCGGCGTCATCACCGCCGACGACACCTACCCGGTGGGCGGCGGGGAGTCGGGCTACATCGCCGTGCGGCCGGACGATCCGAACATCGTCTACGCGGGGAGCTACGCCTCCCGCATGACCCGCTACGACCACCGCAGCCGGCAGGAGGTGGACATCACCGTCTGGCCGGACGACCCGATCGGCTACGGCGCCGAGTCGATGAAGTACCGCGTCCAGTGGACCTTCCCGATCCACCTCTCACCGCATGACCCCAACGTGCTCTACGTCGGCGCCAACCACCTGCTGCGCTCGACCGACGGCGGGCAGAGCTTCGAGGAGATCAGCCCGGATCTGACCCGCGGCGAGCCGGAGACGCTCAAGCCCTCCGGCGGGCCGATCACCAAGGACAACGTCAGCACCGAGTTCTACGGCACGATCTTCGCCTTCGCCGAGTCCCCGGTGCAGCAGGGCGTGCTCTGGACCGGCTCCGACGACGGGCTGATCCACGTCTCACGTGACAACGGCAAGACGTGGGAGAACGTCACGCCCGACCTGCCGGAGTGGGCGCTGATCTCGATCATCGAGGCCTCACCGCACGACGCGGCCACGGCCTACGTCGCCGCGACGCGCTACAAGCTGGACGACTTCCGCCCCTACCTGCTCAAGACCAACGACTACGGGAAGACCTGGCAGCCGATCACCAACGGCATCCCGGAGGATGACTTCACCCGCGTGATCCGCGAGGACCCGGTGCGCCGCGGGCTGCTGTACTGCGGCACCGAGACCGGCCTCTACGTCTCGTTCGACGATGGGGCCAACTGGCACCGGGTGACCGGCAACCTGCCGGTGGTGCCGATCCACGACCTGGTCATCCACGATACCGACCTAATCCTGGCGACGCACGGGCGCTCCTTCTGGGTGCTCGACGACCTGTCGGCCCTGCGCGCCTGGCCGGACATCGACCCGGACGCGCCCGGCACGCTCTTCCCGGTCCGGCCGGCCTACCGGCTCATGCCGCCGCGCCGCTGGCCCGAGTCCAAGACCGCCGGCTACAAGTCCTACATCACCGCCGGCGGGAACCAGGTGCTCGGCGAGATCGTGCCCGACGGTGAGGGCGGCACCCGCATCGAGCTGCGAAGCGCCGGGGAGAACCCGCCGGTCGGCGTGCTGGTGCAGTACCGGATCGGGGTCGAGAATCCCAAGTCGGTGGCCCTGAGCTTCTACACGGCAGACGGCAAGCTCATCAAGCGCATCGCCAGCGACGATGAGAAGGCCAAGGGACCGAAGCCGAAGGCCAAGCCCGGCGTCCACCGCTTCGTCTGGGATATGCGCTACCCGGACGGCGTGGACCTGGAGGGCGTGCGGCTGGCTGCCTACTGGGGCGGCGGCGTGATCGGTCCCAAGGCGGTGCCGGGTACCTATGAGGTGCGGCTGGAGATCGACGGGCAGGAGGTCGGATCTCAGCAGTTCGAGATCCGCAAGGATCCGCGCATCTCCGCCACGCAGGAGGACTTACAGGCGCAGTTCGACCTGCTGATGGCGATCCAGGCCAAGCTGAGCAGCGTGCACGAGACGGTGCTGCGCAGCCAGCGGCTGCGCGAGCAGATCGCGGCCTGGCAGGAGCGGCTGCGGGCGTCCGGCCAGGAGGCGCTGGCCGAGGAGGCCGGCAAGGTCGTCGAGAAGCTGGCCGAGGCGGAGAACTACCTGGTGGAGTGGCGCCATAAGGGCGGCGCGGACGCCTTCAACTACCCGCCGAAGGTGAACAGCAAGCTGGCGTCGCTCCAGGGGACCGTCTCCTACGCCGACGCCCGCCCGACGGAGCAGGCCTACGGCGTCTTCGAGTACCTGAGCGGCTGGGCCGACGAGGGCATCGCCCGGCTCAACGCGCTGATCGAGTCCGAGATCGGCGCGCTCAACGCCAAGATCGCCGAATCGGGTATTCCGCCGCTGGGCTAGCCCGGCCCACCGGCCAATCCCGCAGACTCACCGTCCGGGGGGGGCCCCCCCCCCGGCCCCCCCGGACCCGCTTCTCCATAACATCCCGATCGGAGCCGCCCCGCGGCAGGGGGAAGGATCCCTTCCTCCCGTGTCCCTCCCGGACGGAATCCGCCAGCAGCGGGGTCGGGGTGTCGTCCGTCCAGCCCCACCTCGGCCACGGAAGCGCTGCCACCGCGCCGGGGGAAGCGGCGCTGGGGCTAGATGCCCAGCGCCGTCGCGATGAAACCGAAGATAACGATCACGCCGGTGGTAGCGCCGATGATGGCGCGCGTGTTGGCCGTGAATGGCAGGTAATAGATCAGGAGGGGAATCGCGATCCAATCGATCCACGGGATCGGGAGGAGAACGATGATAAGCCAGAGCCACCAGTGCTGATACCACTCGCGCTGCCTTGGCGGCGCGGCTGCTGGCGTATCGGAGACGTCGGTGGGCTTGACCTCGATGCGCTCGACCTCGACGCTCTCAGCGTCGGTCGAATTAGATTGGAGTTCGCGGATCGTGACGACCGGCTCGGCGGCAGCCGCGGTTGCCCGGCTGGGCTGGGCCGCGCGTACGCCGCTCGTAGCCGGCGCCACCGCGGGCGGAGCTGCCGGACGGGCCGGTACCCGCACCGTTGATGCTGGCCGCGCGGTCGCCGCGCCCGCCATTGACAGCACCACATGGCGGCAGGCCTGGGCGTCGTCGAGCGCGCGGTGGGTGGGGGGCATCGGCGCGCCGGTCTCGATCGCCGCCTTTTCCAGCTTGTGCCAACGATAGTTTCCATAGCGCGCGTTCCACTCGCCGCGATACGCCGCGTAGTTCAGCATGGCGCACTGCCAGTCGGCGCGGGGCACGCTGATGCCGTAGCGCCGGCAGGTCTGCGAGATCAACCTCCGGTCGTAGGCGGCGTTGTAAATGATGAGTGTGGGGTAATCCTGGATGATGCGCGCCAGCTCCTGGTAGATCTCCGGCCACTCTGGCGCGTTCATGACCATCTTGTTGGTGATCCCGTGGACCCGGGTCGCCGCGGCGGGGATGGGGTTCCGTGGCTGGACGAGGGAGTTGAGCAGGACGCGCCCGGCTTGATCCACGACGGCGATATCGACGATCTCGGCGTCCGGCCCCAGGCCGGTAGTCTCCGTGTCGAGGTAGACCACATCGTCTCGCCCGACGATGTCGATGGCCCAGCGCACTGCTGCCTGCCGCGCCGATCCCCTCGCCGACATCGACCCTTTCCCTCCCTGTCCACTGCGCCGCACCGGCGCCTCGGTCCACCCCGGCGTGCACTGCCCCCGACCCAGCGGGGCGTGCCCTGTCATCATTCGATTGTTCGCTGAAGGGAATGTACGGCGCAGAGAGCTTACCGTCAATCCCTCACAACTGACAAAGATGCTACCCGGCCTTCCCCGGCGTGGGGATCACGCCAGAAGCGCTGGGCCATCGTGCCCATCAGGAGATTGACGACATCCACCGGCATACCGGCCGCTCCGTCTCCTGCCCGCTCTATTGGCTCGTGCGGCTGCGATCGTCTCCGCGATGGGTGGTGGAAGGATCCTCGTGCGGTGGCCTGTGCCCGGGGTAATGGAGTTTGACGAATTCCATGGGTGTCCGCTGGTCAGCGCGTGCCCGGGGCTCAAGCCGCCGGGCCCGTGCCACAGCGTGGGTTCCTCTCATCACCCATCCCCGGGCACGGGCCGACCACCGGACACCCAGCTAAGGCGTGGCGCTCGGGCGGTGCGCGAGCGCGGATGTCCTGCGCACGGCACCCCACGGCGTCAGCCCATGAGTCCCGCCGCGGCGCCTACCGTGTGATCGTACAGCTCATGAGGGGCGCGGCCGGCTCGCGGCTAGATGTATTTCCACGCCGTGCAATCGGGCGAGCCCCAGTCATCTTCACACAGACGGAAGGAGGTTACCTTCTTCACCTTCAAGCAGCTGTATCCGCTCCGCGATCCGTTGCCGTCCCAGACGAAGCCGTGGATGGACCCGGGTCCCCGGTACTCGACGTAGACTCCGTGGCCATCCTCTTCGCCGTCGTTTGCGCAGACCACGGTGTGGTCATAATTGACATACGCCCAGTTGCGGCCATATTCCCACCAGTCATCGAGGTAGATCTCGTGGGGAGACGCGGACGCCGGTGCCGCGGTGATGATGAGCCCAAGCACTGCCACGGTCAGGACGCGGACACCTTTACGCAGACGTGGGAGTACCATCAAGTTCACCCCTCTAGTGGATATTCTCACGCACAGCCATACTCTCGTGACTTCGCACGATGTGTGAACCGCGCGTACCGCTGTCGATTTGCAGGAAGGCATGGTGTCTCCACCGGCCGGCACAGCCGAGTGGAAGCGGCAGGGCACCTCAGGGCCGCGTGCTTGGAGACCGCCGCGCACCAACCACCGGCGTGTGCCCGACAAATTCGTCGGGCGCCGACGCGACGCTCGCGGTCTGCCGACGCCAGGCGGACGCCGTAGGGCGTGCGCGGCGTGGCGCTAGGGTGCTGCGCGAGCGCGGATGTCCTGTGCACGGCACCCCACGGCGTCAGCCCATGAGTCCCGCCGGCTCGCCTACCGCGTGATCGCACTGTTGGTGATGGGCGTGGCGCTGCGGCCAGCCTCTCCCGCCGACCCGGCCTACGGCTGGGCCAGCATGGGCGCGATGAGGATCGCCAGTGCGGCCGGCTTGCGACTAGACGTATACCCAGTTCGTGCAATCATTCGTGCCCCAGTCGTCTTCACACAAACGGAAGGAGGTTAAGCCGAATACCTTGGCGCTGCCGTATCCGGCCTGCGATCCGTTGCCGTCCCAGACGAACCCGTGGGTCCCATTGCGTCCCCGATACTCGACGTAGACTCCGTCGCCGTCCCGTTCGTGGTCGCCTACATAGATCGTGGAGCGGTCATAACTGAACCACGCGACGTTGACGCCATCCTGCCACCAGTCATCGAGATAGACCTTGGGGGACTGGGTCGACGCTGTCTCTGGGAACGCGATGATGATGAGCCCAAGGACCACCACGGTCAGGATGCGGAAACGTCTACCCAGACGTGGGGAAACCATCAAGACCACCCCTCTAGTGGACATTCTCACGCACAGCCATAGCGCCGTGGCCAGGGTAAAACGCTCACAGGGAGATCGTGTATAGCAAGATTTGGCTAGTTCAAGGCTAATGGGTACTATCTCGCGTGGCGTCACGCGATGCGTGAACGGGGCATACTGCGGTCGATTCGCGGGGAGAGGCGATGGCGTGGCACGATACCGTGCCCACGGTCGCGCCGCAGGCCCGCCGCGGGTCCGGTCACAGCGGCAGCCGCTTGAACACCCGCTCCGGCACCGCCTTGATGACCAGCATGACGAACTGCCAATACCAGGGCGTGTAGACCGTCTCTTTGCCCTTCTGCATGGCTTCGTAGATATCGCGACCGACGCGCTGGGGCGACGCGAAGAGCGGGCTCTTTCGCATGTGGGCCGTCATCGGGGTGTCGACCATGCCGGGCTTGACCGTCACGACCTTGACACCTGACTTACTGAGCCGTGCCCGCAGCCCCTGGAGGAAGATGCTGAGGGCGCCTTTGGCGGCGCCGTAGACGTAGTTCGAGCGGCGGCCGCGGTCGCCCGCGACGGAGCTGATGACCGCCAGCGTGCCGTGGCGCTGCCGCTCCAGGTCGTTGGCCAGCAGCGTCAGCAGGGCGATGGTGCTGGTGGCGTTGGTGTGCCACTCACGCAGCGTGGTCTCGACCGACGCCTCGCTCTTCTTCTGGTCCCCCAGCGTCCCGTAGGCGATTAGAACGGCGTCGATCCGCCCGAGGGCCTGCTTGGCGGCGTCCAGCATGGCGGCGTGACCGTCGATATTTGTCAGGTCGAGCGCGTAGGTATCGACCTGCGTCGCGCCGCGCACGCGCAGGTCGTCGCGCATGGCCTCCAATCGCTCCGGCGAGCGGGCAACGAGGAAGAGGCGCGCGCCGTCGGCGGCGTAGCAGCGGGCCGTCTCGGTCGCGATCGCCGAGGTGGCCCCGATGATCAGCACGGCAGGCGTGGTCGCGTGCATCGCGGTCGTCATCGGCTCTGTCCGTCCTCGCTCGTGACGCGCCTCCAGAAGCTGGAGGAGAACTTCGGATCGACATAGCGGGCGAACTCTTCCCAGCGGGGGAAGCTCGCCCGGAAGCTCTCGGCGCTCATGCGGGCGTCCTTGGCCGGGTAGAGAGCGCCGGCGCTCTCGCGCACCACGGCGTCGAGGTCGTCAAGCAGGCGCAGCGTCTCCGGCCCCTGGAGCGGGAAGTCGAGCGCCAGCGTGATCCCCGGTCGGGGGAAGGAGAGCATCCCCGGCGAGGGCACGTCGCCGAAGGTCTTGAACACCGTCAGGAACGAGCCCTGGCCGGAGCGGCGGATGCGGTCGAGGATCTCCTTGATCGCCGCGTTATCGCCGTCGAACGGCACGACGCACTGGTACTGCAGGAAGCCACGACGGCCGTACATGCGGTTCCAGGTGTGGATCGTGTCCAGCGGGTAGAAGAACGGCTCGTAGGGGATCACCTTGCGCACGCACCGCGCCCGCTGCCGGTGGTAGTAGACCGTGTTGAAGGCGCGGACAGTCCAGGTGTTGAGCAGCTTGCTCGGCAGGTCGACCGGCACCGCCAGGCGCAGCTTCGGCTCCGGCAGTCGGTTGGGCCGCACCGGCGACGGGTCGTGGTTGCCGCGCATGAAGTGCCCGCGCACGTAACGTCCCCCGCCGACGAAACAGTCGATCCAGGAGACGATGTACTCGTAGCGGTCGGCCGACTCGGCCGAGAGCGCCAGGAACTCGTCAAGCGACTCGAAGCGGATCTGCTCCTCGGCGATGAAGGCGTTGGTGATCGGCTTGAGCCGGATCTCTGCCCAGATGATGAGCCCGGTCAGCCCCAGCCCGCCGATCGTGGCCCGGAAGAGGTCGGCGTTCTCCTCGGGCGAGCAGATCAGCCGCTCGCCGCTGGAGCGGACCAGCTCGAAGCGCAGCACATGGCGGCCGAAGGTCCCAGCAACGTGGTGGTTCTTGCCGTGGATGTCGTTGGCGATGGCGCCGCCGACCGAGACGAACTTGGTGCCCGGCGTCACCGGCAGAAACCAGCCGCGCGGGACGAAGGCCGCGAGGATCTGGTCGAGCCGGACCCCGGCCTCGCAGCGGAGGACGCCGGTCTCCTCGTCGAAGTGGATGAAGCGGTTGAGGCCGGAGACGTCGAGGAGGGTGCCGCCCTCGTTCAGGCAGCTATCGCCGTAGCTGCGGCCGTAGCCGTAGGGGAGTAGGCTGCCCGGGAGCGCCGCGAGGTCGGGGATCTCGTTGCGCCAGGAGATCGGCACCACGGCACGGTGCCGGACGCGCGGGTAGCGACCCCAGGAGCCATATTCGCGTACCGACGGATCGAGCACGAGCACCTCTCCGGCTCACACGCTGCCAGCCGTGCAGGCACAACGGCCGGTGCATCACCGCCCAACAGGATACACCACGGCTGCCGGCGTGTCGGAAGGCCGCAGCACCACGCACCGTTGCGCGAATGCCGGCGTTGTGGAGTAACGGGGGTTGACGAAATACCGTCGTATACCAGAGCCATCACCGTTGCCCGGGCACTGTCATCCTGAGCGGAGCCGTGCGCGGCGCGCGCCGCGGGCGGCGGGCGCGGGGCTGGGGGGGGCGGGCGGGGGGTTTTAAAAAAAAACG
>NZ_JADGHZ010000139.1 GCF_019683595.1 Sphaerobacter sp. | reverse complement strand
CTTACCCAGTGTCAGCCCGGCGGCTTGAGCCCCGGGCAAATGCCAGGCGGTGTACGCCGTATCATCTGGGTCTCGGCCCTGCGGCGCCCCAGCCGGCTTTAGCCGGCTTTGGTTGTCAGCCCGGCGGCTTGAGCCCCGGGCACGAGCCGACCGCGTACGCCCGTATGATTCGTCAAACTCCATAACCCCCGGGCTCACAATGAGAAGCCCGCTAGAGCGGGCTGGGTCGGGACAGGACTCACACTCCGGCATGAGGTTCCGCCGCTCGGCCCGTACACCTATATTGCTCGCCAAATTCCATAACCGTCGGGCACGGGCCTCGGCGCCAGATCCCCCTACCACCTCGCCACGACCGATCCGTCATCTGGGCCCGTCCGTGCTATCGTGTGGCGCAGTGCGCGCAGGGCGCGATGGTGGGAGAGCGAGGGGGGAGCGATGGGCCGCAGGGAGCCGCGACCGACCGGCGTCACATTGATCGCGGTGTACGAGTTCGTCACCGCCGCGGTGTGCTTGCTGGCGACCTGCGTTGTCCTCGTCTTCCTCACGCCCGCCATGCTCTTCACCGCGGACCGCCCGCGCGAGGCGATCGGCGGGCTCTTCTTCGTGCTGCTGCTCTTCGGGTTCTTCCTGGCCTTCGCGATCGGCTCGGCGGTGGTCGGCTGGGGGTTGCTCCTGCAGGAGCGCTGGTCGCGGGTCGGGGCGATGGTGCTGGCGATCCCGGCCTTGCTCGGCTTCCCGGTCTGGACCGTGGCCGCGATCGCGGTGCTGGTGTACCTCGCCAGCGGCGAGGGACGCGCCGCATTTCAACCGGTACCCGCGCCCGAGGAGGCGGCTCCCGTCGCGAGCCTGGCGCCGCCCGCACCGCCGCCTCCGCCGCCCGGAGTGGGGCGGAGCGGTTCGACAGCGGGGGGTGCGGCCGGCGGTGAGGGTTCTCCGGCACAGGAGACGCGCGAGGTGCAGCCGGCGGACCGCGAGCGACCGGCTGCCGGCCCACCGGATGAGTGAGCCGCCGAGCGAGGATCTGCCCATCACCCGCGGACCGACGCTGTGTATACGGCAGCCCACGACACCGTGCAGATCAATACCCGTAGCGGCCGGCCCCGTGCCTGCGCATCGCCGGGCCCGCGCGGCCGTGGGAGGAGGGGTTGCGGTGCGCTATTCAGACGAGGAGACAGCGGCCCTCTATAACGTGCTCAACCCGTGGGGACGGAGCGACGAGTTCTACCTCGGCCTCGTCATGGAGGCTCGGGCAGTGCTCGATGTCGGCTGCGGGACGGGCACACTGCTGCACCGGGCGCGGGACGCCGGGCACACCGGCCGGCTGTGCGGAGTGGACCCGGACCGCGCGATGCTCGGGTTGGCTCGGAGGCGGACCGACATCGAGTGGTGGGCAGGCAAGGCGGCGGCGATGCCCTGGTCGAACGAGTTCGACCTCGCCGTGATGACCGGCCACGCCTTTCAGTTCCTGGTCGACGACGACGAACTGCGCGCCTCGCTGGCGACGATCCGCCGGGCGCTCGTCGAAGGCGGGTGCTTCGCGTTCGAAACCCGGAACCCGCTGGTGCGCGAGTGGGAAACCTGGACGCCGGAGCACCCGATCGATGTCGTCGATCCGGCGGGCCGGCCGCTCCGCGTCTCCTACAGAGTGGAAGCGGTGGTCGGCGACGTGGTGACGGTCGTTGAAGTCACCAGCGAGCGTGACGGCACCGTGCTGCGGGAGGACCGCGCCGACCTGCGCTTCCTCGACGCCGACACCCTGGCCGCGTTCCTTACCGACGCCGGGTTCCGGATCGAGGCCCAGTACGGTGACTGGTCCCGCGCACCGTTCACCGAGGCGAACAAGGAGATCATTACCATCGCCCGGGTCTAGGGCGGTGTGGCGGCGGCTGGGCGCCGCCACACCGTGCACGCTCGGGAGCGGTGGTTAGTTGCCCGCGTCGCCCGACTCGGCGATCTCCCCCTTGGGCTTCACCATCATGACCGGCGTCTTGCCCAGCCTCAGCACCCGCTCGGCCACGCTGCCGAAGACGAGCCGGCTGAAGCCGCTGCGGCCGTGCGTCGCCATCACGATGAGATCGATGTCCTCCTCCTGCTCGTAGGCCAGGAGCTGCTCGGCCGCGATCCCCTCCAGCGTCTGGGTGCGCACGCGCAGCCCCTCGCCCGTGAGCCGCTCGCCCACCTTGGCCAGGTACGCGTTGGCATCGGCGACGAGCTGGGCCACGACCTCGTTCAGGGTTTCGACGGAGGCAGGGGCCTGGGCCGACGGTGTCAGCATGGCGTAGATCTGAGTCGTCTCGGCCACCCGCACCAGCGACAGTTCCGCGTCGAACGCGCGCGCGATCTGCACGGCGTAGGAGAGCGCGGCCTCGGCGTAGGCCGAGCCGTCGAGGGGCACCATGATCCGGCGGAAGGTGCCGCCCTCGGGCTGTTTCATCCCGGAGCGAATTAGGAGCACCGGTACCCCGGCCCCGCGCACCACCCGCTCGGCCACACTGCCGTAGATCCAGCGGCCGATCCCGCTGCGGCCGCGCGTGGTCATGACGATGACCGGGTCGATCATCTCCTCGGCGCCGTCGACGATCTGCTCAGCCGGATCGCCGATGCGGATCGAAATCTGCACGCGGTCGCCAAAGGCGCGGGCCTTGCCGCGCAGGTACGTACGTGCTTCCTCCTCCGCCGACGCGGGCTCGTCGGGCGCGATGACGCGCATCAAGTGGAGCGGAGCGCCGGAGCGCTCAGCGATAGCCGCTGCGAAGGGCAGTGCCTCCTCCGCTAACTCCGACCCATCCAGTGGGACGATCACCGTTCCGATCATCGCGTATGCTCCTATCCTGTGCCCGAGCGGCGTACTCCTCTCGCAGCGGCACGCCGCGTGCCCAGACGGGACGACTATCTCTCAGTCTAGAACAGGCACCATGGCAAAGGAACCACCGAAGTAGGGCACCGCGTGACAGACCCGTTGCAGCGACCGGCTCCGGAGCGCGGTATCATGCGCAGCACGGAGATCCGGACGTGGGAACCCGTGAGGAACGGGGGGAGATTGAATGGGCGAGCCGAACGTGCGAGTCGACGCTGCGGTGCTGCAGCAGTTCACGGCCGATGTGCTGGTCGGATTCGGACTGAGCCGTGAGGAGGCGGCCATCACCGCCGAGGTGCTGATCGCGTCCGACATCCGGGGCATCGACTCGCATGGCGTCCCCCGCCTCGGCTACTACGCCGATCGGCTGCGGAAGGGCCTGATCAACCTCACGCCGAACTTCCGCGTCATCACCGAGACCCCGGCCACCATCGCTTTCGACGCCGACAACGGCATGGGCCACCCGGCCGCCTACCGCGCTATGCGCCGCTGCATCGAAAAGGCGCGCGAGACCGGCCTCTGCATGGCCACGGTGCGCCACAGCAACCACTTCGGCATCGCCGGGTACTACGCCATGATGGCGCTGGAGGAGGGACTGTGCGGCGTGGCGATGACCAACGCCACCCCGCTCGTGATCCCCACCTTCGCCCGCGAGCCGTACCTGAGCACGGCGCCGATCGCGGTGGCCATCCCTGCCGGCCGGGAGCGGCCGATTGTGGTCGACCTGGCGACCAGCACCGTCGCCTGGGGCAAGATCGAGATCGCCCGGCGCGAGGAGAAGCCGATCCCTTGGGGCTGGGCCGTCGACGCCGAAGGGAACATCACGACCGACCCCTTCGCGGCCGTGGCGCTGACCCCGCTCGGCGCCACGCGGGAGCTGGGCAGCCATAAGGGGTACGCGCTGGCGCTCGTGGTCGAGGTGCTCTGCGGGCAACTGGCCGGCGCGGCCTGGAGCCGCTACGTCGCCGGGTCGCGTACCGTGCCGCCCCGCCCGGCGAACATCGGCCACGCCTTCATGGCCTGGCGCATCGACGCCTTCCGCCCGGAGGAGGAGTTCCTGGCCGAGATCGACCAGATGCTGGCCGAGTTGCGCGCGGCCGAGCCGGTCGAAGGGCAGCCGCGCGTGTACGTCCCGGGCGACCCGGAGGATCTGGCCGAGGCCGACCGCCGCGCCAACGGCATCCCGGTGCACCCCAAGGTGCTGGCCGAGCTGCGCGCGCTCGGCGACGAGGTCGGCGTCCCGGCGCCGTTCTAGGCCGTTCGGGCCCGCCGTGGGCCCGGTGCTATACTCAGGGGCGGACCGGGAAGCCGGTGCAGGGGGGTCTGCGCCGGCTCCGACCGTATCCGACAGCGAGCGAGGCGCGAGAGCGCCGTCACGCGACGGACGGGGGACACGCCGCGATGAAGGGGATCGTCCTAGCGGGAGGATTAGGCAGCCGGCTCTATCCGTTGACGCACGCGACCAACAAGCACCTGCTGCCGATCTACGACCAGCCGATGATCTACTACCCGATCGCGACCCTGGTAAACGCGGGGATCGACCACATCATGGTCGTCACGGGCGGCCCGCATGCGGGGCACTTCCTGCGCGTCCTGCGCGACGGCAAGCACCTCGGGGTGCGCCACCTTGAGTACGCCTACCAGGAGAACGAGGGCGGCATCGCCGAGGCGCTCGGCCTGTGCGAGGACTTCGCCGACGGCGACAATATCTGCGTCATCCTGGGCGACAACACGACCGACGCCGATATCCGTCCGGCCGTCGAGTCGTTCACGGAGGGCGCGCTCCTGTTCCTCGCCAAGGTGCCCGACCCGCACCGCTTCGGCTGCCCCCGGTTCGACCCGAACGACCCGACGCGCATCCTCCGCATCGAGGAGAAGCCGCGCGAGCCGGCCAGCAACTACGCCGTCACCGGCCTCTACATCTACGACGCACGCGTCTTCGACTACATCGCGCGCCTGGAGCCGTCGGATCGCGGGGAGCTGGAGATCACCGACGTCAACAACTTCTACCTGGCCGACGGCCTCCTCCGCTGGGTCGAGCTGGAAGGGTTCTGGACCGACGCCGGGACGTTCGAGAGCCTGCACCGCGCCAATCGCTACTGGGCCGAGCGCCGCGGCTGGCGCGCGCAGCCGGTGGAGGATACGTCATCCGTCGTGCATAAGGCGTAGGGCGTGTTGCGTGTTCCGTGTTGCGTACTGCGTCGTACGTAGTGCGTACACTTCCCCTGTCCCCTGGTGGGCTCCGTCCGAGAGGGGCCGGGGGCAAGGGGGACGCCTGACGCTCGCCGGAACATTCAGCGCGCACTACGCGATACGGAACACGCAAGACGCAACACTAACAGGAGCCCACGATGGTAACGACGTTTCAGACTGAGGAGCGGCGGGCCGCCGCCCTGATCAACGACGCGCTGGAGGAGCTCGGCTACGGCCGGCGCGAGTTCGACATGCGCGCCATCCCCTTCGCCGGCGTCTGGGGCACCTCCGCCTCGGTCAGCTATCAGATCGCCACCGAGTTGGTGACCGCGGAGGCCGCCGCCGAGCTCGAGGGCCTCTCCAAGAAGGAAGCCAAGCGCCGCACCCAGGAGCTGGTCCGCCAGCGCGCGCAGGCGATCGCCGAGCAGGTGGCTGAGCGGCTGCGGGCGGCCGACGGCTTCGCCAGCGTCGAGGCGGTCAACGGCTACATCAACATCGGCTTCGACACCAACCGCTTCAGCAATGAAGTGGTCCACGCCGTGCTCACCACCGGCGACGACTACGGCCGCGGGGAGCCGAAGACCGACCGGGTCATGGTCGAGTACTCCCAGCCGAACACCCACAAGGCGTTCCACGTCGGCCACCTGCGCAACGTCTGTCTCGGCAACGCCCTCAGCCGGATCATGCAATTCGCCGGGTTCGACGTGCTGCAGGCGAACTACATCGGCGACATCGGCCTGCACGTCATCAAGACGCTGTGGTGCTACCAGCGCTTCCACCAGGGCGAGGAGCCGCCTCGGGCGCAGCGCGGCCGCTGGCTGGGCGAGATCTACACCGAGGCCGACCAGCGGCTGAACTACCGCCAGGACGTGGTCGACCTGCTCAACGACCTGGCCCGCAACGACGCCACCTTCCGCGAAGCGGTCGACCGCATGATGAAGGAGCTTTGGCGCGAGCATAAGGTCGGCGAGGATGTCGCCTACCTGCTCGGGCAGATCGCCAACGCGCGCGAGATCAAGACCGACGCCTTCTACGACGACGAGACGATCAAGAAGTTCTGGCCGATCGTCGGCAAGCAACTCACCGCGTCGCTGGAGGCCGTGCGCGAGAACCCGCCGCAGCCGGCCGCCGAGGGTGAGCCGCAGCCCTTCACCGCCGCCGACTACGAGGAGCGCCTGGAGCGCTGGCAGCGGCTCGGGGAGCACCTGGACTGGTGGCCGCACGTGCCCGAGTGGCAGCGCGAGGTCCGCCAGACCTTCCAGCTCTGGGAGAAGAAGGATCCGGCCTTCGTCCAGCTCTGGGAAGAGACCAAGGCCTGGAGCATGGAGGAGTTCCACCGGATCTACGACCAGCTCGACGTCCACTTCGACGTCTGGTTCTACGAGAGCGAGGTCGAGGAGCCGGGCCGGCAGATCGTCCAGGAGTTGCTGGAACGAGGCATCGCCGAGATCAGCGACGGGCTGCCGGTGGTCAAGATCGACGAGAAGCTGGGGCTGGAGAAGGAGACGTACCGGACCCTGCCGATCCTCCGCTCCGACGGCACCACCCTCTACTCGACCAAGGACCTGGCGCTGACCAAGATGAAGTTCGAGCAGTACCACGTCGACCGCTCGATCTGGGTGGTGGACGTTCGCCAGAGCCTCTACTTCCAGCAGATCTTCAAGGTCATGGAGCTCTGGGGCTTCGAGCAGGCGGAGAAGTGCTACCACCTCAGCTACGAGACGGTCATGCTGCCGACCGGCGCGATGAGCAGCCGCTCCGGCAACGTGGTCCTGTACGAGGACATCGCCGCGCGGGTGCTGCAGCGGGCGCGGGAGATCATCGACGAGAAGAACCCGAGCCTGCCCGACGAGGTCAAGGACCGCATCGCGCGCGATGTGGGCCTGGGCAGCATGAAGTACGGCATGCTCATGCGGGATAACAACCGCGTGCTGGTGTTCGACATCGAGGAGGCCCTCTCCTTCGAGGGGCATGCCGCCCCCTACATCCAGTACGCCCACGCCCGCGCCTGCCGCATCCTGGAGAAGGTGGACCAGATCCCGACCGAGGGGCTGACCTTCGCCGACCTCACGCCGGAGGAGATCAACCTGATCCAGCAGGTCGCCATCTTCCCGAGCGAGGTCGAGCGCGCCGCGGCGGAATACAAGCCGCTGGTCATCGCCAATTACGTGTACGAGCTGGCAAAGCGCTTCAACGACTTCTACCGCGCCTGCCCGGTGCTGCAAGCGGAGGAGCCGCAGCGTTCCGCCCGCCTCACACTGGTCGCCGCCGCGCGCCAGACGCTGGCCAACGGCCTCGGCCTGCTCGGTATCGCCGCGCCGGAGACGATGTAGTGGAGAGCGACAGGATCCGCGAGGCCGTTGCCACGACGAACCGCCTGCAGGCGGGGCCGATCCAACCGGTGTGCTTCCCATTGGCACTGGGCGCCGTGCGGGCGGGGGTCGAGCTCGGCGCGGCAGCGCTGGACGACGCCCTGCGCGCGCGCTTGATCCGCCGCGGGTTCCCGCACCTGCTCGACCGCCTGCGCCCGGCTATCACCGTCCCGGCCCCGCAACCCGGCGACGAACCGCTCGACGGCCGCAATCGTCCGGGCGAGGCCATGTACCTCAACGAGATCGCCGCGTCGATGCCCCCGCTCGCCTCAGCCGTGGCGGACGCCATCCGCGACGGCGCGCTCGCGCTGACGCTCGGCGGGGATCACGCGCTCTCGCTCGGCACGCTGGCCGGCGCCGCCGCCACCGCCGAGCGGCTGGCTGTCCTCTGGATCGACGCCCACGGCGACATCAACACGCCCGAGACGAGCCCCTCGGGCCACGTCCACGGCATGCCGCTGGCCGCGGCACTCGGCCGCGGCCCCTCGGCGCTAACCGACCTCTTCGCCGGGACGCCGCCGATCCGCCCCGAGGACACTGTCATGCTCGGCCTGCGCGATCTGGATCCCGGCGAGCGCGCCTGGCTGGCCGAAGGCACCATCCACTACGCCACCATGGCACACATCGACGACCGCGGGCTGGACGCGACCATCGCCGCTGCCATCGACCGGCTCCACGCCTCCGGCGCCGACGCCGTGCACGTCAGCTTCGACCTCGACGTGCTCGACCCGCTGCTGCTGCCAGGGACCGGCACCCGTGTGTACGGTGGGCTGACCTTCCGCGAGGCGGCCCGCCTGCTGCGCATGCTGCGCGATTCCGACCTGCCGATCCGCTCGCTCGACTGGGTGGAACTCAACCCCGCCCTCGACCCGTCCGGCGCCAGCACCGCCGTCGCCGCCGAACTCCTCGCCATCGCCATCGGCGAGACGACGGACTGAGCCGCTACACCGCCCGGGGGCATTGGCGTTTGACGAATTCCATGGATATACGCGCTCGGCCCGTGCCCGGGGCTCAAGCCCCGGGCTGACAAGGAAAGCCGGCTTCAGCCGGCTTTGGAGTGCGGCGGCCAGAGCCGCCGCTTTGGTATGGCGCGGCATCAGCCGCGCCGGTTTGGTTTCGCACCGTCGTCAGGACGCGGGATGAGTGGCGGCACCATGAGCAGGGTCCGGATTGGGTGGCGCGACGGATCCCGCGCCGTGGCCTGTGCCCGGGGCTCAAGCCGCCGGGCTGACAAGGAAAAGCCCACTGAAGGGGCCGGGGACGCTGTGTCCGGCAGACGGCCAAACGGGATACGCCGGGATGTCGCCATCACAGCCCCTTCAGTGGGCTTACCCACTATTCGGCCCGGGGGGTGGGACTCGACGCCGAGGTGTGAATCTCATCCCAGCCGGCTTCAGCCGGCTTGCGTTGTCAGCCCGGGGCTTGAGCCCCGGGCGCGCGCCACGGCGCCGGATCCTCGCACCACCCCCGAGCACGCGCTGCCACCGGAGTCCCATCGCTGGCGGCGAGTACCAGAGGCCGTCGCCCGGCTCAATCCGCCACCGCCTGGGACGCCGCGGGGCGGGCGGCGGGGGCGAGGCG
>NZ_JADGHZ010000024.1 GCF_019683595.1 Sphaerobacter sp. | reverse complement strand
GGTAGGACTGGGCGGCATCGCGCCAGCTCCAGGCCCAGTCGAACAGGGTGGTCTTCGAATCGTAGAAGATCGCCCGCGGCCAGCGTCCCACAATCGCCATGCTGTCCTCCCTCTACGCGAGTTCACTGCGAGCACGAATCATCCGCTCTGCCTACAGGTTCAGCCTTCTCACGGCTTCACGATGTTCCCCCTTCGTAGATCACTGGCGAGCCGCGCGTAGACGCCCAGCCAGCCGTCCGGCAGGGATTCCGGCCCCTGATACGGCTCCCGCTGCCGGAGCGTCGCCTCGTCGACCAGCAGGTCCACCCGCCGCGCGCTGAGGTCCACGACGATCTCGTCGCCGTCCTGCACGCGACCGAGCGGCGAGTCCGGGACCGCGGCTTCGGGCGTCACCTCGGCGACCACGAGCCCCTGATTGACCAGGCCCGAGATCTGCCCATCGGTGACGAGGGCCACATGGTCCACCAGCTCCGGCCGCGCCAGGGCAAAGGCGGCGAACGAGGCCATCCCCATGCCGGGCTGCCCGCGCGGGCCGATGCCGCGCAGCACGACCACTGTGCCCGGCTGAATCTGCCCGTCGCGCACCGCTTCGACGATGCGGTCCTGATCGTGGAAGACCATCGCGCGGCCACGGAACGGCTCGCCACTGCGTTCCTGCACCCACGCCGTCGACCGCACCAGCGCGCCACCCGGGGCCAGCGTTCCCCGGACCGGCATCAGCGTGCTCTGGCGCCGGACCGGGGACTCCAGCGAGGCGATGCGCGATGACGCCTCGCCGGCACTCGTGCGCTCCAGCAGGTCGCCCAGCACCGTGCCCTCGACCGTGAGTGCGTCGAGGTCGAGGATGGACGCGAGGCGCCGCAGGCACTCCGCGGCGCCGCCCGCCTGTTCGAGTTCCTCGATGGAGGTCTGCCCGTTGGGTCGCACTTCGACGAGGAGCGGAACGCGATCGTAGAGCTCGCTGAGCAGGTCGAAGAGGTCGACGTCGATCCGGCCTGCCTCAGCGATCGCCTGGAGATGCTTGACGGCGTTGAGCGATCCGCCGGTCGCCAGGAGGAGTGTCGCCGCGTTCCGGAACGCCCCGGGGGTGAGAACCCGGCTCGGCCGGAGGTCCTCCTGGACCATCTCCACCACGCGGCGGCCAGCACGCTCGACGGCCTCCCACATCCGCGGGCTGTTCGCCTGGACCGGCGTGGTGCCGAACAGGGTCATGCCCAGCGCTTCGGCGACCATGTGCATCGTGTTCGCGGTGCCGAGACCCGAGCAGACGCCGGGCCCACCGATGGCCTCCCGGGCACACTCAGCCAGCCGTTCGCGGCCCTCGTCGGTCCCGTCCAGGACATGGTGGACGGCGGAGACGAACACCTCTTCGATGTCCACCGGCTCACCCCGGCAGCAGCCGGACGGCTGGTAGCCGCACGCGAGGATGAGGGTCGGAATGTCGAGCCGTGCCGCGGCCATCAGGTGACCGGGCAGCGTCTTGTCGCACGAGGAGAGGCAGATCATCCCGTCCAGGTACGCGCCCTCGACCATCGCCTCGATGTCGAACGAGATCAGGTCGCGTGCGGAGAGGATGTACCCACCCCGGCCCCCGACGCTGGTGATGAAGTCGCTGGGGGCAGTCGTGCGGACCTCGAACGGCACCCCACCCGCTGCGCGGATGATGGGCTTGAGGCGGGCAGCGATCTGGTCCAGATGGCTGTAGCAGATGGCGAGTTCCGATGAGGAGTTGACGATCGCGATCTTGGGCTTGTCCAGGTCGTCGTCCGCGAGTCCCAGGGCGTGCCACTGAGCGAGCCGGACGGCCCACCGCGGACTTCCTACCGGTAGCACACTACGCAAGCGCGGCATCGAACCTCCCTCACCGGCTGGTCGACCGCATCCGCATCTCGTAACCCTGCAGGCGGCCAACCAGGTATCGCGCCACCACCATCGGGAGCATGGCGAGGACGGACAAGACGCAGACCTCTTCGATCTTGCCCACGCCCCACAGTTCCAGGAGCGCGGTGGAGAACACCGGCTGCCCGGGGGGCACCAGGAGCACCGACGTGCTCAGGTCGCGGAAGATCCCGACGAAGGCCAGGATCCACGCGACCATGGCCGAGGGCCAGATCAGCGGGATCAGGATGGTGACGACGGTCCGCAGCCAGCCACTCCCGGCGACCCGGCCGGCTTCCTCGATGTCGGCCGAAATCTGCGACAGCGACCCCACCATGGCGCGCGCCGCCAGCGGCAGGACCAGCACCACGTAGGCGATCACCAGTCCCACCCGCGTCGCGTAGAGCGGGATGGGCGCGAAGGCGTAGAGCCAGAGGAAGCCGAGCGCGAGCACGATGCCCGGCACCGTGAGCGGGAGCCAGCTCAGGAAATTCAGGGTTATCCGCACCCAGCGCGGGACGGTACGGCCACGGGCGATCACGTACGCCACCAGGCCGCTCAGGAGGAGGGCGAGCGTCGCCCCGATCGTCCCCAGGACCGCCGAGTTCCGCAGCGCCCGCAGAAGCTGGCCGTTGTGCAGGACGCTGGAGTAATGGTCCAGGGTAAAGCCGGCTTCGAAGACGCCGAAGAACCGGGTGAAGGAGCCCAGCACGAGCTGAGAGATCGGTAGGAAGACCACCAGCACGGTCGCCAGGACGCAGAGGAGGAAGGCGGGGATCTTCCACACGCCGAGGTCGTACGAACCCGACTTGTACCCTCTGGCGCCCAGGACGGTGAAGCTCCGCCGCCCCAACACGTGCCACTGATACCACGTCAGCGGCAGGACGATGAGCACTGAGAACACCCCCATGATGGACGCCATCGGGTAGTCCGGGGGGAGCCGATTCTGCACCAGGTCGTAGATCTCCACCGAGATCATGTCCACACCAGCCTGGGCACCCAAGAGGAGGGGGCCTTCGAATGCCTCGAAGGAGCGCACCAGGGAGTAGAGAAACACCCCGGACAGGATCGGGAAGAGCAGCGGGACGACGATACGAACCAGCACCCGGAATGGACGGGCTCCGGAGACACGCCCCGCCTCCTCCAGCGACGCATCAAAGGTGCGGAAAGCGCTGGCGGCGAAGCTGAGTTGAAAGGCGACGCTGAACACCAGGAGGTACCAGATAACGCCGGTGTGCGAGTAGACATCCAGGACTTCGAACCCCAGCGTCTCCCGCGAGATCACGTTCAGGAGACCGACCCGCGGGGCGCCGAGCATGGCCCAGGCGACGGCCATCATGATCGGAGGGATGTACAGCGGCAGGGTGAGCACCGCCTCGAAGAAGGACGCACCCGGCAGATTGGTGCGGCCCACCAGCCAGGCGAGTGCGACCCCGCCGACCAGGAAGCCACCGATCACGGCCGATGCCGAGATGACCGCGGTCTCCAGGATGACCAGCCAGGCCGAGGAGAGAACGAGGCGGGAGATGTTGTCCAGCGTCAGGTTGCCGGGCGCACCGATGGGGGCATCCCGCAGACCGCCATAGGCGAGGAGCAGCACCGGCGAGACCGTCAAGACCGCCACAATCACTAGGAGCAAGACGGGACCGGTGAGCACGGTCGACGTGCGGCGGCGCGACTGCCTCATGATATCTGCGATCGCCATGGACCTCTCGCTTCCAGCGCGGTCGGCGGCACACCGTGCGAGACGGCGTGATCCGCCAACCGCGGTACCATGGTGAGTCCGGCCGCGCGCCTCAGTCCGTGAAGATCTCCGCAGCGAGCGCCAGCCGCTCCTCGCTGCGCGGCGGATCGGAGGTTCCCAAGAGCGGGGCGGACAGCAGATCCCGCGCCTCCGGCGGCGCCGCGTCCAGCGCGGAATCCACGACCGGACGCAGGTAGTTGGCGGCGAGATGCTCTTGAACCTTGTCCGACAGCAGGTAGTCGATGAAGAGCCGAGCCGCGTTCGGGTGGCGCACCTGGGCCGGGATGGAGATGCCCTGGAGGACGAACGGCGCGCCCGGTTCCGGCATCACGACCTTGACCGTCGGGACATCCTTCACCTGCGGGAAGAGACCCAGCGCAAACGGGATCATCAGCGCGAACTCGCCACGTGCGACGCGGTTGGCCGAATCGGCGATGTTCCGGGTCAGCACCGGCTTCTGGGCCGCGAGGTTCCGGAGGAAATCCTCACCCAGCGCAACGAGCGCGGCGGAGAAGAAGACGAACCCGCCACCGATGGCCCGGGGATCGTCCATGACGATCTGGCCGCTCCACTTGGGATCGAGGACATCCTGCCAGGTCTTGGGCTCCTCACCCTCGGGCACCAATCGCGTATTGACCAGAACCCCATACACCTGAATGGCTTCAAATACGGCGTGCTCGGTCAGGCCGAATCCTTCAGCCTGAGCCATGACCTCCTGCGAGACTCGCGAGAGGTTGGGGAGATCCCCGATCGGCTGGACCGTCTTGTCCTGGTTGATCATGAGCCAGGCCTGCGTCGACCCGATCGTCACGAGGTCGGCAACGGGCTGGCCGGCCTGCTGCTCGACACGGACGCGCTCCTGCCCCTCACTGGCGCGCATGGCCGAGACGTCGACCTGGATGCCGTACTCGGACTGGAACTGCTCCGCCGCATATCCGATGGTGGGAATCGCGCCGCCGTGCCCGTCATAGAGCACGAGCTGTCCCTCTTCCTTCGCCTGGGCGACGACCTCGTCCCACGCGGCGGTCGACCCACTCGCTGTGGGCGAGGACTCCGCCTCTGGGCTCGCGGAAGGGGAAGCACTTTCGGTGGGCGACGCGGCGGCCGTCGCCGGGGCCTCCGTCGGCGTGGGCGTTGTTTGAGCCGCGGCTTCCTGCGTCGGCGACTCGGATCCACCGCCACACGCACTCAACAGGGCACTCGCGCCGAGGGTGACGAAGGAGAAGGCACTGTAACGCAGCACGTCACGTCGCGACAGAAGACGATCCACGTTGCCTCCCATCGATCTCGCTTGTTGTGTACCCCGGAGATTCGGCCAATGGCATTCTAAAGGCGTCTGCTGCGCTGGTCAACCCGTGCGATCAACGAGAACGCTCGTACACGCCTGAGCAAGCACGTCGTGCGCCTCAGAACTCCCGAGCGCGCGACCCCGCATGGGGCGACGTTGCGACAGCATCCGTGAAGCACCTACAATCGGCACGAACGTGCGAAGCAGCGGGGCAACGGGCCGAACGGCGTGTGCCGGAGTGTCCCCGTTGCCAGAACAGTGCATGCCGTTTGGCGCTAGCCCGAACGGCGTGCCCGACCGAAGCGGGAGGGGAGCGAACGCATGGACAACTCGTGGGCGTGTCGCGTCTTGGGGGACTCGCGGCTCGAGGTGCTCCCAACGATTACGGCCGAGAAGCTCGCCCCGCTCGTGCCATCCTCGATGAAGGTAACCGTGACGGTCTCGCCGGACCTCGGCATCGACGCCACGCTCGCGCTCACGGAGGATCTGCACCGGCGCGGGGTTCGGGTCGTGCCGCATCTCACGGCACGGGGTATCGCCGGGCCGTCCCAGCTTGAGCGCATCATCGCCCGATTGATGGAGCTCGGCATCGATGAGGTGTTCGTCATCGGCGGCGACCCGGATCGACCGGTCGGGGAGTTCGAGAGCGCGCTGGACCTGCTGGAGTCACTCGCGACGCTGCCGCAGCGCCCGAGCACCATCGGCATCGGCGCCTACCCGGAGGGGCACCCGAAGATCTCCGACGACGCGCTCACGTCCGCGCTCCTGGCGAAGCAGCGCTATGCCTCCTACGCCATCATGCAGATCAGTTTCAACCCGGAGGCGATGCTGAAGTGGATCAATGACGCGACCGCGGCCGGTTTCACGCTGCCCCTCTACCTCTGTCTTCCGGGCACGATCCGCTTCGACCGGCTGGTGCGGATCGCCATGCGGCTGGGGATCGGTGCGTCGCTCCGCTACCTCGAGAAGCAGCGGGGTCTCGCGCGGTTCGTGCTGACCGGCGGCGCGCGCTACGACCCATGGGCGACCATCGGGGAGTTGGCCGAGTCGGCCGACGCCGCTCGCGACCGAATCATCGGCGTCCACTGGAGCACGTTCAACGCGGTGGAATCCACCGTCAAGTGGGTGCAGGAAAAGCAGCGCGAGCTCGGGTGTCCGGGCGACGGTTCGGCATAGCCATAAGCGCCCACCCAGAGCCCAGCAAAATGTGGCCCCGGGGGAATGCCCCCGGGGCTTGGTGTGTGCCATCCCGCGAACGACGCGGCTAGCGGCGCTGCTGCAATTGCGCGCGGTACTGCCGCGCCGGCTCGGCATACGGCACCGGCCCGACCGTGGCCCGAATCTCGAACTGCTGGTGCGGCTCGATCGACGGCTTGCGCGAGCCACCGTCCGGCTCGCCCCAGATCAGCGTCACCTCGGTGCCCGGCTCGGCATACGCCTCGTCCAGCATCGCCAGCGACAGCATCGACCGCTCGTTCCAGCTATAGCCGCAGAAGGTGGAGATGCCCACCGTCTCGCCCTGCGCGTTCACCACCTTGTCGTACATCCAGGTGGCGTACTGCGACAGCGGCAGGTCGATGTGCTTGCCCGGCGTGTCCTTGCCGAACAGCGAGGCGAAGACCTTGGCGACATCCTCGCCGTTCCAGGCCAGCGTCACCTTCTTGCGGTGCGGCTGCTTGGCCATCTCCTCCAGCGCTTCGCGCCCGATGAAGTCGTGGTCGAACTTGAGGATCGGCCCGTAGCCCAACTCCCACGGGTCGAGGTAGTAATCCTCGATGTTGTCCGAGACGAAGCTCCCGCCGATGGCGCCGCCCCCCTCGTAGCTGGCCGCCGGCAGCCACTCGCGGTAGGCCCGCAGCTCCTCGCCCGTGTACACCGCCGGCAGCGGTGAGGGGATCCAGCCCGACTCCAGCGTGTTGGTGGCGTACGCCCGCGAGCCGACCTGGCGCAGGCCGAACTCCTTACCCGCCTCGACGATCGCCGCCTTGACCTCCGGCCCGTGCTCGAACGGCCCGATCAGCTCGGCGCCGGCCACCCCGGACATCCCGTGGTGCAACATCCGCACCTGGTGCCCGGCGATGGTGATCCAGCCCATGTGGAAGAACTTGACGTCGGGCAGTGGCCCACCGTTCAGCTTCTCCAGGATCTGCGTGGCGTTCGGCCCCTGCACCTGGAAGCGGAACACCTTGCGCCGCCGGTTGGGGTCGCCCACCGCCCACTCATCGCGCTCGAGCTTGACATCGTAGCCGCCTGTCTCGGCGTGGAACTGCACCCAGTTGTGCACCGAGGGGCGCCCGACGAGGTTGAACGACTCCTCGTCCAGGTAGAACAGGATCACGTCGCCGATGACGTAGCCGGCCGGGCTGCAGGCCACCATCTGCTTGGCCCGCCCCGGCTTGAACCCCTTGAAGCTGTTGATCGACAGCCGCTCCAGCAGGCGGAAGGCATCCGGCCCGCTCACATACAGGTCGGTCATGTGGTAGGAGAGGTCGAACAGACAGGCCGTCTCCCGCCAGGACCGCTGCTCATCGCGCCAGTTGGTGTACTCAGGCTGCACCACCGGGTAGATCCGGGGGCCGGTCTGGTTGTTGTACAGGTACTGGGCGATATTGGGCACACTGTCGACGATGTCCTGCAAGCTCCGCGGCTTGGCAGCGGAACTCATGGCTGACCGTCCTTTCCGTACTACCTGCCCGTTGGCCGCACCCACGGCGACGGCCCACCGACGCATGCCGCGCGGCCCGCTGCCCCTGGGCGGCGGGCGACGGCAGCCGCCGGCGCGGCACAGCCACCGTGATCCCGGCGCAAACGACGCATCCTACGCGCGTCGCGCACGGCAGGGCGGGGCGGAACGCCCCGTCCCAACGCATCCCCGGTCTCGGCCCGCTCCAGTGTAGGTCGCAAGCCGACCACGGTCAAGGACCCCCGGCACGGCACGCCCGCATCTGCCCGCGCGACCATGCTAGTCGGGGAGGCGCAACCGCAGCAGCCGCCGGGCGTTGCCCTCGAAGATGGCCTGCTTGTCCTCCGCCGATGCCGTCATGTTCTCCACCACGCGCACGGTCTCGCCGATGAACAGCGCCCCACCCTTCGGGTCGAAGGGGAAGTCGGAGGCGAACAAGACGCGCTCGGTGCCGAAGAATGCCAGGCCACACTCGGTTGCCGGGAGCGCCCCGAAGAGCGCCGTGTCGGCGTAGAAGCGGCGGAAGTAGTCGTATGGCCGGTGCTGGAGCCGCTGTCGCGCCTCCAGGTCCTCCGCCTCGTCGGTGCGCCGGCCCAGCGAGTCGAGCCCGAAGCCGACGCGCCCCTCGAAGTACGGGATCATCCCGCCCATGTGGTGGGTAATGATCTTGATGTTCGGGAAGCGGTCGAACAGGCCCCAGAAGACCATCCGCGCCATGAAGACGCTCGTCTCGTAGGGCCAGCCGAAGGCCCACCAGATGTCGTACTTGGAGCGCTCCTCCGTGCGGTAGTCGGGCACGTCGGGCTCGCGCGACGGGTGCACCCAGATCGGGAGGTCGTGCTCCGCCATGAGGGCAAAGAGCGGCAGATAGACGTCCTGATCCAGCGGCGCGCCGTTCACGTTGGTGTAGATCTGGACTCCGGTGGCACCGAGTTGCGTGATGGCGTGTTCCGCCTCACGCACGGCCGCATCCGGGTTGTTCATCGGGAGCCCGGCGATGAAGCCGACGAAGCGGTCGGGATAGCGGTCGACCAGCTCCGCCATCCCCTCGTTGCCGATCCGAGCCAGCTCCGGAGCCTTCTCCGGCGGGCAGAACGCCTCGATCGGCGGTCCAGGCAGGGACAACACCTGCACGTAGTTCTCATGTGGCTCCATCAGCCGGAGACGCTCGTCCAGATCATGGAGCGCGGCAATCCCCCGCACGCGCTTCTGCATATAGGCTGAGCCCGCGGCCTGATCCAGCATCGCCTGCCAGTAGCGCGTCGGGAAGAAGTGACAAAAGACATCGATCTTCAGCGGCACGAACCACTACTCCCTTCATCCGGAACCACATCACGCGAGCCGGCCACTGGCCCGCGTCCGCGGCACAGTCATCGCTCCGACATGGATTCCTTTGTGTCTACGGCCGAGTCCGATCCCGCCTCTCAGTCACCCCGCACGCGCACCGGCTGCGAGTGCCTGATCGACCGCCCGCGCGACATCGTGCGAGGTCGTGACCCAGCCGAAGAAGGTGCGGATATTGAAGAGGCTGGCCTCCTGGATCTCCGGCGGGCCGGCCTGATAGGTCGCATCCGTGACGACCACCGGCCAGTACTCGTGGAAGAACGCGTCGCGCACGGTTGACTCCACACAGACGTTGGTGGCCACGCCCATCACGACGACGTGCGTGATCCCGCGCGTCCGGAGCAGCGCATCCAGATTGGTCCCCGCGAAGCCGCTGTAGCGCGACTTGCGCACGACCAAGTCGCCCGGCTCCGGCTTCAGCGCGTCGACGATCTCTGCGTCCCAGTCGCCCCAGATGAGGAGCTTGCCGCGCAGCTCCGGCTGCGCCGCCATCAGGCACAGGGCGAGCTCCTTGTGCGGGTTGGGCGAGTGTGGGCCACCGGCGTTGGACAGGTCCGGTGTATAGCCCATCTGCAGGTAAATCACCGTCGACCCGGCACGACGCAGGGCCGACAGCGTCCGACTGGCCGCGGCGATGGTCTCGTCGGCGCGCGAGATGTCATGCCCGGCAATGTCCAGCATCCCGCCCTTCGAAAGAAAGGCGTTTTGCATGTCGACCACGATGGCCGCGGTGCGTTTCAGGTCGACCTCGATCGCCTCTGGCTCTGCCGGGATCGTCACCCGCAGACTCGTGTCCGGCTGCATGGTTCCCTCCTTCGCTGTACCGACGTCGGCCGCATACCCCGCACGCGATTCACCCGCCGATCATCCCGTTGCTGTCGATGCCCTCGATGACGTCGATGATGGTGTTGACGTACTCCCCGGAATCATCCAGCTCCACGCGGCGGACTTGCATGTCGAGGATCGGGAAGCGGTTCATGTCGAAGCGGAAGCGCCCGTGCGGTGAGTCGAACTCGACCTGCTCCATCGCGGCAGCGAGCTTCGCCTTGTCGCTCACATCGCCGTCGACGGCACGGATTGCTTCGTCGACGATCGCCGCCGCAACCCAGCCAATCTCGTTGAAGAAGCCCGGCGCGGCATCGTACTCCGTCTGGTAGGCATTGACGAAGGCCGCGTTCGCGTCATTCTCCAGGCTGGGCGTGTAGGGCAGGAAACTGACGAAGCCGAGGGCAGCATCACCCTGCGAGGGGAGGAAGGCCTCGTCCACCACGTCCCCGGCACCGGTCAGCGGCAGGTCGGACGTGAGACCCATCTCCCCGTACTGCACCACGAAGCGGATGGCGTCCCCGCCCGAGTAGAAGACCCACATCGCGTCGAGACTGGCCGGGTCCACTCTACCCAAGTACGGCGCAAAGTCGGTGGTGTCGAGCGGGGTGAAGGTCACGTCGGCGATGGTGCCCCCCAGCTCCTCGAAGCTGGACTTGAAGGCTTCGGCCACCTTCTGACCCCAGACATAGTCCGGGCACATGATCGCCATGGTGCGGTACCCGAGTGTCTCGTACAGGTACCGTGCGGAGGCGACGCCGAGCTGCGCGGGGGAATACGAAACCCGGAAGATGTTGGGCGCCGGGGGAGTGCCGCTTTCCTCCAGTGTGCCGGGGATCGGGTAGATCTGTGGGATGCCACTACTGACGACCAGATCGCGCACGGCGGTCCCGACGGCGCTGCTCAGCGGCCCGATCATGACGTCGACCTGATCGCGCTCGATCAGCTTGCGCGCTTTGGTGATACCGGTGGACGGATCGGCCTCGGAGTCTTCGCGGATGACGGTCACCGGTCGACCGGCGATCTCGTTGCCGATGCCCTTCAGGTAGACCATGACCCCGCGCTCGACATCCGCTGCGGGCTGGGCGTAGACGCCGGTGAACGGAAGCAGGATACCGAGCCGGATCGGCTCGCCCTCAGCCTGGGGCGTCGACTCACCCGTCCCGGCCGTCTCGGTCGTGGGCGCTGAGGTGGGCGTGGGATCGGCCGAAGCGAGTGCCGTTGTGGCTGTGGGCGACGTGTCCCCGCCTGACGCCGTCTCGCCCGCCTCGCCGCAGGCGGCGAGCAGTGGTCCGATGACAACCGAGCTCAGTCCGAGCGTGACGAGCTTCACGGTGCCACGGCGCGTCAGGCGGCGCTCAAGCGCCGAAGCGGGCTGATCCTCATGGCTGGGCATCCGCACACCATCCCTCCTCCGCGCATGCACGCGATCTGTGACCACCGCGCCACGGGCGACGGGAACCCCGTGACGAGCCCATTGGGCCGCGTCCGTGCTTAGAGCTGCTGCATTGCCTCCTCGATGTAGCTGAAGTCCACCAGTTGGTCCACCGGTACCGTCTGCTGGATCGCCCCGCGCGCAAGCCAAATCTCCTGCACCTGCTCCAAGGGCGCCGTGTCGAACCGTCCGTCCGCTCGCAGGCCGGGCCAGACCATCCGGTCGAACAGCGCATCATCCTGGACGGGCGTGTACAGCTTGAGGATCTCGATGACTCGCTTCCGCTGCTCCGGGTCCTGCAAGCCGTCGTTGTAGAACTGCAACCCCCGGAGGTAGGCGACCATCCAGCGCACCGCCAGGTCGCGATCCTCCGCGATGTGCGGCCCGAAGAAGATCCCGGCGATGGGGAAGTCGTCCCCGATCACGTCGACCAGGGAGTCGCCCCGGAGGAGTGGCGCGGCGACGCCGAGCTGATCGATGGCGATCGCGGCCGTCGGCTCGACCAGCTCCGCGGCATGGATCGCCTCGTTCTGGAGCGCAGCCGGCATGTCCGGGACGCGCATGACCACGATCTCGACGTCGTCAAGGGTCAGGCCGCCACTCTCCAGCACCCGTTTCGCCTCCAGGATGTCGATGCCCGAGTCGTTGGTGACGGCGAACTTCTTGCCCCGGAGATCGGCCACGGTGGTGATGGTCCCGTCGTCGTAGCGGTGCTTGGGCACGCCGATGGCGTGGAAGCCGAACCCGCGGCTCAGAGACCCCTTGGTGGCGACCGCGGGAACGCGGACCCCCTGTGCCACCGCGTTGAGCAGCGCGGCGGAGAAGGAGCCGCCGGAGATGTCCAACTGCTGCGTGCTCAGCAGCGGGATCGTCTCCCCCGCCGTGCGCGCAGCCGTGTCGAGCTCGATCTCGATGCCGACCTCCTGGAAGTAGCCCTGCTCCATGGCGATGAAGATGCCGGCGTCCGACACCGCGCCGATCGTCGTGACGCGGAGCGTGCGCGTCGCCTGCTGGACCGTCGGAGTCGCAACCGGCGTCGGAGTGGTCGCCGGGGCCGGGCTTGCGTCGCTACTCGAGGCCGCCTGGGTCGGCGTCGACGCCGGCGTCGGAGTCGATGCCGCGGCCTCCTGGGTCGAATCCTCACCGCCGCACGCCGCGAGCAGGCCCCCGGCAAGCGCGCCACCCCACAGGGCGAGAAACGAACGTCGAGTGAGTCGTCTGGGCATATCTCGCTCCTCCCCAATGGTCTACCCACCAGCAATGCCGCGCCGCATCGAGGCGCGCCGGACGCCGCCGGCGTGCGGGGCAGACAGCGGCTCCGTCACATCACAGCGAGTTCCGCGCGTCCTCGAGCAGGCTCAGATCTACTACGTCCTCGACCGGCAGCGCGGATTCAATCTCCCCTCGCTCGATCATGAACTGCTGGAGTTCATCGACGAACTCAGGGTTGAAGCCGCCGTCCTCGGGAATGCCTGGCCAGATCATCTCTTCGTACAGCGAGCGATCCTGGCCGGGCAGGTACTTGAGCGCGATGTCGATCACCTCGCTCTTGGTGGCCGGATCTACCAGCGCCTCGTTGTAGAAGCGCGCGGCCTTGAGGTGCGCGCGGAGGAAGCGAATGGCGAGGTCGCGGTCCTCCAGGAGCGCCGGCGACGCCAGCACCACACCGATCGGGACATCCTGGCCGAGCAGGTCGTGGATTCCATCTCCCTCGACCAGGGGCTCCCCGGCTCCCAGCCGCTTCGTCATCACCACGTACGGCTCGATCAAGAGCGCGGCATCGACGGCCCCGTTGGCGAGGGCGGTCGGCATATCGGGCGGGGTCATGCCGACCAGCTCGACGTCGTTGAGCGTCAATCCCGCGCTCTGGAGGATCCGGGCATTCTCCCAGGCAACCAGGCCCTCAACGTTGGTATTGGCGATGGTCCGCCCCCGCAGGTCGGCGATCGAGCGGATCTCGCCGCTGTCGTAGCGCGACTTTGCGGCGTAGACGCCGTGGAAGGTGAAGCCGCGGGTCAGGGCCGTGCGTGACGCCACCACCTTCATCTCGATGCCCTGGCGGATGGCGTTAAACAGTGCGGCGGAGAGCGCGCCGCCGGCCGCCAGGATCTCACCGGTCCCCAGGAACGGCACCATCTGGCCGAGCGTCTGGATCTCGGCGAGCTCGACCTCGAGCCCCTCCTCGTCAAAGTACCCCTTCTCCAGGGCGATGTACGGGGTGAGGGAGGCGATCTGTCGTGCCGTGGCGAACTTAAACGGCGTCTTGGCGCCCTGGCCGGTCACGACCGTCGGAGTCGGCGCCTCGGCTGCCGGAGACGCCGCCGGGGACGCGGCCGGGCCCGCTGCAGTCCCGCCGCTCGCGCTCGTCGGCGAGGGGGCGGTCGTCGGTGCCTGGGCCGACTGCTCGGTTGGCTCGGCTTCCCCACCGCCGCACGCCGCCAGGAGCGTCGTCAGCGGGGCGGCCGCGAGGAGCGCCGCACCCCGGACGAACGAGCGCCGCGTCAACTTCGAGTCTTGGGTCATGCTCCCCTCCTCACTAACCCTGCCGGGCACCATGCGGCTGGCCGGTTCCAGCCGCATCCGACACCACACTCCGGCACCGGTAGCCGTGGCGTGGGACGAAAGCTCCCGCCGGCGGCGATCAGTTCCGCGAGCCGGACTGCCAGGGCACGAGCCACCGGCGCAGGATGTCCACCACTTTGACGCTCACGAACCCGAGCACCGCGGTCACGAAGAGCACCGCGTAGAGCGACGACACCGAGAAGGTCTGCCAGGCGCTCCACAAGAGGTACCCCAGGCCGTCGCGCGCCCCGAGCATCTCGGCCAGCACCCCCAGGATGAGCCCGGTCCCAACGCCGAGCCGAAGACCCGCAAGCACCAGCGGCAGCGCCCCGGGGAGCGCCACGGTGCGGACGACGTCGAGTCGCCGCGCGCCGAAGGTCTTGGCGACGTCGAGATAGACGGGGTTGATGGCCAGCACGCCCTCCATGGAGTTGGTGACCGCGAGGTAGAAGACCCCGATGGCAACCATGGCCACTTTCGACCCCTCACCGAGGCCGAAGATGAGCAGCAGCAATGGGAAGAGGGCGCTCTTGGGCAGGGGATAGGTCGCGGCGATGATGGGGTCGAGCGCCAGCCGCAGCCAGCGCGAGAGTCCCATCGCCAGCCCGAGCAGCACGGCCGGTACCCCACCGATCAGGGTGCCGAGCGCGAGCCGCCCGAGCGTGATCTTGAGATGGTGCAGCAAGACGCCGGTCGTCACTGCGTCCCAGAACGCCTGGACGATCGAACTGGGAGCCGGATAGAACCGCTGGTCGATGTAGCCGGCTCGCGCGGTGATCTCCCAGACAGCGAGGAGCGCCAGAGGCGACAGGAGCTGGACGGCGACCTCGGTTTTGGCCCCTGCGCGCGGGCGGCGCAACGCCCGCCCGGCGGGAAGGGCTTCGCTCGGTACGCTCACACCTTGCTCAGACACGTCATTCCTCCCTCGGCCCCTGCTGGACTTCCTCCGCGATGAGCTGCCAGATCTCCTCGTAGAGTTCGCCGTAGCGCGGGTTCGCGCGCACGCCGACCACGTCGCGCGGGCGCGCGAAGGGAATGGAGATCAGGCGCTTCACGCGACCCGGCCGGTGGGTCATGACCAGCACCTCATCGCCCAGCGTGATCGCCTCGTCGATGCTGTGGGTGACAAAGATCACCGTCTTGTGCTGCTGCTCGGAGAGCGATGACACTTCCTGCTGCAGGATCGTGCGGGTCTGCTCGTCGAGCGCGGAGAAGGGCTCGTCCATGAGCAGCACGTCGGGATCGACCGCGAACGCCCGCGCGATACTGACGCGCTGTTTCATTCCACCGGAGAGCTGGTGCGGGTACGCACGCTCGAATCCCTCCAGCCCGACGCTCCGGATCCAGCGCTCGGCCTCGCGGAAGCGCTCCCGTCGTCCCACACCGCGGAGCGCCAGCCCGTAGGCGACGTTGTCCCGCACCGTCATCCAGGGGAAGACCGACTGCTCCTGAAAGACCATGGCGGCTGCCGGGTGTCCGTCGGCGTTGGGACGGATCCAGATCTGTCCCTCGTCCTGGCGCTCCAACCCGGCGAGGATGCGCAGGAGCGTCGTCTTGCCGCAGCCGCTCGGGCCAACGATGACGAGGAAGCGCCCGACCTCGATGTCAAAACTCACATTGTCGAGCGCCAGCAGTTCACGCTGCCCCTGGCGGAAGCGCTTGGACACGGCGTCCACGCGCAACGCGAACTGAGTACCGGTGGCGCCGGTCGAGGTCGTCCCTCCTGTACCGGCCAACGCCTCACCTCCGTCCCAGTCTGGACTCAAACGCCTGTCCAGCGAGGATCTGGCTGTTGACGAATGAGTTCGCTTTATCTGCCGGCGTAACAATCAGCAGTCTAACCGGGGAGATCAAGATTCGGCAACCCCCAGGTATCGTTAGCAGCTTACCGGCGCGGATTTCGGCGGAGCAGGAGACACAGGAATGAGCCGGGGCGGCACGATACACACCCGGGGCAGTTCGAGGGTGGAGAACGCTGCGGAACGGTCTACGGAGCTGGGGAAAACGAAGCGGGGGACGGAGGAGCGGGTCGCGGACGCGCCTCAGTCCCCCTGGATGCGGATGCCGAGGTAGGTGGCCTGTACGTCCTCGTTGGCCAGCAGGTCGGCGCTCGTGCCGTGCCAGATCACCCGGCCCTCTTCGATGATGTAGGCCACGTCAGCGACGGAGAGCGCCAGATCGAGGTTCTGCTCGGCCAGCAGGATCGACAGCCCGGCGGCGCGGAGGCGTTGCAGCACCTCGCCCACCCGGTCGACCATCACCGGCGCGAGCCCCTCCGACGGCTCATCGCACAGGAGCAGAAGCGGCTGCGTCATGAGCGAGCGCGCGAGGGTCAGCATCTGCTGCTCACCACCGCTGAGCAGCGTCCCGCGTACCCGGCCGCGCTCGCGCAGCACCGGGAAGAGGGAATAGATCTCATCGACGGTCCAGCGGAGTTTCGAGTCGGACCGCGGAGGCCGGGCGCCGATGAGCAGGTTCTCCTCGACCGTGAGCGAGGGAAAGATCCGGCGCCCCTGGGGCACGAGGGCCACGCCGCGCGCGGACACCTCGTAGGGCGCCAGGCCACGCAGCGACTCGCCGCGCAGCGTCACGCTGCCGGTGAGCTGGGGCAACAGGTTGAAGATGGCCCGCATCGTCGTCGTCTTGCCCGCACCGTTGCGGCCGAGCAGGGCGACGACCTGCCCCTCCTCCACCGTGAGCGAGAGCCCGTTGAGCACCGAGCCGTCGCCGTACCCGCCCGAGAGATCACGGAGCTCAAGCATCTTTCCTCCGCGTCCCGCCACTCAGGTATGCCTCCTGTGCGTACCGGTCCTGTCGTACCTCGTCCGGAGTGCCTTCGGTGAGCACCGCGCCGTGGTGGAGCACGGTGATGCGATCGGCGAAGGCGAAGACCACGCGCATACTGTGCTCGACGAGGATGACGGTCATGTCGCGCGGCAGCCGCTGAAGCCGCTCAAGGAACGCCGGAATCTCGTCGGCGGCGAGGCCTGCCGCCGGCTCATCGAGGAGCAGCAGGCGAGGCCGCATGGCGAAGCGCGCTGCCAGCTCCAGGCGGCGCTGGTAGCCGTGCGACAGGTGCTGGACGCGCTCGTGCGCGACATCCAGCAGATCCCACTCCTCCAGCACCGACATCGCCTGGCGCCGCGCCTCGTGGTCGCGGTCCACCGATCCGGCGAGACCGAAGAAGCGGTGCCGCCCCCGCAGCAGCGCGAGCATCACGTTCTCCAGCGCCGTCAGCTCCCGCAGCACAGCCGGCTGCTGGTTCGTCTTCATCAGCCCGACGTCGACGCGGCGATGGGCCGGCAGCCGGGTAACGTCGTGGCCGAAGATCAGCACTCGCCCGCGGGTCGGCGGGAGGAACCCGGCGATGACGTTCAAGAGCGTCGTCTTTCCGGCGCCGTTCGGCCCGATGATCGCGCGCCGCTCCCCCGGCTCGACCTTCAGCGGGATCCCATCCAGGATGGTGAGGCCACCGATGGTCTTGGTGATGTCCTCAAGCTGTAACGCCGGCGCCGTCATTGCTCCGACCTCTCCGCAATCGCTGTGGACCCGACAGCCTCCGCGGCGGGTTGCTCCGCAGGCGCGGCCGCGGGTCGGCCCTTCGCCCGGATGTCCCTGATCCGGTCAGGCAGGCGCGCGAGCCCCTCAGGGAGGAAGAGCACAGCCAGGATGAAGACCAGACCCAGGATGGTCTCCCAGCGCTGCGTGAAGCTGCTCACCTCGTACCGAAGCAGCAGGACCACCGTAGCTCCCAGGACCGGCCCCCAAAAGGTTCCGGCCCCGCCGAGGATGACCATCACCAGCGCCTCGCCCGCCGTGAGCCAGCTAAGCTGGCCGGGGCCGACGTACCCCTTGAAGTAGGCGAAGAGCCCACCGGCCAGGGCGCCGTAGCCCCCGGCAAGGATGTAGACGATGTACTTGGTCCACCAGGTCGGGTACCCCAGCCCCTCGACGATCCGCTCGTTCTCCCGGATTCCGACGAGCGTCAGTCCGAAGCTGGATCGCACGACCCACCACAGGGTGGCCACGGCGATGGCCACGACGAGGAGCACCACATAGTAGAAGTTCGTCCAACTCCCCACGACGCCGGACAGGAACGGGAGCTGCGGCCTGGGGACGCCGGGGAGGCCGTCATCGCCGCCCGTCATCCCGCGCCAGAGCCAGACGATCCCGAAGAGCACCTGCGTCAGCGAGAGCGTGAGGATGAGGAAGTAGGCGCCGCTCGTCCGGAGCACGAACGGGCCGGTGATGAGCGCGAGCGCGATTCCCGCGAGTACCGCGACGATGAGCGCCGGGATCGCCGAGAGGTGCGCGCGGATCGCCAGCAAGGCCACCGCGTACCCGCCCGTGCCGAAGAAGGCCGAGTGGCCCAGTGAGGGCAGTCCGGTGTACCCGACCAGCAAGTTGAGGGACATGACGAAGAGCGAGAAGATCACGATCTCGGTGAGGACGCTCAGGGGATAGTCGGGTAGCACAGCCGGGGCGACCAGGAGCGCGATCACGGCGACCGCGAGCAGCAGCAGGCGGCTCGAGCGCGCGCTGCGTACGTCCAGACCCTTGCGATGCATGCCGGTTCGCCCTGCCTCTCCCTAGACCGCGCGGCCGAACAGGCCCTGCGGCCGTACGATCAGCACCAGGGCGACGAGCACCCAGACGACGAAGAACGACGCCTCAGGCCAGAAGGTGCGCACCATGTTGTCGACCATGCCGACTACGCCGCTCGCCACGATCGCGCCGAGCACCGATCCCAGTCCTCCGAGCACGACCACGATCAGCGCCATCAGCAGCATCTGCGAGTCGATGCCCGGCGAGACGCCGGTCACCGGCGTGCCCAGCGCCCCGCCCAGGCCGCACAGGAGCGCGCCCAACGCGAAGACCACCGAGAAGATGCGGCGCCCGTTCACGCCGAGGCACTCGAGCATCTCCATGTCGTCCACGCCCGCGCGGACGTAGGCGCCCCAGCGCGTGCGCTCCAGCAGGTACCAGACGACGATCGCCAAGATCGCGCCGATCACGATCAACGCGAGACGATAGGTGGGGACGACGGAGCCGAAAATGCGGGTCGAGCCGCGCAGCGCCTCCGGAGCACGCACCCGCAACGGGTCGCCGCCCCAGATCCAGCGCGTGACATCGGCCACGATGTACGCGACCCCCAGCGTCAGGGAGACCTGCATCAACTCCTTGCCGAGCAGCCGGTCCAGGAAGCCACGCTCGATCACGACCCCGATCACCAGGGCCACGAGCGCCCCGGCCGGGAGCGCCAGCCAGAAGTTGTCGGTCCGGTTCGCCACGCTCCAGGCGACGTAGCCACCGACGAGGTAGAGGGCGCCGGTGGCCAGGTTGACGAACCGCATCAACCCGAACACCACCGACAGCCCGACCGAGATCAGAAAGAGCAGGCTCGCGTATGACAGGCCGATGACTACGCTTGCCGCGTTGATCGGCATGCTACCCTCCCCTGCAGCCTGCCACTAGAACGACAGGTCATCGACATTCCCAATCGCATCGATCACGACGTTCCCGTAGCTGCCGTCAGGAAGCTTCTCGACGCGCCGCACCAGCACCGTGATCACCGGTCCTTGGGACTCGGGGTGGAACCGGAACTCGCCGGTCGGCCCGGTGAAGTGAACCCCCTTCAGCGCCTCGAGGAACGCCTGCTTATCCTCCACATTCCCATCCGTGGCGTTCAAGGCCTCGGCGATGACCCGGGCAGCCAGGTAGCCCTGGTAGGCAAACTGGTTCGCCTGGGCGTTGTAGGTCGACTGGAACGCCTCGACGAAGGCCTTGTTCTCCGGCGAATCGTACAGTGGGCTGTAGTGCAGGGTGCTGACAACGTCGAGGGCAGCGTCGCCCTGCTGGTTGAGAATATTCTCATCCACGGTGTCACCGGCGCCGATGAGCGGGAACTGGTCCTTGAGCCCGAACTCCGTGTACTGCAACACAAAGCGTACCGCATCGCCGCCGGAATAGAAAGCCCAGACGGCGTCGGCGTCCATCTGCTGGATGCGCTGCAGGTACGGGCCGTAGTCCTGCGTGTCCATCGGCGCGTAGACCTCGCCGACGATCTCACCGCCTGCCTGCTGGAACCGCTGGCTGAAGGCACCCGCCTTGTCGTGGCCGGCCGAGTAGTCGAGCGCCGTGACGACGACTCGCTTGTAACCAAGGGTGTTGTAGGCATAGTCACCGAAGGGCGCCTCGTACTGCCCGTTGGCGAAGGAGACGCGGAAGATGTATGGGCTCCGCATGTTGGGGTCACGCGTCAGCCCCGGCAACCCGGCGTTGCCGATGATCCACGGAACCTGCGCCTCGACAATGTAGTCGCGGACGGCGGCCGCCTCATTGCTCAGCGTCACCCCGGCGATGAGGTGCACCTGGTCGCGCTCGACGAGCTGCCGCGCTTTGGCGAGTGCCTGATCCGGATCACCCGCCGAGTCCTCGACGATGAGCTCGATCGGGCGCCCCCCGGCCTGGTTCTGGATCTCCGAGAGGTAGAGCTTCATCCCGTCGACCATGTTCTGCCCGAGGGTGGAGTAGACGCCCGAGATGGTGCCAATGACCCCGACCCGGACAGGTTCTCCGGAGGACGAGGACGCCGACGGGGTGCCGGCAGTCGGGCTGGCAGCGGCGGTCGGGCTGGCCGCGGCCGTCGTGGGCGTCTGCGCAGCGGCAGCCTGGGTCGGCGTCTCAGCGGCTGCGGCGGGCGTCTCCTCCGACTCGCCGCCACCGCAGGCGGCAAGCAGACCACCCAGCACGGTCGTCCCGAGACCGAGCAACATCGACCGGCGACTGAGCCTGTGGTTCATGAGTGGCTGCGACTCGTGCTGCATCTCGTACTGCCCCTCCTCACCATAAACCGTGCACAGCCATCCTTCGGCCGGGATGCGTCCTCTTCGGGCGCATTGGCCAGGGACCGACCGGCCCCCGCCGTCCCGCCGGACGCACCCGGCCGTCCGATTCCACCAGTAAGCGCGGGGCCTCCCATCTCCGCCCGGCAGTTGACCGGGCGAAACGGCACCCGCCAGGACTTGTGTCGCGCTAACCGCCCTCGGACAAGATCATGTGTGGCACCGTCGCGCGGCCATTGCCGGACCGTCCCATGCACACGCGTACTGCCACCGGCCGTGCAGGTATGGAAGCGCACCGGAGCACCGCGCTATCCGTCCGGGCTGGCACCTGCGCGCAATTCCCGATGCGGCGGACGATACCGGATGCTGCTCTGCCACCGCTGTGGATTCGCACAACTGCGCCGAAGACTGGGTCGGTCAGCACCCTCGACCGGCCCCCGATTTGCCGCACGATCAGGCGTGGTCATTCCCGTCCAACGTTGTCAGACGCTGCATGGATATCGCTCTCTCCACTGTAGCAAAGGCTGTTACGGGCGTCAACGCCAAGGGATTCGCAGGACGGCGCTCCGTCCATTGCGCGACGTGCGCCTCGGCGGTGGGCCGAGGTGACCCGTGAGGAACGAACCTCGTCTACCTCCCCGGAGACCGCTTCACGACACCCGTCATCCTGAGCGAAGCGAAGGATCTCACGCTGGAGCGGCCGCCCCACCCGCTAGATCCGTTGGCGTGGACCGAGTCCCGCGTACCATAACAACGGGTGATGCGCCCGGGTTGGATTCAACGGATTGTCGCATGGGCAGGCGCGTCGCCCAGTCAGCAGTCGAACACGCCCCAGCAGAGGTGATTCCGGAGCCGCTGATCGTCGAGCACCAGTTCGCGGATCGGCTCCGGGAGCTGGTCCCGCTGCCACTGGCACTCCAGACGCCCGGCCTGCACGGCCTGTCCTTCCGGTGCGACGGCGCGCACGGCCTTAATCGCGTAGGCAGCCGCGCCGAGCGCGTGCGCGGCGACGTGGGCGACCGCCGCCGCCTGCCCGGCCGCAAACGCCGCAAACCGCGGTGCACCACTCAGGTGCCTGGCCGCGGCGTTCGCATGACCGGCTGCCGCACGCGACTGGGACATTCGAATCTCGCCGCGCGCCCAGGCGCGGACCTGCTCGATCGCGTGGCGCGGTCGCGGATCCTCCGGCTGCACGGCCTCGAAGAGGGGTAGGACGTGCTCCGCACACAGCGCCGCCCAGAGGGCGAGGAGCTGGTGATCCGCATCGGTGAGAGTTCCACCGCGGCGAATCGTGACCAAACGCGGGTCGCGAACTTTCGGCAGGATCATCTCCGCCCCCTTTCCGGACGGCCGGAAAGTATGCCCACGACCCGCGCCCTGCGTCCACGTCGCGCCCGGCGGACTTGGCGCACTAGTCCCCGTTCGGCTGTCCGACGCCGTCAGCGGCGGACTTCGATCGTCCGCGCCTCGGCGCTCGCATCGAGGGCTATGGTCACGACGCCGTCGTCGAAGGTCGTCTCGGCCGGCTCCCCTTCGACCAGCACCTGCGACGGCGCAGTCTCCAGCCCGCGCAACTCGACCATGACGCGGGTGCGCTCCGGCACGAAGTTGCCCGCACGCGCGCCGATCTCGACCGTGATTCCGGCATCGTCCGAGCGGCAGGTAACGCGCGTGCGGGCGTACTCTCCGTCCAGGTAGGCATAGCCGTCCCCGGCGTCCTCGTACAGCTCCAGCGCGCCCCTCCCGCCGGCGGGATAGATCAGCAAGGTCAGCGGGTCGGCGGGCCGCTCGCCGACGTAGTTCATGGCGGGCCAGAGCGGCACCGGCGCGTCGCCCCGCACGAAGACCGCCGGCTCCCCCAGAGGCGCGTGGATCAGCACGTCGGCCGGTCCCTCGTAGCGCTCGCCCCGCCACAGGTGGAACCAGGAGCCGGCGGGCAGGTAGACGTGGCGGTAGGATTGGCCATGGCGTGTGATCGGGGCCACGAGGATCCGGTCACCCAGCAGGAACTCATCGTCAGCGGCGTACGTCGCCTCGTCCTCCGGATACTCGAACAGCAGCGGGCGCAGGATGGGTGCGCCGGTGCGATGGCACTCTTCGAACAGCGTGTACAGGTAGGGGAGCAGCCGCTGGCGGAGCTTGAGCATGTTCCGAATGATCGACTCGTACGGCTCGCCGAACGCCCACGGCTCCTGACGAGCCGTTCCCTTCTCGCTGTGATTGCGGCAATACGGCTGGAAGATGCCGAACTCCGTCCAACGTGCCAGCAGCTCGCCCGTCGCGTCGCCGGAGAAGCCACCGATATCGACCCCGGCCCAGGCCATACCGGATAGCCCCATGTTCTGGAGCTGCGGCATCGCCATCCAAAGGTGTTCCCACCAGGCCGAGTTGTCGCCGGTCCACTGCAGGGCGAAGCGCTGCAACCCGGCGTACCCGGCGCGGGAGATGACGAAGGGGCGGCGGTCCGGCCGCAGCCGCTCCATTCCTTCGCGCGCCGCCTGGGCCATGTAGTTGGCGTACAGGTTGTGCACCTGCGCGTGCAGCCGCGCCTGCCCACCACCGGGATGCACCGTGTCGTCCGGCAGGGTCCCGCGCGACGGGATGAAGACCGTCGGCTCGTTCATGTCGCACCAGATGCCGGCCACGCCCCGGTCCAGGAGTGCCGCGTGCTGCTCGCCCCACCAGGCACGGACATTCGGATCGCTGAAGTCGGGGAAGGCGCACAGGCCAGGCCAGACCACGTTGCGGTACTCCTCACCCGTCGGGGTCAGGCAGAAGTAGCCCGCATCGCGACCGGAGGTGTAGACCGGGTACGCCTCATCGACGCGCACGCCCGGGTCGACGATCGTTACCACCCGGAAGCCCTGCTCGCCGAGGCGCGCGATGAAGCCGTCCGGGTCGGGGAATCGCTCGGGGCTCCAGGTGAAAACGCGGAACCCGTCCATGTAGTCGATGTCAAGGTAGATCGCGTCGCACGGGATATCGCGCTCGCGGAAGGCGCGCGCGACCTCCTCGATGTCCTCCGCCGTCTCGTAGTTCCAGGAACTCTGGTGGTAGCCGAGCCCCCAGAGCGGCGGCATCGGGATGCGGCCGGTCAGGTCGGTATAGCGCTCCAGCACATCCCGCGGCGAGGGCCCGCTGAAGACGTAGTAGACCAGATCGCCCCCGATCGCGCTGAAGCACAGCCGCGATGGATCGAGCCGGGCGAGGTCGAACTCGCTCCGGCAGGGGTTGTCGAAGAAGAGCCCCCATGCCCTGCCCTCGCGGAGTGCCACGAGGAACGGAATCGAGGTGTAGAGAGCATTCATGGCCGCGTTGTGGCCGACGGGCGGGTCGACGTTCCAGAAGACCTGATGCGACGAGGTCTTCTCCAGCCCGCCGGTGCGTTCGCCGCAGCCGAAATAGCGCTCTCCGGGGATGCGCCGCTTGTAGAGGTAGACCGGCCGGCCCAGCGCGGCAGGGACGCCCCCCGCCGGAGCCGGCCCGGCGGCGCCCATCCCCAACTCGGGATCGTCCTCCAGGAAGGGTCGCCCGGAACCGTCGCGGAAGCCGATCCGGAGCGGATCGAGGTCGATCACCACCGCGGCGGCACCGGTCTCTAGACGCAGTGAGCCCGACTCTTCCGCGATGGTCACCTCTCCCGCCGCCCAGTCGTGCCGGGCGATGGCGGCGTCCGGGTAGACCACCGGCCGGCTATCGGGGAACATCCCGACCCGAAACAGGTCCGGTGACAGCACCGTTACCTCGACCGTCGTGGTGCCGGCCCGCAGGCGAACACTGGTGGGTCCCTGCTCAACCACCTCGGCTGCGCCCACCGCCTCGTACCCATCCGGGATCTGGACCGCTGCGACATCTTGCATCACGGCCGCATCCTCCTGGTCCGAAAACATCCTCAATGCATCCAGATCGCAGCTCTACCCCGCGCGAAGGTCGCACGAGTCGTTCCGCGAGCGCGGCAGGTCTTGCCGCGCTCGTGCTTCTCCCGCAGCGCATCGTGCGCGTTCGCACCCTATCCTGACAAGACCCAACCGGTGTGGGTGTGTTGCGCGGTGGGCCAGCGCGCGACGTGGTACCATCGCGTCGCCGCCACCAGCGATCACGTGCCGGCTCCCTCAGCGAAACGGAGGTCAACCATGCACGGCGCGCAGGTGCAGATCACCGTCGGCACGCTCATGCTCGATCTGGTCGCCTCGGCGTTTCTCGGACTGGGGTTGATCGTCGCGGCATCGCCGCTTGCGCTCTACTGGTGGATCCATGGGGACTACGACCGCTACATCTGGATCATCTCCGGTCCCGCCCCGTTCTCCCACTTCGGCGGCGGCCCGTTCCAGGCGGCAATGGGTATCGGCCTGCTCGCGCTGGGGGCGCTACTCTTGGGTATCGGGATCGCGCTCAAGTGGCTCGTCGTGCGACGTCAGGACGCGGAGATCGTGCTCTAGACATGGATCACGTCACGGTCCGCTTCTACGCGGAACTGAACGATTTCCTGCCCCGCAACCGGCGTCAAGTGCCCACCACCTACCCGCTGGCACGGCGCACCTCGATCAAGGATCTGATCGAATCGCTCGGGGTACCACACACCGAGGTCGATCTGCTCCTCGCCAACGGGGAATCGGTCGGCTTCGATTATGTCGTGCAGCCCGGGGATTTCATCAGCGTCTACCCGGTCTTCGAGTCGCTCGACATCAGCCCGCTCGTGCGCGTCCGGCCGAGCCCGCTGCGCGAGCCGCGCTTCGTCCTCGACACCCACCTCGGCAAACTGGCGGGGTACCTCCGGCTCCTCGGCTTCGATACTCTCTACCGCAACGACTACGACGACGCCACACTGGCGCGCATCTCGGCCGACGAGCGGCGCATCCTTCTGACCCAGGACCGCGGGTTGCTGAAGCGCAGCGCGGTAACGCACGGCTACTACGTCCGCGCGGCCGCGCCGCTCGACCAGGTGCGCGAGGTGGTGCGGCGATTCGACCTCGCCGGGTTGATCCAACCCTTCAGCCGGTGCCTGCGCTGCAACGGCCTGCTGCATCCGGTACCGAAGGCCGCCGTGCTCGACCGCCTTCCGCCCCGCACCCGGCATGAATACGACCAGTTCTGGCGCTGCGAGCAGTGCGACCGCGTGTACTGGCAAGGCTCTCACTACGACCGCCTGCGCGCGCTGATCGCCGAACTGATGGAGCAGGTGCAAGGGGAGGCTACCTGAGCGAGGGAGAAGGTCCGCTTCTCCTACGTTAGGTACCCGCTACCCGGTCCGTGCCCGGCGGCTTTAGCCCCGGGCACGGGCTGCGGCGCGTGACCCTTCGGTCACCTATCCGATCCGGGCACACGCCGCGGCGCGAGATCCGTCCACCACCCATCCAGGGCACGGGCCACGGCGTGGGATCCTTCATGCCACCCAACCCCGGGCACGTGCTGGCGCGTACATCGGGACGCGGCCCGCCTACCCGGCGGAGCCGCCGCCCTTGATGCCGCCGCGGGTCAGCTCGGCCGGGTCGAGCAGCCGGTCGATCTCCTCGGGCGACAGGTCGGTCATCTCGGCGGCCACGTCCTTGATCCGGCGGTTCTCGGCGTAGGCCCGCTTGGCGATCTGCGCGGCCCGGTCGTAGCCGATGATCGGGTTCAGCGCGGTCACCAGGATCGGGTTCTTCTCGACCACGTCGTCGATCGCCTCCCGGTTGACGGTGAAACCGGCCACGGCCCGGTCGGCGAGCACCCGCGACGCGCTGGCAAGGATCTGGATCGACTGAAGCAGGTTGTAGGCAATCACGGGCAGCATCACGTTCAGCTCGAAGTTGCCCGCCTGGTCGCTGACGGTGATGGTGACGTCGTTGCCGATGACCTGGGCGCACACCATCATGACCGCCTCAGGGATCACCGGGTTGACCTTCCCCGGCATGATCGAGGAGCCGGGTTGCAGCGCCGGGAGGGCGATCTCAGCCAAGCCGCCCTGCGGCCCGCTGTTCATCCAGCGCAGGTCATTGGCGATCTTCATCAGGGCCACGGCGTAGGTCTTGAGCTGGCCGCTCACCTCCGTGGCGGTGTTCTGCGTCGCCTGCGCGGCGAAGTGGTTGTCCGCCTCGCGGAAGGGCAGGCCGGTGAGCTCCGCGAGGACGGCGGCAACGCGACTGCCGAATTCCGGGTGCGCGTTGATGCCGGTCCCGACCGCCGTGCCGCCGAGGGCAAGCTGCGCCAGGCGGGGCAGCGTGGCCTCGATGCGCTCACGCGCCAGCCGCACCTGCGCCGCCCAGCCGCCGATCTCCTGGCCCAGGCGCACCGGCATGGCGTCCATCAAGTGGGTGCGCCCCATCTTCACCACGTCGTCGGTCTCGGCGGCGCGGCGCTCAAGCATCTCCTGGAGGTGCGCCATCGCCGGCAGGAGTTGTTCGGCGATCTCGAGGTAGGCGGACACGTGGATGGCCGACGGGATGACGTCGTTACTGCTCTGCCCCATGTTGACGTCGTCGTTCGGGTGCACCGGCCGGCCGCCACCCGCAATCTGGGCTGCGCGAGTCGCGATCACCTCGTTGGCGTTCATGTTGGTCGACGTGCCCGAGCCGGTCTGGAAAATGTCGAGTGGGAACTCGCCGTCCCAGCGCCCGTCAGCCACTTCCTGCGCGGCCTCCGCGATCAGCCGCGCCTTCTCCTCGCTGAGCAGCCCGAGTTCGGCGTTGGTGCGAGCGGCCGCGAGCTTGATCAGGCCGAGGGCACGGATGAACGCGCGGGGAAAGCGCAGCCCGCTGATCGGGAAGTTTTCGACGGCGCGGGCGGTGGAGGCGCCGTAGAGCGCGTCGGCGGGCACCTGCATCTCGCCCATGCTGTCGCGCTCGATCCGATATCGCATCTCGTCGGATACAGTCATCCTCGTCTCCTCCGTGTGGTCCTCTCGCGGTCCCGAGTCGGCTATCGCCGTCCCAACGCAGGATACACCAGCCACCGCCGCCCCGCTGCCTCCGGTGCGGAGCAAGACAATCGTCCTGTTTCCCTTCGGGATCGTCATACCGTCACGTGCGACCTTTCGCTCATGGTACGAGATCGGCAGATTGCATACGATCGTGGCGCGGGTGGCCCGGTACGGCCGTGGCTCTCAACCGATCGGTGCGAAGCAAGGGCAGGTGGACCGACCGGAGGAGACCCTGGTGTCTAGTGCCATATACCATCCGCACCAGGCATACGAGGATGACGGAGGACTCCCCCGCCGCGTGGTCGGGCGCATCGGAGCTGCATTCTTCGCCCTGGCCGGCGTGGTCACGCTTTTCACGTTGCTGCTGCCGCCCGCCAGGCCGCACCACGTCCTTGGAGTCGCGCTCGTCGCCCTCGCGGCCATCGCCATCGGCATCACCAACTGGTTCCTTCCCTGGGACGCCTGGAGCCGTCGGGCGGCGCTCTGGTTTGTCCCTGTCGCGTTTACGCTGATCGCTCTCCACAATTACTTCGCCCGCGACGAGCCCGCTCGGTTCGGGCTCTTCTTTATCGTCAGCTTCACCTGGATTGGGCTCGCGTGCCCGCGGTGGACCTCGCTTCCATTCGTCCCGCTGATGGTCGTCGCCTACATCACCCCCCTGGTCGTTACCGGCACCTCCTTCTCCACCGCGTTGAGCGCTACCGTGTTCACAGCGCCGGTCTGCGTGCTGGTCGCCGAGGCGATCGCCTGGGTGGGAGAACGCCTCCGGGTCGCGCAGCGCTCACTCCGTGAGAGCGAGGTCCGCTTCCGGTCGCTGGTGCAAAACGCGTCCGACCTCGTCGCCGTCGTCGGCCCGGACGGGACCGCACGCTACGTGAGCCCTGCCATCCAGCACGTGCTGGGTTACCGCCCGGAGGACGTGATCGGGACGTCCGTCTTCGATCGCATTCACCCGGACGACCTCTCTCACGCCCGCGCGCAACTGTCGGAGCTGATCCATGGGGGTGGCACCATGCCGCCGACCCAATTCCGCTATCGCCGGCCGGACGGATCGTGGATCTTTGTCGAGGCCACCGCCACCAACCTGCTTGACAACCCGGCCGTCCGCGGCATCGTCATCAACGCGCGCGACATCAGCGAGCGGAAGCGGTTCGAGGAGGAATTGGTCTACCAGGCGTACCACGACGCGCTGACCGGCTTGCCGAACCGCGCCTTCCTCCAGAGGCGCCTCGCCGACTCCCTGGCCCAGGCCACGCGCGAGCGTACCAAGGTCGCGCTCCTTTTCATCGATCTCGACAACTTCAAGCTCATCAATGACAGCCTGGGTCACGAGGCCGGGGATCAGGTTCTGAGCGAATTCGGAAAGCGCCTCCTCGGCGGTATCCGGTGCGGCGACGTGGCGGCCCGTTTCGGCGGCGATGAGTTCATCGTGCTGATGCATGGCACCTCAGGCACTGACGCCGCGCTCGCGGCAGCCGACCGGCTCGCCGCGGTCCTTGCCGAGCCATACGTGGTGGACGGCCACGAGCTGGTCATCACCAACTCGATCGGTGTCGCGCTGGGTGGCGACCCTGACGATCGGCCCGAGGACTTGATCCGCAATGCCGACGCGGCGATGCACCGGGCCAAACTGCTGGGTAAAGCGCGGCGCGTCGTCTTTGATCCCGCCATGTACGACCAGGCCGTGGAGCGGCTCGCGCTGGAGCGCGACCTCCGTCGCGCGCTGGAGCACGGGGAATTCCGGCTCTACTACCAGCCGGTCCTCGACGTCCGCACCCGCCAACCGGTGGAAGTCGAGGCACTGCTGCGCTGGCACCATCCTGAGCGCGGTCCGGTCGCGCCAAGTGAGTTCATCCCGATCGCCGAGGAGACCGGACTCATCGTGCCGCTGGGACACTGGGTGCTGGCCGAGGCCTGCCGCCAGCTCGCCGCATGGCGCACGGAGTTTCCCGACTGCGCCCCGCGCGTGGTGAGCGTGAACCTCTCTGCCCGGCAGTTCCGCCACCCGTCGCTGGTCGCCGACATCGCCGAGATCCTTACCGACACGGGCCTGCCGCCGCAGTCGCTCAAGCTGGAGATCACCGAGAGCGTGATGATGGACGACACGGCGTCAACGCTCGACACCCTCTGCGCGCTCAAGCGGCTCGGTATCCAGTTGGCCGTCGACGACTTCGGCACCGGTTACTCCTCGCTCTCGTACCTCAAGCGCCTGCCCACCGACGCGATGAAGATCGACCGATCCTTTGCGCGGGGACTGGGCCAGAGCCGTGAGGATCAGGCCTTGGTGGAGGCGATGATCGCCGCTGCCAATGCCCTGCGACTTCAGGTGACGGTCGAGGGCGTTGAGACGGCGGAGCAACTGGATTTCCTCGAACGGATCGGCTGCGACCGGGTTCAGGGGTACCTCTTCGCGCCGCCAATGCCGGCCGATGCAGCCGCCCACTTCTTGCAGACCGCCCCCCGAGTGAGCGGCTCCTACCACCCCGTCTTGCCGTGATTCGCAGCTTCCGCGGCTTCCATTGTTGACCCAAACGCGGTATTATGCGGGTTACCGATGAGGATCGTGAAGCTGACCCCATCCCGTTTCGGGAGCGTCAGCATGACCACGACCTCGCCGCGAGGGGTAAAGACAGGGGAGGACGGTGGTGCCGGCGCGCGGTCGGGCTGATTGGCTCACGATTGCCTTCATCAGCGCGTCGCTCGCCCTGGCAACCGGGGTGGAGTTTATCCTCCCGCGTGGCTATCTCACGCCCTCCCTCTACGCCATACCGATGATGATTGTGGCGCGGCGTGGTTCCCCACGCTTGGTGATGCTCGTCGGGGCGGTCGCCGCGGCACTCTACCTCCCGTCTGCTCTGAGGCGAGAGGAGTCCATCGCGACGTTGGTCGTAGGCATCCTGGGGCTCCTGGCCATCGCCGTGCTGGCGATCGAGTTGGCCCGCCACCGCCTGGGCACCCTCCGGCGCGCCACGACGGCTGAGGAAGCCGACGCCGAATCGCGGCGCATCCTGGAGAGTATCAGCGACGGCTTCGTCGCCCTCGATGCGCAGGGCCGCTTCACCTATGTCAACCGGCGCGCGGAACAGCTCCTCAAAGTGCCACGCGAGGAGTTGCTGGGGAACACGCTGCAAGCGGCGTTGCCGGATGCCGACGACGCGTTCTTCGTGGAGATGATCCGCGAGGCGCTCAGTGATCAGGTCGCGCGGCAGTTCGAAGCGTACTGCGCCCGAGCCGACGTCTGGTTGGAGGTCCGGGTGTCCCCCAGCGACGGAGGCGTCACCGTCTACGTCCGCGACGTGACCGAGCGCCACCGTGCGGAGCGCGCCCGGGAAGAAGCCGCCGCGGCGCGAGCCGTTGCGGCGCGGCGGGTTGCGTTCCTGGCCGAAATGAGCCGCGAGCTGGCGGCGGTCGAGCCCAACTACCAGGCCATGCTCCAGCGCGTCGCCGATCTGGCGGCTCCGGAACTGGCGGATTGGTGCCTGATCTACCTCGCCGATCCGGTCGCGGGGTTCCGGCGCGTTGCCGTGGCCCACGCGGACCCGGCGGACGCGGAGCTGGCCGAGGCACTGCTGGCCGCCCCGATTCCAGCCAGAACCCAGGCGTTGCTGAACCAGCTCTTGGAGGGTCAGGGGCCGATGGTAGGATCGGCGGTCGACTGGGCGACCACGCGCCGTGACCTGACCCTGGAAGAGGACGTGCTCGGTCGCGCCTTCGACGTCTCCTCCTTCGTGGCCGTCCCCCTGGTCCCGCGCAACCGGATGCTGGGTGCGATCGTCTGGCTCCGCCGCGCGGGATCTCGACCCTACGAGCCCATCGACAGTGCCTTCCTGGAGGAGGTCGCCCGCCGCAGCGCCCTCAGCGTGGACAACGCACGGCTTTACCAGGAAGCGCGTGAGGCGATCAAGGCCCGAGATGAGTTCCTGTCGGTGGCGGCGCACGAACTGCGCACCCCCTTGACGAGTATCAAGGGGTACATCCAACTGCTGGATCGTCGCCTCACCGTCGAGCAGCCCGACATCGCCGCGCTGCGGGCGTCAATGGAGAAGTTGCGGCCGCAACTGGCGCGCTTTGAACGCATCGTCCGCGACCTCCTCGACATCTCGCGCATCGATCGCGGGAACCTGGCCCTCCAGCGCGAACCGTGCGACCTGGCAGCGCTCGCCCGCGAGGTGTTCGACGCCGTCGAGCACAGCGTCGACCACGATCCGGCGCAGCCGATGCGGCTGTCCGCCCCCGACAGCCTCATGGGCATCTGGGACGGAGCACGCATCACCCAGGTCCTGGCAAACCTGCTCTCGAACGCCCTCAAGTTTTCGGGCGGCCGCGGGGAAATCGTGATGGAGATCCGCCGCGAGGACGCGCATGCCGTGATTTGCGTGCGCGACCAGGGAGTGGGGATGACGAAGGAAGAGCAGTCGCGGGTCTTCGAGCCCTTCTTCCGCGCCGACAGCATCGTCGGGCACATTCCCGGCACCGGTCTGGGACTCCACATCACCAAGCGCATCGTCGAGCTGCATGGCGGGAGCATCACCGTCGAGAGCACGCCGCGCATCGGCAGCACGTTCACGGTGCGCCTCCCCCTGACACCACCTGACCCGATGTCCGTGGCCCCCCCGAGCGGCGCCACGGACACCGCACGCGATGGCGGGTGACTGCCTCGCACGCTCGACAGCGCCGTCGATCGGCTACACTACCGCCGGCCCCGCTGGGGGACCACGTCAACGGGGAAGGAAAGGACGCTCGATGGTAGACGAGCAATGGCTGCGTGCCGCCTCCGACACGGAGGAGGCCGTGACGCTGACCTCTCAGCTTGTCGCGATCCGCAGCTACCCGGGCGAGGAGGGCGCGGTCCAGCGCAAGGTTGCCGAGTGGCTGCGGGAGAACGGGCTGGAGCCCGAGTTGATGCCGACCGAGGGCGACCGGCCAAACGTCGTGGCACGGGTCGAGAACGGTGAAGGCCCCACGCTGCTGCTCAACGGGCACGTCGATACCGTTCTCGCCGCGGCCGGGTGGTCCAGCGACCCGTGGCAGGCGCGGCGCGATGGGGACCGGCTCTACGGGCTCGGTGCAGGCGACATGAAAGCCGGCGTCGCCGCCGCGATGCTCATCACCCGTGCCCTCGCCCAGCGGCGCGATCTCTGGCGGGGGACCGTGATCTTCAGCTCGGTCGTCGACGAGGAGGCGTATTCCATCGGCGCCCGCGCGCTGATCGACGCCGGGATCCGCGCTGATGCCTGCATCGTCACCGAGCCGTCGTGGGATCGTCCGACGTTGGGCGGAGTCGGCAAGGTACTCGTACGCGGCGACGTGATCGGCCGCGCCTCACACGGCTCAATGCCGGAGGAGGGCGTCAACGCCGCGGTCGAGGCGGCCCGGCTCGTCGCGCGCCTGGACGAGATGCCGCTCGGGCAGCACCCGCGGATGAAGTCCTCGCAATCGGTCCTCAGCTTCCACAGCGGCTCGGAGCAGTACGTCATCACCGTCCCGGAGCGAGCACGCTTCACCATCAACCGCCACATCGTGCCGGGCGAGACGAACGAGAGCGTGTTGGCGGAGATGCGCGCGCTGGCAGACTCGCTCGACTCCCCGGCGACCTTCGAGTTCGCCATCGACCCGCCCTACTACCCGCCCTGGGAGCAGCCGGTCGAGCACCCACTGGTGGAGCGATTCAGCCGCGCCTACGCGGCAGAACTAGGCAAGGAGCCGGAGTTCGGCTACTTCCCGGGCGTGTCGGACGCGAACTACTTCTCAGCGGACGCAGGGATCCCGACGATCCAGTTCGGCCCGCGCGGCGTGGGGCTGCACCAGCGCGACGAGTGGGTCGACATCCCCACCATCGGGGGCGCGATTCGGATCATCCTGCGCCTGGCACTCGACCTGCTCCAGTAATCGCGCGGAAGAACCAGCCGCATCGAGATCGTCGCTGCCCGTGCCGCTCCGGTCATCCCAGCCGGAGCGGCACGGGGCAATCCCCGGCAGCCCACCAACTCTGACCCGCCGGGGTCAGTCGCGGGCGCGGGCCGGGGTCGT
>NZ_JADGHZ010000138.1 GCF_019683595.1 Sphaerobacter sp. | reverse complement strand
GGTAGACGATTGTGGCCGGGAGCTCTCCCGCCACGATCCGGCAGAAGATGCAGTCGTTCGCCATTCCACCTCCCTCTCCGCGCGGCCCGTGGGCGCTATTCAATGACGGCCAGCGCCCGGTTGCGCGTGCGCTCCCTCTCCACGCGGCCCGTGGGCGCTATACTTATGCGAACACGAGTTCGGAGTGGACTGTGCCAGAGCTACCGGAAGTCGAGAACGTCCGCCGCAGCCTTTCCGCCGCCGTGGCCGGGGCCACCATCGCCGCCGTCCGGCTGGGGGCGTTCACCGGCTGCATCGCCGCACCGGCGCCCGACGAGTTCGTCGCGCGCGTCACCGGCCGCAAGATCACCGGATTCGGGCGCCGCGGCAAGTACCTGCTCGTCGCGCTCGACAGCGGCGACACCATCGCCGTGCACCTGCGCATGACCGGTGAATTGACCGTCACGTCCCCGGAGGCGCCCACCGGCAAGCACCACCACCTGACCTTCGTCCTGGACGATGGACGAGAGTTGCGCTTCTCCGATACCCGCAAGTTCGGCCGGCTCACGCTCCTGACTCGCGACGAGGCCGCCGAGCTTGACCGCAGCCTCGGACCCGAGCCGCTCGACGATCGGTTCACCGCCGAACGGTTCGCCGCCATGCTCGCCGCCCGGTCGCGCACCGTCAAGGCGCTCCTGCTGGACCAGACGTTCCTTGCCGGCGTCGGCAACATCTACGCTGACGAGGCGCTCTTCGCCGCCGGAATCCACCCGCTGCGCCCGGCGAACTCCCTCACGCTCAGTGAGGCCGCCCGCCTGCTGGACGCCATACGAGTGACCCTCGCCGCTGCCATCGACCGCGGCGGCACGACGCTGCGCGACTACCGGGACGGCCTTGGCCGCCCCGGCAACAACCAGCACTATCTCCACATCTACCACCTGGCCGAGGGCGACCCGTGCCCACGCTGCGGCGAGCCGATCGCGCGCGTCGTCGTGGCCCAGCGTGGCACCCGCTTCTGCCCCCGCTGCCAGCCGCTGCCTACGCTGTAGGCTCCCCGTACGCGCTGTCGATCGCGGACAGCAGGTCCGGGTCGTCCGGGTTCAGCACCGGGTACTCCCCGGTGACCAGGTCCGTATGCTTGAGCCCCGCGCCGGTGGCGAACAGCACCACCTCGTCGTCCTGGCCCAGCACGCCGCGCTCCCGCAGCAGCCGCGCCGCCGCGACGACCGCGCCCGCTTCCGGCGATACGAACAGTCCCTCGTGCGTCGCCGCGAGGCGGACGCCCTCCAGCAGCTCCTCATCGGAGACGGTGATCGCCGTGCCGCCGCTCTGGCGCACCGCGTCCAGGATCAGGTAGTCGCCGATCGCCACCGGCACGCGAATGCCGGGCGCCACTGTCGCCGCGCCCTCCCAGAGCTGCGCGTGGCGCTCACCCTGCTCGAACGCGCGCACGATCGGCGCACAGCCCTCGGACTGGACCACGATCATCCGCGGGCGCTTCGATCCGATCAGGCCCAACTGCTCCAGCTCGTTGAACGCCTTCCACATCCCGACGATGCCCGTCCCGCCGCCGGTGGGATAGATGATGGCATCCGGCAGGCGCCAGCCGAGCTGCTCGGCCAGCTCCAGCCCCATTGTCTTCTTCCCCTCGGCCCGGTACGGCTCCTTGAGCGTCGAGACGTCGAACCAGCCCCGCGCTTCGGCGCCGGCGCGCACGACACGCCCGCAGTCGTTGATCAGGCCGTTGACCAGGAAGACCCTGGCGCCGTAGGCGCGGCACTCGGCCTTCATCGACTCCGGCGTGTCGGCCGGCATGAACACGTAGGCGTCCAGCCCGGCGCGCGCCGCGTAGGCCGACATCGCCGCGGCGGCGTTTCCGGCAGAGGGGATCGCCACCGCGGTCGCTCCCAGCTCCGCCGCTCGCGATACCGCGGCACACAGCCCTCGCGCCTTGAAGCTGCCGGTCGGATTCTGCCCGTCGTCCTTCACCAGCAGCCGGTTGTAGCCGAGCGCCTTCCCGAGCCGGGAAGCCTGCAGTAGCGGCGTGCCTCCCTCACCCAGCGTGAGCGCATGGCGAGCATCCTGGACCGGCATGATCTCCGCGTAGCGCCAGAGATTCCACGGCCGACTGGCCAACGCCTCCCGCGTCAGCGTCTTCGCCGCCGCTTCGAGGTCGTACCGCGCAAAGAGCACCTTGCCGCACGCCGGGCAGGTGGTCATCAGCCGGTCAGCGGGATACGTCTCCCCGCACGCCGTGCACTCCAGATGGGTGAGATGGCTACGCATCAACAATCCTCGCTCTCCGTCCGGAATCCTTCGGGCATGTAGCCCCTACGGGATTGTAACGAGGAACGAGCCGATGCGCTCACGAGAAGCGGGCGCCGCCTCATCCGGGGGTGAGGCGGCGCCACGGCGCGAGAGAAGGGATGGGTTGGTACCTAACGCTCGATGTAGCAGGTGAAGCGCCCGCGACGGGAAGCGACCATCTCCTCGGTGCACTCGCCGCGCGCCATCGCGAAAGCACCGGTGCCGCCGGTGACGGAGAGGTAGCTCTTGCCACGGAACGTGACGGTGCCCATCACGTCGATGCTCCCCTGCCCCCACAGCTCGAAGCGCGCCACCTCAAAGAGATGGTTGGCCGCCGTCTCGAAGTAGTCCGGTGCTGAGGTGCCGACGCCGATGAAGTAGAACTCCCCGATCTGCTCCGTGGCCTCAAGGTCCGGTTCGAAGATCTTGCCGCCGCCGGAGGACACCTCTCCACGCGCGGGCCAGGCCCCGGCCGGCGCGTCCGCCAGGCGGTGGATGTTCGGCTGGTCGAAGGCCACGTCGATGACGACCGTCTGGCCCTGCTGACCTGCCACTCGCGGCACCACCAGGAGCGAGGTGATCACCAGCACTGCGGCGACCGCCGCGACGAGCGCCACCCAGCGCCCGGTCACCCTCACCAGCGCAGCTCTCACGGTACTCCTTCCCTTCCGGGCTTCACGCCGCCTCCGGGCGGCGTTGCCGTACACGGACCACTTCACCAAGGTAGCCCGCGATGAAGGATCCCGCGCGGGACAAACGTCCCATTACGTTCCTTCTCGTCGTAGGACAACGGTACCGGGAGCGGGCACATCAGAACCCCTGGCGCACCTCTAGACGACGAGCCGAAGCATCTGCTATACTGGGGGTCGGCAGGTACAGATGCGGGTGTAACTCAGTTGGCAGAGTGCCTGCTTCCCAAGCAGGATGTCGTGGGTTCGAATCCCATCACCCGCTCCCTCAGTCCGGATTCAGTATGAATCCGGGCTATTTTTGTGCTCGGCGATGGCTCGGCATACGGCAGCCGTGCTGCCTGGCTGGCGACCCGGCTCGACCGGCCCTGGCTCACCTCGCACGGCGTCCTCGATGCGGCGCGCTAAGGCGTGATGCGGTTCCAGAGGTCCGTGAACGCTATCGTGTCAAAGAAGGCAATGGCCTCGACGATCCGGCCGTCCTGCAACCGCAGGTACCACGAGTACGTGTTGCGGTAGGGCTTGCCGTCGCGTGCCGTTCCGGAGGCGTCGAACAGGGCGATCACCCAGTCGTTCTCCGCATACAGCGAGCGAACCGCCGGGACGAGCGGCGAGGCCATCCGCGCATTGAACGGGTGAATCACCCCGTCCATGAACTCCTGGCGACTCTCGTATGTGCGCGACACCGGGCTGTTCCCCACGATGGTCCACGAGGCGTCATCAGCCAAGAGCCCGAAGGGCCCGCCCGTTCCCGCCGCCCATTCCTCGAAGGCATGGGCGATCGTGGCTTTGTTCGCCTCCTCGATCTGCCGGTCCCGCGGTGTCCCTGGCGTGTTCTGTCCGTCCTTCATGGCACCCCTCGTCTCTTCGCGGACGCGGCGACCCGCCGCCGTCCACGGCCGCTGATCTCGCCTCGCGGCCGCCTGGTCGCTGGCTGGCGACGCCGCATTCACACCGGCCGGCCTCACGGGCGGCTGGATGAGTAGGGACTGCGACCGTCCAGCGCGCTGGATGGCCTACGAGAGCCGTTACGACGGCGGGAACGCGCGATTCTCGCGCTCCCGGTTCGGTTGGTTCGGACATCCTGATCGCTGATTCTCCGGCTGCAAGGGCCATGCCCGTATCAGTCGTCGTAGGGTGACGGGGGAACGTGGCCTCGGTGGCCCGGGGAACCGGCTAGGCGGGGGTGGCCAGCCGCAGCCCGATGATGCCGGCGACGACGAGGGAGATGGAGACGAGGCGCAAGACGCTGGCCGGTTCGTGAAACAGCACAATGCCTGCGACGGCGACTCCGACGGCGCCGATCCCGGTCCAAATGGCGTAGGCGGTCCCCAGCGGTAACGACTTCACCGCCTGCGCGAGGAAGACGTAGCTCAGGATCATCGCCGCGATGGTCAACACCGACGGCCAGAGCTTGGTGAACCCCTCGGACAGCTTCAGCCCGACCGCCCAGGTGATCTCGAACACGCCGGCGATCACGAGAAAGACCCAGGCCATGCGTCCTCCCCTCTCCGCCCCTATTCTGTCCGAGGCCGCGTGGTTGGGCCAGCGTCAGACAGAGGATCGGTCAACATGAAGGAGCCGGGTCCGATCGTGGACCCGGCTGCATGCCGACCTCAGCTATTGTCTTGTCTCTAGGCGGATCGCTGGCCCGCGATCCAGACTCCGAGGCGCACGATGCGGCCGCCGATATTCGACCGCATGCTCCGGCGCTTCTCGCCGCCCACCTCGGGGATCCGCCGCCCGCGCTGGGATTCGAGCAGCAGGTCCCGGCGCCGCGCCTCGGCATGAACTTCCATCATCGGTCCAATCACCGTCGTGCTCCTCTCGGCTGCTCCGACTCCGTTGCCGGTCGTGGACCGCATCGTCCATCACGAGATCCAAGGGTAGATGCTCGACGTGGCGCCCGATATCGGATCTTGGGTCAGGCATGGAGCGGCATACCGGCCAGCCATTCACCCTGCACGAAAGGACAGCGCCCGGCAGATCCGGGCGCTGGCGGAACAAAGAGGGAACCCGGCGCTGGGGCGCCGGGGAGACGATCTAGGGGGGCAACAGAGGAAACAAGGGGATAAAGGGGTGCTTGCTCGGGCCTTGTGACGGGCCTCGTCTCCAGCCCGTACGTACGCGGCCTTGGTGACGGTATCGTAGACAAACTCGGGCAACAGCGTCATCCTGATCTCCAGGACCATCGTCACAAATTCGTGACAGCACCGGGGAAATCGACGGCTCTCGCCCGGCGCGGTGCCGGTTTGACAATGACCCGTCATCCCTCGTATACTTCTCGCGGCTCCGGGACGGGGCCGATCGTGGGGGCATAGCTCAGTTGGGAGAGCGCTACAATCGCACTGTAGAGGTCGGGGGTTCGAATCCCCCTGCCTCCACCCACGAACCTTACTCACACCACCCGTCGCACACCTCGCGACGGTTCAGCCGTTCAGACCCGATCGCAGCTAGGTCCAGTGACCGGCTCGCACGATCCACGGAGGTGCGCCGGCCCAGCATAGGTCGAACCCCACCTCCCACCGCCTCACCGCTCGACGCACCGGACAGGGAGGGTGCGCCATGGAATCCCGGGCCTACCAGGTAATCGGCCGGCGGCTCAGTCAACCGCAAACGCTGATCTTCCGCGACGCGGACGGCCGCCATTTCCTGCGCGCCGGCTGCGGCACACGCCTGGTCCGTGTCACCGCACGCGACGCCATGCGGCTCATGCGTAGCCGCGAATACCACAGCGTCCTCGACCGCTCCTGGCGGAGCGAGTTGGACGCCATCGTGATGGATTGCCCGCTCCCCGACTCCGCCGCTCCCGAGGTCGCCGGCTCGTAGCGCCGCGACCAAGATGCACGCGGTCCTGAGCGCGCGTCGTCGCTCCCGGAAACACTCCCCGGAGACGAAACCACCCGGGCCGTTGTCGTGCCCGGGTGGCTGTGTTGCCTTTGTGGTGCAGCCGGTCAGGACGCCGGCTGTGGCCGCATCGTCGGTGAGGGGTGCGGCTGCGGATGCGGCGATCGCTCGCCTCCCCGATCCGCTTCTTCCGCCTTATGGGCGAGCGCCGCCGGACGCGTTATCGGCGGGCCGACCAACTGCGGCCGCGGGCGCGGCTCGTCGAACAGCGCCTCCAGCTCGTGCCCGTCGATCGTCTCCGCCTCCATCAGGAGCATGGCGATCGCTTCCAGCTTGTCCATGTGCTGGCTCAGGATCTCGTGGGCCCGCTTGTAGGCGGTATCGATCAGGCTGCGGATCTCCTGGTCGATCATGTAGGCGACTTCGTCGCTGTAGTTCCGCTGCTCGTTGATCTCCCGGCCCAGGAAGACCAGCTCCTCCTTGCGGCCGAACGCCAGCGGCCCGAGTGTCTTGCTCATGCCGTACTCGGTGACCATTCTGCGCGCCAGATTAGTGGCCCGCTCGATGTCGTTGGCCGCGCCGGTGGAGATCTCCTGGAACACCAGCTCCTCGGCCACGTGACCGCCCATGAAGACGGCCAGTTGGTCCTCGAACTGCTTCTTCGTCCAGAAGAAGCGGTCCTCCTCGGGCAGAACCCGGGTGTAGCCGCCCATCATGCCGCGCGCCACGATCGACACCTTGTGCACCGGGTCGGCGTGCGGCAGCATCCGCGCCACCAGGGCGTGCCCGGCCTCGTGGTACGCCGTCATCAGCTTCTCGCGCTCGCTGAGCACCCGGCTCTTGCGCTCCGGCCCGGCGATCACCCGGTCGATGGCCTCGGTCAGCTCGCGACGCCCGATCGTCTTCTTGTTGCGTCGCGCCGCGAGGATCGCCGCCTCGTTGACCAGGTTTTCCAGATCGGCACCCGAGAAGCCCGGCGTCTGCCGCGCCAGCTCCTCCAGGTCGACATCGCTCTCCAGCGGCTTGCCGCGCGAGTGGACTTCGAGGATCGCGCGCCGCCCGGCGATGTCCGGCCGGTCGAGCACGACCTGCCGGTCGAAGCGGCCCGGCCGCAGCAGTGCCGGGTCGAGCACGTCCGGCCGGTTCGTGGCGGCGATGACGATCACGTTGGTCGTGCTGTCGAAGCCGTCCATCTCGACCAGGATCTGGTTCAGCGTCTGCTCGCGCTCGTCGTGGCTACCGCCGAGACCAGCACCGCGCTGCCGTCCGACCGCGTCGATCTCGTCGATGAAGACGATGCATGGCGCGTTGCGCTTTGCCTGGTCGAACAGGTCACGGACGCGGCTGGCGCCGACGCCGACGAACATCTCGACGAACTCGGAACCACTAATGCTGAAGAACGGGACGCCCGCCTCACCGGCCACGGCGCGGGACAGGAGCGTCTTGCCTGTTCCGGGCGGGCCAACCAGCAGCACCCCGCGCGGAATGCGCGCACCCAGCGAGGCGAACTTGTCCGGGTACTTCAGGAACTCGACGACCTCGACCAGCTCCTCCTTGGCCTCCTCGACACCGGCCACGTCGGCGAACGTCACCGTCGGCTTGTTGCCCGTGAACATCCGCGCGCGGCTCTTCCCGAAGGAGATGGCCTGGTTGTTCGTCCCCTGGGCCTGCCGCATCATGAAGACGACGATACCTATGAGGAACAGCGTCGGCAGGATGAACGTCAGCGCGCTCAGCCAGTTACCCCACTGGCTCGCCGGATTCACCCGGATCTCGACGTCCGCTCCCGACAGGCCGTACTGTTCGAGTGCCTGGTAAATGTTGACATCCGGTGGCAGCCGGCTGCTGCGCGGCTCCTCCTCACCGATGTACTGCACCTGGATGTCGTTGGAGCCCTCGGTCATCACGATCCGCGCGACGCGGCCCTGGCGGATGTCCGCGGCAACATCGGCGAAGTTCTCTTCCCGCGCGCTGCCCCCGTCCTTCATGAAGGTGACCCACAGCGCGACGACCGCGATGATCAGGACGATCCAGACGAATCCATTGCGTAGCCACTTGTTTTCGGCCATTCAGTGCCCTCCGACCGCGCCATGCGCATCGATTGGTCCCTGTGCTTGCGCCACGGTCACGCGGGCTAAACAGGGTAGCTTGATTATAACAGACAGGACGCGACGCCTCGGCAGCCGGGAAATCCGCACCCTACTTGCCCAGCACGGCGTCGGGTTTGACCACGGCGACGAACGGAAGGTTCCGGTATCGGCCGGCCACGTCCAGGCCGTAGCCAACGACGAACTCGTCCGGGATGTCGAAGCCCACCCAATCGGCCCGTGCGGGCACGCTGCGCGGCTTGTCCTTGCGCAGCAGTGCAACCAGCCGCAGCGAGGCCGGGTTGCGCCGCTGCAAGACATCGATCAGGTATTCCAGAGTGAGTCCGCTGTCGATGATGTCTTCGACCAATAGCACATGTTCGCCTTCGATGGGACGGTCGAGATCCTTCAGGATCCGCACCACACCCGACGTTTGTGTCGCCTGTCCGTAGCTCGACACCGCCATAAATTCGACGCGGAGCGGAATCTCCATTGCCCGCGCCAAATCGGCCATGAAGACGAACGCGCCGGTTAGCACCCCGATTAGCAGCGGGGTGCGATCACCGTAGTACTCCCGAATCTCCCGCCCCAGTTCCCTGACGCGCGCCTGCAGGGTCTCCTCGTCGATCAAGATCCGGTCCAGCCCCCGGTGCAGGGGTATGTCCCTCAAACCCTCCGCCACGGCTCAGCAGTCCTCCAACCGCTCGCACCGGAGCGTCGTCCCGGCGCCGTCGAACGCCAGAGACGGCACTCCGGCCACCCACACAATCAACCCATCCCGCTCCAGCAGCGGCAGCCAGTCTCGCAGATACGCCGCCACCTTGGCGTCGACCAGGAAGTCCTGTAATGAGCGGTGCCGCCCTCCCGACACGACCACCCGATCTCCCGCCCGGCGCGTGCGCAGGCGCCAGTCGCCTTGCCCAACCCGGCCTCGCAGTCGCCAACCATTGAGGAGCGGAATGTCAATCTCCGTCCCCGCGACCAGTGGCTCCACGGCACCCGCCGGCATCAGCGGCCGGCCGGATGCCCGGCGCAGATCCTCCTCCAGACTCGCGAGCGACCCGAGGGCCAGCGACTCGTAGTCCACCCACGCCCCGACGCCCCCGCCGACTTCGATCAGGCGCCCGAC
>NZ_JADGHZ010000137.1 GCF_019683595.1 Sphaerobacter sp. | reverse complement strand
GGGGTGGCCTGGTAGCGGGCGGCTTCGTAGTGGGTGGTGATGGTGGTGATCGGGCCGGCGTCGGTCGGGAACCGGGCGGCCAGGCGGCGGGCATGTTCGGCCGGAGTCGCGCCGCGGGGTCGGGCCACGCCGGCGCGCGCGCTCCGGCGTAGCAGGCGGATGTACGTCTCGCGGATGGCGACGGTGTGCGCCCAGCGGGGGTCGCCGCGCAGGGCTGCGAGCGGATCGCCCCGCGGGCGCGCCCGGCGCAGGAGGCGCAGTAGCGGTTGGGCCAGCCCGCCGACCGCTTCCTCCCATGCAAAGACCGACTCCCGCTGCTCGAGCGCACCCGCGCGCCAGCGGCGGCGTCGCCGGTAGGCGTACCGGATCAGGGCCGAGCCGAGCAGGATCAGGACGATCCCGGCGACGAGGTAGCGCGCCGGGTCGGCGACGTGGAGCGACTGGCGGGCGAAGCGGTCGAGTTGATCCAGCGGGTTGCCCGCACGCGGCAGGCGGTCCAGCAGCGGCAGGGTGCCGAAGCCGTAGCGCTCCATTAGCCAGAGCACCGGGGCGATGATGAGGAAGGCGAGCAGGGCGATCAGCAACACCAGCGCCCGGACCACGAAGCCGAGCAGCCAGAGGAGTGGGCCGAGCGCGGTCAGCAGCGTGTCGAGGAAGCTGCGGGAGAAGATCCCGGCAGCCAGCACGGCGATGATGACGATTCCCGCGATCGGCACGGCAAAGGTCGCCAGCCAGGGCGGGCCGAGCGGAGCGCCGCTGCGGAGGCCCTCCAGCCGAAACCGGGCCACACCCACCGCCATCAGCCCGGCTACGAAATAGATGACCACGGCACCGGCCGTGCCGTCCCGAATCGGCGCATCGGGCGGCGTGGCGACCAGCACCAGCAGCAGCCCACCGGCTACGGCCGCGGTGCCCCAGCGGAGCATCTGGTAGGTGGTCTCCAGCATCGGCTCGGCCCGGGAACGCCCGCGCCACCAGGTGTACGCCACCACCGCGACGACGGCCCACGGTGGGCGAACCGAGGGGTTGGGCCGCAGGATCAGCCCATCGAGGGATCCGTCCAGCCAGCCGGTGGAGAGCCAGGGCATGTCCGGGAAGGCGGCGACCTTGAGCGCCAGCAGGAGCGACGCGACGAGCGTCAGCCCCAGCACCGCCTCGAAGTGCGCACCCCACAGGCGAAGCTCGGTCAGGAGGCGGGGAACGAAGTAGGCCACCGCCAGCAGCAACGCGATCAGCCAGCCCGGAAAGGCGGCGTACGGCGGCGAGATCTCGGGCAGGAGGACGCCCAGGTACAGATAGAGGATGGCGCTCTCGGCCACGATCAGCGCCAGTGCGACGACTTCCTCGCGCCAGTCAAGCCTGGCGCGGAGGTCGCTCACCATCACGGCCAGTCCCAGCGGGTCGCGCGCGATCATGGCGCCGGCACTCCCAGGTCTACCGTGTGCACGTAGCGGTGGCCGGGCACGGTGCCCAGCAGGTTCTCCGGCAGGGTGTGGACCACCAGGCCCGGCAGGGGCGGCGGCTCGACCTCCCCGACGCAGACGAGGACGACGCGGTGCCCGGCCGCCAGCAACGCCGCCAGCTCATTTGCCAACGCGGTGGTCATGAGGGCCGCCACGACGACCACGGTGCTGCCCCAGGGGAAGCGCCGCGCCTCGTTGCGCAGCAGGCGCGGGAAGTTGGTCGCCGCCAGCGGCGTCAGCTTCGCCAGCCCTTCCAGAATCGCCGTCAACTGATCCGGCCCGCGCCCGGCGGGAATGCGTAGGGCCTGGTCGGACCCGGCCAGTACGCCGTTGGCGTACATGCCGACCAGGTAGCGCTGCTCCAGCCCGTGGGCAGCGATCGACGCGGCCGCGACGATGGCACTCTCCGCCCGCTGGTAGTCGACCCCCTCCCAGTAGCGCTCGAAGGTGTCCAGGCAGAGGAAGACGCCCAGGTGCACCGAGACGGTCGGCTCGAAGACCTTGACCTGGACCTCCTGCATCCGCGCGGTGGCCTTCCAGTGGATGAAGCGGAAGGAGTCCTCCGGGCGGTAGTCGCGGATACCGATGGTGCGGGCCGGGTCGGTTATCAGGTGGTGAGGGACACGTCGCTCGCCGAAGGGGTGCAGCGCCGGCAACCCGAGGTCCTCCAGTCGGACGACACGGGGATAGACGATGAAACGGCACTGATCGTGCCGGCGCTCCTCGCGCGAGAAAAAGCCGAAGAGATCGCCGGAGCGGAGCGAAGGCGGACCGATCACGTAGGCGCCGCGCTTGGGGCAGTCGAGGTGGAAGGTCCACGTAACGCGCTCAAACCAGCGGACCGACGTGGTGATGCGCAGCAGCGTCATCCCCGGACGGGCGCTCGGGAGCGTCTCCCGCTCCCGCACCTTGACCCGGTCGGAGATCTGATCCTCCACCTCCAGCCAGGGAAGCGGCAGCCACTTGCGGTTGACCACGCTGGCGGTCAGGACGATCGACTCGCCGCGGAAGACGCGGGTGGCCGAGAGGGTGCGTTCGTAGACGACCCCGTCGAGGCTCCGCCGGCTCCAGAGCCAGCTTCCCCCGGCGGTGAGCAGCGTCAGCAGCGCCAGAATCGAGAGCGCGGGCTGGCGCAGCGCCATGCCCAGGAGCAGGAACACCGCCGCGCCGTAGATCCAGATGGAGGTGAAGAAGTTGGATCTCATGCGTCATACGTCATGCGTGATGCGTCATCCGTCCCCCTCACCCCCGGCCCCTCTCCCACCAGGGGAGAGGGGAGAATGACGCATGACTGCTCACACCTGCTCCACCGGCACGCGCACGGCGGCCAGGATTTCGTCGACGATCTGCCGGGCATCGCGGCCGCGGAGGCGCGCCTCCGGGCTGAGGATCAGGCGGTGGACCAGGACGGCGTGGCTGACCTCCTTGACGTCGTCGGGCAGGACGAAGTCGCGCCCGCGCAGGGCGGCGAGCGCCTGCGCGGCTCGGAACAGCGCGAGCGTGCCCCGCGGGCTGACGCCGAGCGCGACCGCCTCATGCGCCCGGGTCGCCCGCGTGATGTCGGTGACGTAGCGACGCAGGTCGTCGTCGACATGCACCTCGCGGCAGGCTGCCGCGGCGGCCAGCAGGTCGTCCGGGGATGCAACCGGCTCCAACGCATCGAGCGGGTTTTCGCGCTGGAAGCGCAGCAGCATCTCCGCCTCCTCGTCCTCCTCCGGGTAGCCGATCGCGATCCGCAGGAGGAAGCGGTCGAGTTGCGCCTCGGGCAGCGGAAAGGTTCCCTCCAGCTCGACCGGGTTCTCAGTCGCCAGCACGAGGAAGGGCCGTGGCAGGGGCATCGTGTCCCCCTCGACCGTCACCGTCCGCTCCTCCATCGCCTCCAGCAGGGCGGACTGGGTGCGAGGCGTGGCCCGGTTGATCTCGTCGGCGAGCAGGATGTTGGCGAAGACCGGTCCCGGCCGGAACTGGAACTCGCCCAGCTTCTGGTTGTAGTAGGAGATGCCGCTGATGTCGGACGGGAGCAGGTCGGGCGTGAACTGGATGCGCCGGAACTGCCCGCCGATCGAGCGGGCCACGGCGCGGGCCAGGGTCGTCTTGCCGACGCCCGGCACATCCTCGATCAGAACGTGGCCCTCACACAGGAGCGCGACCAGGATCAACTCGGTCACAGCGGACTTGCCGACGATGACGCGGTCCACGTTCTCGATGATGCGGCGGCCGAGTATCGCGACCTTGCCGATCACGTCGTTCTCCCTGATGCTGTTGCTCCCACTGGCACTATATCATACGAGCAGTGGCTCTCCATCGGCGCCATGGGGCGGCAGGAAGGGACAAGCAGGTGCGTGAACGGCTGCAGCGTGGGTTAGATCGACTGGAAAACGCGCTGGCCCGGCAGAGCGACATCCGGCGGGCCGGGATCCTCGGGGTGCTCTTCGGCCTGCTCCTCTGCGTGATCGTCCTCGCCTCCTGCGCGCTCCTGTTCGCCGTCGTCTCCCGCCTCCAGTGAGAGCGTAGCCCGGCGACGCCGGCCGGCTCAGTCCGGGCGTGGTTCCCCACCACGTCATCGGTGTCACCCTGAGCGGCACATAGCGAAAAACCCCCGCCGCCCGGCGGGGGTTTCTCACTGAGTCGCGACGACACAAGGCGGGTTACTGCCGCACCACCTCGAGGTCGATGGTGATGTTGACGGTGTCGGCAACGACCACGCCGCCCGCCTCGATGGCCGCGTTCCAGTTCAGGCCGAAGTCGAACCGGTTGATGCTGGTGGTCGCATGGAAACCGGCGCGGACACCACCGAAGGCATCGGGGTGCGCGCCGTAGTAGGTGGTGTCGAGCACGACCTCGCGGGTGGTGCCGCGGATGGTCAGGTCACCGATCACCCGGTACTGATCGCCACCGACCGCCTCGATCCGGCGGCTCTTGAACGTGATCGTCGGATGATTCTCGGCATCAAAGAAGTCCGGCGAGCGCAGGTGCGCGTCCCGATCCGGGTTCCGCGTGTCGATGCTCTTGGCGTTGATGCTCACCTCGACCGACGCGCCGGTAGGCTCGGCCGGGTCGAAATCGACATGGCCGGAGAACTCGCCGAAACGACCGCGGACCGTGGCGACCATCATGTGCCGGACGGCGAACCCTATCTCGCTGTGCACGGGATCGATCGCCCAGCGGGCGCGCCCCGCGATCGTTTGGGTTGCCTGAGCCTGTTGCGTGGACATAGTTCCTCCCCGATAACGAGTAACTACGAATCTCGTAGTGCCTATCGGCATGGTATCATTGAAGCGAGGCGATGTCAAGGACATGGCCTGCTATACTGAGGAGGAACATCGCAGACACCGAGGGAGCGAGAGCATGGCCCAGACACAACAGACGAGCGCCTGCGCTTGCCCGGTCACGCGCGCTGCCAAGCTCCTCGGTGACCACTGGACGCTGCTGATCGTGCACGACCTGGCCGACGGCTGCCGCCGGTTTCACCAACTGCAGGAATCGACCGGGATGAGCCCAGGCGTTCTCTCCGGGCGCCTGCGCCACCTGGAGGCGGCCGGCATGATCACCCGGCGGCAGTACAGCGAGATCCCGCCACGCGTGGAGTACACCTTGACCGAGAAGGGACGCGCCGTCCTTCCGATCATTGAACTCCTGCGCGACTATGGCGAGACCTGGCTGGCCGAGGACGACGAGCTCTGCGACGGCGCCGAGTAGCGCGATCTTCCCGGGCCTAAAAATCGGTCGCCAAGTGGTGGGCAAAGATCTGCGCCTGGAGTGCGTTGTGCGAGTGTTCGCGCGCCAGGCGCTCTGCCCGTTCTTCATCGCGTGCCGCAACGGCCTCGTAGATGGCACGGTGTTCGGCCACCGCCGCGCTCAGCCGCCCGGGCGCGTTGAACTCGTGCAGGCCAAGCAACCCGTAGGAATCCATGAGGAGTGAGAGCAGCGTCGGCAGGCGTCCATCGGGGGAGCCACCCCGGAGCAACCGGTGGAACTGCCGGCTCAACTCCGAGACCGCTTCGTGGTCGTCGTCGGCGAGGGCGCGCTCCATCCGCTCGACCGTCTGCCGCATCGCCTCAATCTCGGCCGCGCTCATCCGCTGCGCAGCCCGGCGTGCGGCCAGGCCCTCCAGCGCCCCGCGGATCTCATAGATGTCGACCAGATCATCGAGGGTGATGGCGGGCACCACCAACCCGCGCCGCGGCACGTTCTCGACCAGCCGCTCCGCCTCGAGCCGCCGCAGCGCCTCCCGAACCGGAGTGCGGCTCATGTCGAGCGCGGCGGCCAGCTCCACCTCGATGAGGCGATCACCGGGCCGGAGGATCCCCGTTCGGAGCGCATCGCGAATGGTCCAATAGGCGATCTCCGTCGCCCCTCCGCGCCGCGCATGGCGCTCCCGCAGCGCGGCCAGGTCCGAGCGCAGCCTGTCCCCTGTGTCCGACACCCGCCACCTCGATCCTTGTCGTGATGCGCGTACCGCCCCGTCATAGTATCGCACGGCGCGGCCGGCGTACCCAATCGCATCCCATTGTATGCATTGACACGCAGCCGCATGCATGCTAGATTGTGCCCGGCTTCAGATGTCACAGGTGTCACAGGCACCGGAACGCTAACCCCCGGCCGAGAGGAGGTCGCGTGCACGCACACCAACGCGCGTTCCCCTTCTTCCGCTTCCAGGGAACGCACCGGGAGATCGGACGCCAGTTCGGCGAGGCCTGCGCCGAGCTGATCCACCGGCACCGGGATCTCGCCCAGGCCCGCCTGCAGGCACGGCACGGCATCACACCCGAGCGCGCCGTCGCCAAGGCCGCGCGATTCCGCGACGCGGTGCTGCGTGAGGCGCCGTTCTTCGACGAAGAGATCCAGGGTATCGCCGAGGGCGCGGGCCTCTCCCTGAGCGAGGCCTACCTGCTCCAGCTCCGCGCCGAGCTGGCCGTGGTGCCGGATACCGGCCAGCCGGCCGAGCCGGCGGACGAGTGCACCACCTTCGTTGCCCTGGCGGGCACGACCGCCGACGGCGTCCCCATGATCGGGCAGAACGCGGACTTGCCGCCGTTCTACCGGGAGATCGGCGTCGTCGTTGAGCTGGTGCCCGACGACGCCCCGGCCGTGCTGATGCTCACCCCGGCCGGGCAGGTCTCCTACATCGGTATCAACGACCGCGGCATGGGTGTCTTCGCCAACTACATCACCTGCGACGGCTGGCGCGTCGGCTTCCCGCGCTACCTCCTCTCCCGCCTCGCCCTGACCTACGAGTCGGTCGACGACGCGATCGCGCGCCTCTCCCGCGTCCACCGGGCCTCCTCCCGCAACCTGATCATGCTCGACCGACACGGGAACGCGGCCGACCTCGAGACCACCCCGACACGCATGGGGCGGCTCGACCCCGACGACGGCCTCCTGGTGCACGCGAACCACTTTGTCGCCCCGGAGCTCCTCGACGCCGAGCGCTCGACCGGGTCGCACCTGGAGAACTCACGCGCGCGCCACGCGCAGATGCAGCGCCTGCTCGATGCCCGGCGGGGCCAGCTCAGCGTCGCGGTGATGCAGGACATCATGCGGAACCGCGAGGGAGCGCCCAACGCGCTCTGCCGCTGGCCGGAGGACGATGCGGAGCGCGACGTGATGACGTTCGCCTCCGTCATCGCTCAACCGACGCAGGGCCAGATGTGGGTCGCAGTCGGCCCGCCGGACCAGCATCCGTATCACCACTACGCCTTCACGCAGCCGTAACCGGCGCACTGGGGGAGACCGCCCGGGGCAGACCCGGCGGCGTGCTTGGGCTCGTCGCCTCGCGCGGAGCCCGTAAGGAGGAGATAAGGATGGACGACCGGGCTTTGGACCACACTCGCCGGCTGGCCCAGCTCGCGATGGCCGGCCGTCTCAGCCGGCGCGAGGTGCTGCGCCGCGGCGCGGCCCTCGGGCTCTCGGCGCCGGCACTGATCACCCTGCTGGCCGCCTGCCGCGGCGGAGAGAGCGCCGATTCGACATCGGCAACCGGTGGTGGCGGGTCGACCCCCGCCTCCGGGTCCGAGACGCCCGCGAGCGGCACGAGTACCACGGAGACCGGTTCGAGCGACGGCCCGAAGAAGGGCGGCCGGGCGGTCATCGCCCTGATCCAGGAACCGGGCCAGATGAACGAATTCTTCAACAGCCAGTCCGGCTCGTTCCTGTCCGTCCTCGTGGTCGAGCCGCTCTTCATCGCCGACGCCAATGGCGAGTACCAGCCGGTGTTGGCAGCCGAGGTGCCGACGATCGAGAACGGCGGGATCTCGCCCGACTCCCTGACCATCACCTACAAGCTCAAGGAGGGGATCACCTGGTCCGACGGTGAGCCGTTCACCGCCGAGGACATCGTCTTCACCTTCGAGGTCTACAAGAACCCCGAGAGCACCCCGCTGGTCCCCGCGGCCTACGACAAGATCGAGTCGGTCCGGGCGATCGACCCGCTCACCGTCGAGGTGAAGATGAAGGAGATCAACCCCGGCTACCTCGACCTGTGGCAGACGGTCCTTCCAAAGCACAAGTTCGACTCGACCGCCGTCACCCAGGAGCACCCACTGGCGCGCCTGCCGCTCGGCACCGGCCCGTTCGTCTTCAAAGAGTGGAAGACGGGCGACCAGATCATCCTCGAGCGCAACCCGAACTACCGTGACCCCGAGAAGCCCTACCTCGACGGCATCACCATCAAGGTCTCGCCCGAGAAGGAAGCCACCATCGCGGCCTTCATCGCCGGCGAGTACGACTACGTCTACTTCATCGTGACCGGGGACCTGCCCACCCTGACCCAGGCCGAGCAAGAGGGGAAGCCGGTCCATGTCGAACTGTTCGAGGGCGGCGCGAGCGTCGAGTGGCTCTGGCTCAACCTCTCCGACAACGGCGACCCGACCAAGCCGCACCCCGTCCTCGGCGACCCGGCGATCCGCGAGGCCATGGACTACGGCATCGACCGCCAGGCGATCATCGATGAGATCCTCGGCGGCTTCGGCTCGCTCACCGGTGCCTTCATCTACGCCGGCTGGGCCGCCCTCGACATGCCGGTCACCCCGTACGACCCGGACAAGGCCAACGAGATCCTCGACGCCGCCGGCTGGCAGCGCGGGTCCGACGGCATCCGGGAGAAGGACGGCGTCCGCGCCAGCCTCCGCTTCCAGACGATCGCCGGTGACCAGACGCGCGAGCTGTACCAGCAGCTCATCCAGCAGAACATGAAGGACATCGGGATCGAGCTGAAGATCGAGAACGTCCCCTCCAACACCATCTTTGGGAGCTACCAGGAGGGTGGCCTGCTCGCGCGCGGCAACTACGACATCGTCATGAGCCGCGACGGCTACGAGGTCGATCCCGCAGACTGGGCTGCCGTCTTCACCTCCGACTCGATCCCGAGCGAGGAGAACCCCGGCGGCTTCACCTACTGCCACTGGCGCAACGCCGAGTTCGACGCGGCCATCAAGGAAGCGAGTTCAACGCTCGACCAGGAAGTCCGCAAGCAGGCCTACGCGCGCGCCGCCGAGATCTTCGCCCGGGAGCGCCCGGCGCTGCCCCTCTACCAATCCGCCTCGGCAGACGCCTGGAGCACCCGACTGAAGGGTGTGCGCGTCGGCTACTTCAACCCGCGCGGCACGCTGTATGGCGCCGCCGACTGGTACCTCGAGGACTAGGTATGGCCAGGGCCGCGGGGGGGCCCCCCCCCGGGGGGCGGGCGCGCGGGGGCGCGGAGGGGGGGGGCGGC
>NZ_JADGHZ010000023.1 GCF_019683595.1 Sphaerobacter sp. | reverse complement strand
GTGGCGCAACGGCAAGCTCGAGGTCATGAGCACGGCGAACCAGGACAGCCCCCTGATGGACGGCCTCTACCCGATCATGGGCCTGGACGTCTGGGAGCATGCCTACTACCTCAAGTACCAGTACCGCCGCCCGGCCTACGTCGAGGCCTGGTGGAACGTGGTCAACTGGGACGAGGTCGCCAAGCGCTTCGCCACCGCGAAGCGCTAGGCGCACCACCCCACGCAAATACCGGCGGGAGGGCACATGCCCTCCCGCCTGCCTTCGTGAAGTGCGGCCAGCGCACCCGCCAGTCGGTCCATCAGCATGTGGATGACTTTCCGGCGCTCAGCCCAATTCGCTCAACGCCGCGTAGTACTCAGCCCACGGTGCGTCCAAATAGCTTGGAAACGTGTAGACACCGGTGACCATCAGATAGCAGCGACGGCCGACGCCGGGGCCTGGCTCAAACGGCCGACTCAAGCCAATCCGCAGGAAGATCTCCTCCGCATCGTTCAACCGCTCTCGTACGCGAATCGCTGCGAGATCGCGACGGCCGCTCGTGCGCTCCCAAGTACGACGACAGTGCTCGCGAAATGCCACGTCGGTAACGCGCAGGCGATAACTCATTCCGGTCGAATCGGCAAAGCCGAGTGTGAACTGATCGCGGCCACGATCCTCGTCCCGGTCGAGATCGAGCCAGGTGATCCTCGACACACGTAGCGTACCCAGTGAGGAATGTCCTTGCCCAGGCAGGATGTAACGTCGATCGACGATTTCTGCACCAAAGAGATCGGTGACGGAACCACGGCACACCCGTCGAAGGAAGGATTGCGCCTCAGGTTCTGGTAGACGCCGAACGATGCGGATCCGTCCGGTGCCGTCGATCAGCCGATCCTCGGTATGCGGTGGGCGAGGGGTGTGCTTAAGGAGGTTGATTTCCACCTCCGTCAGAGGTTCAACGAAGTTCCCCGACTCGTCACGAAGGTACGCCCAAGGAATTCCACCGCCTTCCGGCAACACTGGTCGTGTGGACCGCGCTCCCACGTAGCCCGCGATACAGACGCCGGAGTCCATCGCCGCCACATCGGTGACAATCAGCCGCTCGCGCATAGACCTCCCCTCCCACGATAGCGGGCGATTCGTTGCGAGCGACATTGACAGAAATGCCAATGCCGCGGTGCCTATAGGTGCACGACTCGAAGTTCAGGCCATGCGCGTTGCAGGTACTCAGCGACCAGGCGGCGATGACAGTGCTCAGGGGTCGCCTCGCTGCATAGCAGGCAACAGATCTTGTCCGTGAAGAACGATCGGGAGAGGTGGTCAAGGATCCGGCGCTCATCCAGCAGCGACAGGAACCGAGGCTCGTACGCCGCCCATCCACCACCGCCAGGTTTCATCGTCGCTCGGATCTCTGGCGTTGGAGCCAGGATTTCAAGGTGATGGTACTCAGCACCCAGGATCAGACGGAGGAAGTAAATAAGGTCGTCCCGCTTGGAAAATCCAGCCAACTGGGAGGTGTTGTTGGCTCGCACGTCGATGAGACGAGCCACGCCATGCTCGCGGAGCGTCTCGAAAAACGATTCGGCGCTCCGTCGGGTGAATCCGATCGTATATAGCGGCACGGTCTCAGTCGTCATCCAAACAACCTCGCCTGGACGGCTAGCGGGTGTGCGGGCTCAATGCGCCCGTCCCCGCGGATATGCAGCACGGTGAGTCCCCGGCCCAGAAGGGTCTGTGCGATGAGCTTGTGCCGGTGACAGTGATTGGGATCCTCTTCGCTGCACATGATGGCCGTGCGCGCGGTGGACGCATACTCGATCACCCGCTCGATCCCAGCCTGATACCACGCCTTTTCCGCGATCTTCTGGTAATCGACCTTTCCGAGCTCGTCGTAGCAGCCGGGGTCAGTAGGACGCCCACCGAGGTACTCACCAGCAAAACGGTATCGTATGCCGGCGTCGCTCAGCGTTTCTTGTAACGCCTCGCGGTTGAAGTGAGGAGAGTAACGGCTATAGGGCGCGCTTCGGACATCGATGAGCACTTCAATTCGATGCCGACGGAGAAGCGCAATCAGTGCCGACGCGCTCTGATTGCTGTGTCCGATTGTATAGATCGTAGGTTGACTCATCTATCACTCCTGTTGCGCACGTACCAGTATACGTGAGATGCGCTGAAGAGCACAGCCTCCAAGTCAGAGCACGCACGGGGTGTGCTCCAAGCACATCGCAGGGATGGACGACACCAGGGCGGTTCGGCGCCCAGGAATGGACTGTGGCACCTCCGGTTGGATGACAGGGCGCTTGGTGTCTGAGTGTGGTGGATGGAGGCGCCGTGGGACCCATAAGCGAGTGCGACGCAGTGCTGGAATCGCTGCTCCCGGCGGAGGACGGGATGATGGGCGGCCAACAGTACCAGGGGCGATGACAGAAACAGTCCCCCAGAGGTGTCAGCTCGGTGGCAAGCTACAACACGCGGGAACTCCCGTGCTAACGACAGGGCGACTAACCGGTCACGATATACCCGGAGGTCTCCCCTGGGTAGTGTCCAGCCGAAAGCGTCAGAGTCCAGCGAGGGAGGGCATATGCCCTCCCGCTTGCATTTCTCGCTGTGTGCTCGGGGGACGTCTCGCACCCGAGAGGCCGCGCCCGATGCCTCGGTGCCCCCAGAAGAACACGCCCCCGGCAGGCGCCGGGGGGTCCTGGCCAGACTTGCCACTGGGCCGCATCAGGCGGGGCTCACCCCGTCGCTGCCGAGGGCACGTCATCACGGTCTCGGGTTAGTTGCTGCCCTTGCCGGCGCCGAAGCCGCGGAACCCGGGCGCCTTCGTGCACGTGAAGCTCGCCGCGTCGTACGGGTCGCCCTTCATGTACCGCGGCCAGTTGGGATAGAGGCAGGCCGGCATCGTCCGCACCACGGTGTCGCCCTGGCTCTGGACCATCACCAGATCCTCGCCCGGTGCCTTCCCGTGCTCAACCCAGTCCGTGAGCACCGAGACCCAATCGACCCGAGAGGGGCCGTTGTTGCCGCCGTGGTCGGCGCCGGGGGACACGTAGAGCCGCATGAACTTGTCCGTCTGCCCCTTGCCCAGCGTCTCGACGACGCTCTCGTAGTACTGGATCCCGGCCCACGGGTTCCGCCCGTGGTCGCCCAGGTACTCGACCAGGATCAGCTTGCCGCCCCGGGCGTGGAAGGCGGACAGGTCCGGATCGGTCGCGTCCACGATCGCCGAGACGTGCTCGATCCGCTCGCGCCACCGCGGGTCGTTGTGGTCGAAGTCGTAGGTCTGGAAGGCCGGATCCTGGGCGATGAAGAACCGGACGAACTGCGCCCCGTAGTTGACGATCCCGGGACCGCCGGGGTTGGGACCAGGGTTCTGGACCGCGGGCGGGGGAGCACTGCCCATCACCCATTGCGGCCAGCCGCCGGGCATGTCTTCGTTGCCGATCGTCCATGCCGGATAGGCCGTCACGCCGTTCGCCAGCGGGAAGTCGAACTCGAGCGGCGACCGCAGGGTACGGACGGCGGCGATCTGCGCGTCGGAGAGGCAGTGGTCCCCGGCGTCGGTACCGTCCGGGCAGCGGAGCACCGCCGGGTCGAAGTCCTCGCAGTCGGCGTACTTCGCGACCAAGCCATCGACGAGGCCGTCGCGGCCGTCGCACAGCGCGCGCACGGCGTTGGCTAGCAACGAGATCTTCGCGGAATTCATCCAGCCGCCGTTGATCAGCGGTGCGCCCATGCGGTTGCCGGCGATCTGCAAGCCGGTGAAGCTGAGGACGGGCACGACACTCAGGACACCGTCGTAGTCCTCGGGGAACCGCTGGGCGACGGTGACCGCCTCGCGACCGCCCTGCGAACTGCCGACAAAGTAGGTGTAGGCCGGTCCGCGGCCGTAGTGAGCAGTGATGATTGTCACGGCGACGTCGCGCGTCTTCTTCAGCGCGGCGTAGCCGAAGTTGACCATCGCTTCTTCATTCAGCGCGAAGCTCGCATTGCCCCCTTCATGCCCGGAGTCGCTGCCGAAGGTGGCGAAGCCGCGCGCCAGCGGTACCGGCGTGCCGGGCGGTGCACCGGGCGCAGCGCCGGTCCCCGAGACGACGGTGCCGTTGTAGCCGCCCCCACCGAAGTGCATCGCCGAGCCGTTCCACTCAACCGGGAGGTTGACGCGGAACCGGATGTTCGGCGCCGTGGGATCGACCGGGCTGATGATACCTTCGACGCGGCAGTACGGAGGCAGGCTGCCGGTCGCCTCCACGGCGACGGCCTGCTGCACGGTCGCGCCGGTCGTGGGCAGGCCGATCTCCTCGGCGGGAATCGTCATGCCCGCGAGATCCTCGCAGACAATCCCCTGCGCCTGCACACCCGAGACACCGCCCACGCTCGGGAAGATACTCGCCGCAAGCAGGAGGACGACGGCCATCAGCAGCGAGGAACGACGGCGCCGGCCCGATTGGCGAAGCCGCCGCAACGCCCCACGCTGCGGAGCGGACCGCGCTACGCTTCCGGCGTCTTGCATCAGGCATCCCCCTTTCCCCTCGCCGAGGCGCATCTCCGTCGTGCGGGCAGGAGAAAAGCCCTCATCACCCCTGGCCAGACGTGCCGGCACCCCCGCCGGCGACGCGTGAAACCCGGAGCCACCGCCCGACCTAAACGGCAACCAGTCCAAGTCGGGACGCTTGACAATCGGCGCCCTTCAGACCGAGATGCGGCCTCGTCTATCTCGATGAACCACCGACATCGAGTGCAAGAGAGCGAGACACAATAAGCAAGTTGTTGGCGCTCATTCTGCCCGTGCAGATCTAGTTTGTGAATGCGATCGAGTGCGCAAGGCGGTCATAGTAGGGAAGCATGATATGCGTCACCGCGGCTTATCAGCCTTTCCTCGTGCCCGTCGGGCGCATGAGACGAGAACGCGCCGCGCCCGAGGACGCCTCGCGGTGCACAAGACAACGCCCCTCTCCCAACATTGGGAGAGGGGCCGAGGGTGAGGGCCGTTGTAGGAGAGCGGGTCAGTTCAGCGACGCACGAACCGGGCGGGGGCCGAGGATCTCCGCGAGGCGGGCCTCGTCCAGCGTCTCCTCGGCCAGCAGCGCGGTCACCAGCGCTTCCAGTCGATCCGACGCGTTGGCGATAGTGCGGCTGGCCAGCTCCAGCGCCTCGCTCACCAGCGCCGAGACTTCCTCGTCGATCGCCCGGCTCGTCTCCTCCGACACGGGGCCGTGCGCGTCGAAGGCGCGCCCGCGCAGGCTCTTGCCCATGCCGTAGGTGGTCACCATCGCCTGCGCCAGCGCGCTCGCCTGGCTCAGGTCGCCGGACGATCCGGTCGTCACTTCACCGTAGCGGTGCTCCTCTGCGGCGTACCCGCCGAGTAGGACGGCCAGCCGGTCGAGGAACTGGCCGCGCGTCCAGAGACGCCGGTCCTCATCGGGCGCCAGCACCGTGGCGCCGCCCATCTGGCCCCGCCCGAGAATCGTCACCCGCCGCGGCGCGTCGGCCGAGGCGAGCTGGTGAGCCACCAGCGCGTGGCCCGCCTCGTGGACGGCGATCGTCTCCCGCTCGCGGGCACTGAGAGCCCGGCTCCGGCGGCTCGGCCCAGCGATGACCCGGTCCACCGCCTCCTCCAGGTCGGCCTGGGTGATCTCATCGCCGCCGCGGCGGAGTGCCAGCAGCGCGGCTTCGTTCAAGGTGTTCTCCAGATCGGCACCGGAGAGTCCCACGGTCCGCGCGGCCAACGCGTCCAGGTCGACATCGGCCGCCAGCGGCTTGTCCTGCGCGTGAACCCGGAGGATCGCGGCCCGCTCGGCCCGGTCCGGCAGCGACAGCTCCACGCGGCGGTCGAACCGTCCCGGCCGAAGCAGTGCCGGGTCGAGGATGTCGCTTCGGTTGGTGGCGGCGATCACGACGACCGCCTGGCGCGGCTGGAAGCCGTCCAGCTCGACCAGGATTTGGTTCAGCGTCTGCTCATACTCCTGGTGGCTCTGACTGTCGCCCCGGCGGCGGCCGATCGCGTCGATCTCGTCGATGAAGACGATGGCAGGCGATGCCTTGCGCGCGGCGGCGAACAGGTCCCGGACACGCTTTGCGCCGACGCCGACGTACACCTCGACGAACTGCGAGGCCGACATCGCGAAGAACGGCACGCCGGCCTCCCCGGCCACGGCGCGCGCCAGCAGCGTCTTGCCGGTGCCGGGCGGTCCGGCCAGGAGCACCCCGCGCGGCATCCGCGCCCCCATGCGGCGGAAGCGCTCGGGATCGCGGAGAAAGGTCACGATCTCGGCGAGCTCCTCCTTGGCCTCGATCAGCCCCGCCACGTCGCTGAAGGTCGTCTCCGGCCGCTCGACCGCGGTGACGGAGTCGCTGCGGCCTCGCCCGAGCGATCGCTGCTGCCACACAGCCAGCCCGACGGCCACGGAGAGCGACCCGAGAGCCAGCAAACTCTGCTGTAGTGAGCCGCCGGGGCGCACCGGTCGCGGATTCACACGTGGTCTCCTCTCCTCAACATACTCCTCCGCGCGAGCGCACGGGAAGGCACGGGTGCGCACTCAACACGGCCGGGTCACGCGAGCACACCCACCGGCTGACACGATGCCCGTTGTGGCGGCGATGGGTCCCCAGGCGCTCGGCGCGGTACCTCAGAGCTTAGTCGCCGTTGGCGGTCGGTGACAAGCGGTCAGCGGTAATTGGGACCTCTCGCCCACGCGGAAGTCAACGCTTGTTGCAACGATGTACGGGACTACGGGTCGCGGAGCCGCAGGCTGGCCGCGTCTCCTCCCCCCCCGGGCGAATAGCCTACCGAATATGGTTAATGAATCGCAAGGTATCCGGGCGCGCGTCACCGCTCCGCGAATGGCGCGGCGCATCCGGCTACTGAAAACGGGCGAAGGAACGCCTGCTTCTCACCTCATCCGGCATCGGCGATGAGGCGGCGGTACAGGCGTTCCTGGCGTGCGATGGCGGACTGGTAGGTGTGATGCCGGTCCGGGTCGGGATCGTACCGGGCCGCAGCGGGAACTGGCCCGGCCGCGATCCGATCCAGCAGGTCGGGCTGGCCGCCGACCTCCCGCGGCAGGCGCGCCAGAGCCATCAGCGCCGCGCCGGTCAGCGACGCTTCCGGCGCCGCTCCGGCCAACAGCGGCCGGCCGAGCACGTCGCTCAGGATCTGGAGCCAGATCGGGTTCCGCAGCAGCGCGCTGCCGCTGGCGATGATGGTCCGCTCCCCCGGAGCCGCGGCATCGAGCAGCCGCGCCACCAGCGCGACGCGGTAGGCGACCGCCTCCATGGCCGCGCGCAGAACCGCGACCGGATCCGTGTCGAGTGTGAGCCCGGCCAGCGCCCCACGGGCGTGTGGCTCCCAGCCGGGGCTGCGCTCACCCGCCAGGAGCGGGAGCCAGGTGAGGCCGTGGCTGTCGGGCGGCATCGCCGCGAGCGCCGCATCCCGCTCCGGCGGGTCGGGCAGGCGGAAGCGCGTGCACACCCAATCGTGGAGGTTGCCGCCCTCGCTCAGCGCACCGCCCAGGAGCACGTGCCGCGCGTCGAGCCGGTAGAGCCACAGCCCCGGCGGGGGCGGTACCGGGTCGCCCGCCCACAGCAAACGCAGCGCCGCAGTCGTTCCAATCGTGATCGCCAGCCGCCCACGGCCGATCGCTCCCGATCCCAGGTTGGAGCAGGCACCGTCCCCCAGGGCGGGGAACCAGGCGGCACGCGCCAGCCCCGGCCACCGTGCCGCGAACGTCGGGCGTAGTCCCACCACCGGCTCGTCGCTGATGGGCGAGAGGTCGTCCGAGGTGATCCCGGCGGCGTCGAGCGCGTCCGGGTCCCACGTCAGGCGGGCCTGGTCGAACAGTCCGGTGCCGGACGCCATCGAGATCGAGCAGGTCGCCTCACCGAGGAGGGTCAGGAAGAGGTATTCGCCGAAGGAGAGCCAGCGATGCACCCCGGCGGCAAGTTCAGGCATCGCTCGCTGCAGCCAGACCAGCTTGGCCAGGGGGTAGCTCGAGTGGAGGACCGTGCCGGTGCGGCGATGGTGGCCCTCGCCATCGAGCGTCTGGCGCAGGTGTGCCGCGGCCCCGGCGGCGCGGGTATCGGCCCAGGTGTAGACCGGCGTTCGGGCGCGCCCGTCCCGGTCCACGCCCATCAGGCTGTGCCAGAAGGTGGAGACCCCGACCGCCTGCACCGAGGCGTCCGGTGCCGCGGCGAGCGCGCCGTCAATCGTCGCCGCGACCGCGTCAACGAGCCGAGTCGGGTCGAGGGTTGCCCCGCCGTCAGGCGTGGTGTCGAGACGGTAGGGTACCTGGTGGAGCGTCCCGGCGAGGCGACGGCCGTGGGCATCGAACAGCGCCGCGCGAGTCGACGACGAGCCGATGTCGAGCGCCAGCACCAACGGCGGCTCCGCCCGCGCCACGTCGATCTCGCCCGGCCCCGCCGCCCAGTCGATCACGCCGCTCATCCTAGCCTGCTCCACACCCGGCGCGACCGCCCTGCGCCGGTGCTACAATCGCCCTGCTGCTCTCCCTGCGGATCGTGCCATCTCGAGAGGATACACGATGACGAGCGGCGATCTGAGCCTGGCCGATCTCACCGCCTCCGAACTGGCGCACGCGGTGCGCGCCGGCCGCGTAACCCCGGCCGCCGTGGTCGAGCACTTCCTGCAGCGTATCGAGGTCATCGATCCGCGCGTCGGGGCATTCGAGGTCGTCCGGCGCGAGCGGGCACTGGCCGAGGCGGAAGCGCTCGGCACCCGCGACGACCTGGATCGCCTCCCCCTGGCAGGTGTGCCGGTCGCGATCAAGGACAACACCGATGTTGCCGGTGAGCCGAGCCGCTGGGGAACGCCGCTGATGTCGGCCGAGCCGCGACCGGGCGACGACGAAGTGGTCCGCCGCCTGCGCGCGGCGGGCGCCATCGTGCTCGGGAAGACGCGCGTGCCGGAACTGAGCGCCTGGGGCACGGCCGACGGCCCACTCGGCGCCTGCCGCAATCCGTGGGACCTGTCACGGACCGCAGGCGGATCGTCGGGCGGGAGCGCCGCCGCCGTGGCCGCCGGGATGGCGCCGCTCGCACTCGGGAGCGACGGGCTCGGCTCGATCCGCATCCCGGCCGCAGCCTGCGGCGTGGTCGGCGTCAAGCCCGGCACCGGCGTCGTGCCGGCCGGCATCGGGGTGAGCAGTTGGCTCGGCATGGCCGAGCACGGGCCGATCGCGACGACCGTCGAGGACGCGGCGTTGATGCTATCGGTCCTCGCCGACCGCCGGAACCTCGCCACCGTCGCGCCGCCGGATCGGCGGTTGCGGGTCGCCGTCTCGACCCGTGCGCCGATGGCGGGTGTGTGGGTCGATCGGGAGTTCGCCGCCGCGGCGGAGGAGGTGGGGCAGATCCTGGCACGTGCCGGGCATGACGTCGTACCGGCCGACCCGCCGTACACCCTTGGCGTCGTGCTGGACGTCTCCGCGTTTTGGTGTGCGGCCGTGTCGGAGGAGGCCGAGCGGGTCGATGCGAGCCGGCTCTCCGCCCGCACCCGCCGCCACACTGCGGTCGGCCGGCTCCTGCGCCGCCTCGGCCGGGTACGCCAGGAGGCACGCGACCAGTGGCGGGCGCGGCTCGCCCCGTTCTTCCAGGCGTTCGACCTGCTGCTCACACCGAGCCTGGCACGCCTGCCGATCGCCGCCGATGGGTGGGGAGAGCGCTCATGGCTCGCCAACGTGTACAGCAACGCCACCTACGCCCCCTTCCCCGCGGCGTGGAACTTCGCGGGCTACCCGGCCGCGACCATCCCGGCGGGGCTCCACTCCCGCGCCCTGCCGCTGAGCGTCCAGCTCGTCGCCCCACCCGGCGGCGAAGCACTCATCCTCTCGGCCGCCCGCCTCATCGAAGAGGCCCGCCCCTGGCCGCGCCACGCCCCGATCGCCATGACGCAGCAAGAGTTACCGGCGGGCCTGTCCCACTAACACGACCGTGGAAGCGCCGGCGACTTGCCGCGTCCCCATGCGTAGCCCCCTCTCCCAACGTTGGGAGAGGGGTCGAAGGTGAGGGCCGCTCCCCTCGGATCACGCGCCGATCAGCGCGATGAACCCGGAGACGGCGATGACGCTGAGCGCGACGGTGCGGAAGATCCGCTCCGGCAGGCGGCTGGCGAGCCGCACGCCGAGGTAATTGCCGAGCAGCGCGGTCGGCAGCCACAGGGCACCAGTGGGGAAGAGCGATGCCAGCTCCACCGCATTCCGGTTGTGCAGCAGCACGAGCGTCATCCCGTTCGACAGGATGAAGAAGAGCGCGAGGTCGGCCAGGAAGCTCATCGGCGCGGCACGCTCGCGCGCCATCAGCAGCGCCGGCGGCACGCCGTTGAGCGAGGTCGTGGCGCCGAGGAAACCCGCCGCCACCCCGGCCAGCAGCGGGGCGCCCGTCCGCGAGGAGACCGGCGCCCCGCCGCGCGCCAGCCCCATCGCTGCCAGGATGACGATGAGCCCGGCCCCTCGCCGGATGAAGGCAGGGTCAAGCCGGGTCAGCGCGATTGTCCCCAGCGCCAACCCCGGCAGGCTGCCCAGGGTCAGCAGCCAGACACGGCGCGGCGTCAGATGGGCGCGCAGGCGCACGGCGACGGAGATACGGGTCAGCAGGCCCAGGGTGAGGTTCATCGCCACGACGAAGGGCAGGGAGAAGCCGCCCGCCAGCAGCAACGGGGTGCTCACCAGGGAGAACCCGAAGCCGGTGGCACCCGACAGGAATCCTGCGAGCAGCATCACCAGCGCGCCGAACCCGACCAGCAGCAGGTTCCCGTCGGCGATGGCTCTCCTCCCTCCCCACGTGATAACCGTCGGCCGCTATCAGTCGCCATCGCCGAGCTGGACGGCGGGCGCGCTCGCGCGCATCGTGCCGCCCATGCGGTCGAAGAGCAGTCCCCCGAGGCCACCCACAATGAGCACGCCGATCAGCGCCGGCCAGAGCAGCAGCGGGGAACTCGACCCGAGGATGGCGCCGCTCCCCCACGAAGCGACGCCCCAGGCCAGCCCCCAGGTGACGCTGCTCCCCGCCAGGTAGCGACCGCGCAGGCGCTCCGGTGCCAGCTCCACCACCAACACGCCGGTGGTCGGCATGAAGAGCATCTCGCCCACGGTGTAGATGATGATCGCGGCGAAGGGGAGCAGGCTCAGCCACGGGCTGGCACCGATCATGGCGTAGGCCACGACCCAGAAGAGCGCAGCCACGGCGAAGGTCGTCCCGCGCCCCCACCCGCTGATCCGCGACGCGACCGGGATCTGCAGCGCGACGACGATGACCGTGTTGATGGCGAAGAGGAGCCCGATGACGGCCTCGCTCACACCCGCTTCCTTGCGCAGGAAGGGCGGCGCGCTGACCTGGAGTTGGGTGAACGCGGCGAGCAGGATGAACATGACGACCTGGCTGAGCAGGTAGCGGCGGTCGGCCAGCACCTCGCGCCAGCTTCCGGCGTTGGCCGATCCGGCCCGTGGGCTCGGGGCGGCGGTGCGGGGCCGGCGCACGAGCGTCACGATCATGAGCGCCGCCACTGCGATCCCCGCGCCGCTCAACAGGTAGAGCACCCGATACTGGGCCAACGTGCCCCCGGCGACGATCAGCCCGCCCAGCAGGCCCCCGGCACCGATGCCCAGCGCGTTGGCCACCCGCAGCAGCGCGAACATCTCGCCCATCTGGTCCATCGAGACCATGGAGGTCGCGAAGGTGTCCGACGCGGGCCAGTAGAGCTGGCTGGCGCACCCGTGCAGCACCATGACCAGGAAGAAGAGCGGGGGCGTGGTCGCCAGCGGGAAGCTCGCCGTCATCACCGCCACCCCGACGATGGTGGCGATCAGGACCAGTCGCGCTCCGAGCCGGTCGATCAGGCCGGCGACCGCCAGCGTGAAGACGACGCCGACGATGGCGTTCACGAAGATCCCGGCGCCGACCATCCCCTCACCCAGGCCGACGATCTGGCCGAAGAAGATGACCAGGAACGGCGTGGTCATGCCACGGGCCGTGAAGAGGATGAAGTTGACCACGGCGAGCAGCCAGAGCGAGCGCGGGAAGCGCCGCACCGTGCCCCGGACCCAGACGATCGCTCGCTCGTACATGCCCTCCCCCGACCGATGGATGACGCAACCGGCGGCTCCTATCATGCCCGAAGCAGCGCCACATCGCCATCGTCCGCCGCCGAGCGCTTGCTCCCTTATTTCCCCCGACACGGTGGGCAGAAATCGCAACGCTGGCACGATTCTGGCAGTCGAGCCGCCATTAGGGAGAGATCGGCCGATCCACCAGTTTGCCTCGTTGGGCGTAACCACACGGGGGCTTTCCGGTACCCACGATTTGCGGCATGGCGGGGAGTACTCCGGATACCCGCCGGGGAAGGGAGCATCCCATGTCCGACCAACCATCCGATCGCCCCGATGCCGAACAACGCCAAGAAGCGCCTGAGCGTTCATACGCCGGACCCTATGAGACGGGACCCCTCGGTGAGCCGATCGACGAGCCGATCCCGCGGGGAACGCTGATCCTGCTTGGCCTGTTCCTCGTCGTGCTCGTCCTCCTCTGGTTGTACGCCTATCTGGCTGTGTTTCACCGGGGGGTCTCATGATCAACCGCAAGACGCTGCTCGAACTCGGCTGGATCCTCCCGAGCATCGCCATCCCGGTCGGCATGTTGGTGGCGGTGATCGTCAGCGCGTTCGGCATGATGATCCACGTCCCGAGCGATGAGGGCACCATCCTGCCGGCGGCCATCGACAGCACACCGCCCTTCGACCAACCCGGAGTTCTGCGACAGGTCGGCCCCAACCAGTACGAGGTCGCCATCGTGGCCCAGATCTGGGTGTTCAATCCCCGCGAAATCCGCGTGCCTGCCGGCGCCGAGGTGACGTTCGTGGCGACCAGCCGGGATGTCATCCACGGCCTCGACATCGAGGGAACCAACGTCAACGTGATGCTGATTCCGGGCCGCATCACGCGACAGAACGCGATCTTCAAGGAGCCCGGAGTGTACCGCTTCGTCTGCCATGAATACTGCGGCGCAGGCCACCACCTGATGTTCGGACAGATCATCGTGGAGGAGCCGTGATGGCCACCGTCAGTACCGAGATCAACCCACAGCTCCGCACCGTCCATCGGCTGACCGCCGCGTTCATCGCGGTCGCCCTCGTCAGCCTGGCCATCGCCAATGTGCCCGCCCTCTTCCAGGCCTTCGATCGCGCAGGTTTCAACCTGTACCCCTATGCCCGCCCGGTAATCCGCACCTACTATCAGGGGTTGACGATCCACGGGGTGCTGAACGTCCTGGTCTGGACGATTTTCTTCCTCAGCGGGTTCTTCCCCTTCGTCACGGTCTACGCGCTGGGCCGGCCGCTGGCCTCCATGCGGCTCGGCTGGATCGCGTTCTGGGTCATGCTCGGCGGGCTGGTGCTGGCTGCGATCCCGATCTTCGCGAACACCGCCACGGTTCTCTACACGTTCTACGCGCCGCTGCAGGCCTCGCCGGCCTACTACATCGGCTTGACCCTGGTCGTCGTCGGCACGTGGCTCATCGGATTGGACATCCTGCTGACCTGGCGTGCCTGGCGCCGCGAGAATCCCGGCCGAGTTACGCCCCTGGCGGTCTTCGGCACGCTCGCCACCTACGCGCTGTGGACCATCGCCAGCATCGGACTGGCGGTCGAGATGCTGTTCCTCCTGATCCCATGGTCGTTAGGTATCGTTGACACGGTCGACCCGCTGCTCGCCCGGACGCTCTTCTGGTTCACCGGCCACCCGATCGTCTACTTCTGGCTCCTGCCTGCTTATGTCTCGTGGTACGCCATGATCCCGCGTCTGGCCGGCGGCCGGCTGTTCAGCGAGCCGATGGCACGCCTGGCCTTCCTCTTCTTCGTGCTCTACTCGATCCCGGTCGGGCTGCACCACCAGTTCAGCGACCCGGGCATCGGCGGCGGCATCAAGCTGCTTCACACGTTCATGACCTTCGCCGTCTTCTTCCCCAGCCTGCTGACCTACTTCAACGTCAGCGCCTCCATCGAGACCGCAGCCCGCCTGCACGGTGGAACCGGCTGGGTCAAGTGGGTTCGCAATCTACCCTGGGGAAACCCGGCCTTCACCGGCCAGGTGATGGGCATGTTCCTGTTCGTCCCGGGCGGGATCAGCGGCCTGACGAACGCGTCCTACAACGTCAATCAGGCGATCCACAACACCACCTGGGTCGTGGGGCACTTCCACCTGACCGTCGGCGGGGCCGTCACGCTGACCTTCATGGCGACCACCTACTGGCTGATCCCGTACTTGACCGGTCGGGCACTCTGGGGTCGTCGCCTGGCGGTCGCCCAGCCGATCATCTTCTTCGTGGGCATGGCGATGTGGTCCGAAACCATGCACCGCCTCGGGCTCGAGTCCATCCCCCGGCGCACGTACCTGTCCCAGGCTCCCTGGTTCGAGAACGAGTGGGGCCTGAACCGGATCCTGCTCCTCATCGGCGGCCCGACCATGTTCGTGGCCGGCGTCCTCTACTTCGTGATCATCATCATGACGCTGGTCGCGTCGCGCGAGCCGGCGCGGGTGGAGGTGCCGCTGGCGCGGCCGGGCGAGGAAGGCAGCCACGAGCAGGTGCCGAAGCTGCTCGATAGCTGGCGGCCGTGGCTGATCGGCTCCGTCGTGCTAATCGCCATCGCCTACCTGCCGGTGTTCACCCACCTGCTCCGCAACATCTCCTCCGTGCCCGGTTTCGCCGGAATCTGGTGACGCTCGCGCGAACGGCACGGAACCGCCCGGGCCACGTGAGGCTCGGGCGGTTCTTCGTCTGCTGGACAGATACTCCGGTACGACCGTACGGAGCGACCCGACGCTAGCGGAGGTCCAGATCCTCCCACAAGACCTCGGCCACCCGGAAGGGATCGCTCGACACGACGCTCGCCGCGTAGAGCTCCATCGCGCCGAAGTCGGACGTGCGGTTCAGCGGATCGCCCCGGTCGACCAGGCGGACCACGACCGGCATGCCGCTCCAGTCCTCATCGGTTTCCACGAGCGGCGGCATCCAGATGACCAGGTTGAAGGACACGACGTTGAGGCGCTCAACCAGGCAGCGGAGCGCCTGATAGGCCACACGCACGAGGTCGTCGTCGACCGCCTTGGCGGTCAAGACGACCTCCTTCTCCTTCAGCGGGACCAGGTTCGCCATGACGCGCACCGAGCCCACCTCGGCCGCCAACCCGAGGGACTGGTGGGCGAGGAAGAGGTCGTCGAAGTACTCCGTGCCGTACTCCTCGCGGTACACCAGCGTCGCCCGCCGGGTGTTCTCCACCTTGCCGTAGTGTGCCCCGCGGGTCAGGCTGACCTGGGCGTGGCCGTGCGGGATGGACGCCCCACTCTTCCAAAGGCAGTTCCACATGAAGAAGGGATAGACCGCGCTCGGGTCGATCTGGTGCGCGGCCTCGAACCACCGCTTAGCCACGCGCACCGCGTCGACCACCAGCGCCTCGGTGAATGCCAGCGGGTCATGCTCGTCGAAGATGACCACGCCGTGGAGCCCGTCGTATTTGGCGATGTTGCTCGCGGTGATGGTGTGCTCGCCGCGGATGCGGCCGAACGGATCGGCCGGCGTGTTCAGCTCCGGCTCGCAAAACGGGTCCGGCGCCGTCTTGGCGATCTCATCCGCCAGCTCGGCCGGAATGCGCGCCTCCAGCGGGCGACGCGCGCGGATGTCGTTGAACAGCGTCTCCTCCAGCGTCAGGCGGTTGGTGACTTTGACCACCTTCTGACGCAACACCGCCTCGACCGAGCCGAAGTACCGCTCGATCCAGCGGTTCATATGCGCCGGCGGGTCGAGCTCACCCACGGTCGACACCACCCGGAACAGGCGGTCGAACCGCTCACGCTCCGCCTCGGGCAGCGCGGCGACGATGTCCACCAGATCGACGATGCTGCGCTGCGCCAGCACGGGCCCCTCGGAATGTGCCTCCATATGTTGTTCTCGCTTCCTCATCTTCATCACGCGGTCGACCGGACCGGCTGCGTAACCGGGGGGACGTGACACGCGTGCCGACCTCCGCCCGGTCCGATCCGCCTGACCGCGTGCTAAGCACGACACACCGGCCGCAACGGTCGCCATGCCCAGAACGGCCGGGTGCTCCAATACCGTACCGCAATCATCTGGCCAACCCGGGTCTGTTCATTGTAGCGAACAGATGCAGCCCGGTCCGGCGCGAGGCGCCACCGCGTCGGTGGCATCGTCCCCCATCCTCGTTTGCGAAGCGCGCAACTCTAGCGCGGACCTCTGCCGACCGGGACGCCCCCATCGTCCAACTATATCAGGATGGCTCACGGCGGGCCGAGGACGGCTGACATTCACCATCCACAAGCAGGGTGCTGGCTGGCGACCTGCGTCCGCGGTGGGTGATACGAGGGGCTCGACGCTCGGCCCGTGCCCGGGGCTAGAGTCGCCGGACACACGCCACGCGCGGGGATCCTCACGACCAGAACGCCGCGACGCGGGGGTCGATCGTGTCACCGCTGGGGATCTCGTTCGTGGGGAAGTCGGCCTCGGTCACGTCGGTGCCGATCAGCACGTTGCGGCCGATGCGGACGTTGGACGGCACGATGGCGTTCCGGCCGACAATGGTGATCCCGGTGTTGACCCGCTTCGGTTCCAGCCAGTTCGGCGTGTAGTCGTCGCCGTAGCCGAGGTAGGCGCCCGCTCCGACCCGAACCTCTTTGTCGATGATGCAACGGTCGATGACTGCACCCGGCCCGATCACCGCGTCGGTCATGATGATGGAGTCGCGCACGACGGCTCCCTCGTGCACCACCACGCCGGGCGAGAGCACCGAGTGCTCCACCCGGCCGCGGATGATGATGGCGCCGTGGGAGATGAGCGAGCGCGAGACGACCGACCCGTCCATGATTTTGGCCGGCGGCCGCTCCTCGCTGCGGGTGTGGATGCGCCAGTTGGGGTCGTAGAGGTTCAGCGCCGGGACGTCCTCCAGGAGCGCCATGTTCGCCTCCCAGTAGGACTGGATCGTCCCGACATCCTGCCAGTAGCCCTCGAAGCGATACGCGTAGGCCCGCCCGTGATGGATCAGGTAGGGGATGAAGTGGTGCCCGAAGTCGGTCATCTCCTCCGCGTAGGTCGGGCTGCGGAACAGGTCGAGCAGCACGTCCCGCTTGAAGACGTAGATGCCCATCGAGGCCAGGTTGCTCCGCGGCTGCTCGGGCTTCTCCTCGAAGTCGATGATCCGCCCCTCGTCGTCGATCGTCATCAGCCCGAAGCGGGAGGCATCCTCCCACGGAACCGGCTGGACCGCGACGGTCACATCGGCATCCAGGCGGCGGTGCTGCGCCACCATCGGGCGGTAGTCCATGGCGTAGACATGATCGCCGGAGAGGATCAGCACATCCGTGTACGGCTTGCGCGTGACGAAGAAGAGGTTGTGGTAGATGGCGTCGGCCGTCCCACGGTACCAACCGGACTGGGAGCGGCCCAGGTAGGGCTGGAGGATGACGACGCCGCCGTTGCGCTCGCGGTCGAGATCCCACGGGCGGCCGTGGCCGATGTGCTCGTTGAGCGAGTGAGGCCGGTACTGGGTGAGGACGGCGACATCGAAGTAGCCGGAGTTGACGCAGTTGCTCAGCGTGAAGTCGATGATGCGGTACTTTCCCGCGAAGGGAACAGCCGGCTTGGCGCGCTGGCGGGACAGGATGCTCAGGCGCTCGCCCTGACCGCCTGCGAGGATCATCACGGCAACATCTACCATGGCCCGCTCCTATCCCCCAGGTGATTTCGGCGTGCGTCCGCCCGTCCCAGTCGCATCCACTGTAGTGCGCACGCTGCATGCCGGTCAAGCAACACCGGACGGCCCGCACCTCGAGCCGCGCGTTGCATGTGCTATACTCCACCGGATCGCAAACGGCGCGCCGCCCACCGTCGCGCCAATCCGGGGGGAAGTCATGCGGGAACTGTTCCGCCGACAACCGCGCTTCACGGTCGAACCGCAGGGCGAGGACAGCCCGGTCGTACCCGATGATCTCTGGGTCAAGTGCCCACGCTGCCGCGAGCTGACCTACTCGCGTGAGTTCGAGCGCGAGTTGCGGGTCTGCCCACGTTGCAACCACCACTTCCGTCTCACCGCCGCGCAGCGGATCGCGATGCTGACCGACCCGGGCAGCTTTGTTGAGTGGGACGCCGGGCTCGAAGCGGCCGACCCGCTCGGGTTCGCCGCCGGCGGCGAGTCGTACCCCGACAAGGTGGCGACGGCGAAGCGGAAGAGCGGGGCCCGCGAGGCGCTCATCACCGGGTCCGCCCGGTTGGACGGTCGCCCGTTCGCGCTGGCGGTCGCCGAGTTCGGCTTCATGGGCGCCAGCATGGGCTCGGTCTTTGGCGAGAAGCTGGTGCGGGCGATCGAACGGGCCATCGAGCAGGAATTGCCGCTGGTCACGGTCTCCTCATCCGGCGGGGCGCGCATGCAGGAGAGTCCCTTCTCGCTGATGCAGATGGCAAAGACCACAGCCGCGCTGGCGCGGCTGGGCGAGGCCCGGCTGCCCCACATCGCGGTGCTGGTGGACCCGTGCTACGGCGGGGTCACGGCCAGCTACACGACGGTCGCCGACGTCATCATCGCGGAACCTGGCGCCATGATCGGCTTCGCCGGGCCGCGCGTCATCGAGCAGATCACCCGGCAGAAGCTGCCCGAGGGCTTCCAGACGGCCGAGTTCCTGCTGGAGCACGGCATGATCGACCTCATCGCGCCGCGGCGCACCCTACGCGCGAAGATCGCGACCTTGCTCGACCACTACGCACTGGCCCGCCGGCAGCCGGCCCGCCGCACCGCCGGCGCGGCCGCCTCCGCGCAGGAGGCGCCCGATGCCTGAGACTCTCTCGGCCTGGGAGCGCGTGCTCCTGGCCCGGAACCCGGCCCGCCCGCACACCCAGGACTACGTGGCGGACCTGATCTCCGGGTTCGTGGAGCTGCACGGCGACCGGCGCTTCGGCGACGATCCCGCCCTGCTCGGCGGCATTGGCACGTTCCGCGGCCGGGCGGTCGTCGTCGTCGGCCATCGCAAGGGATCCAATACCCAGGAGAACCTGACGCACAACTTCGGCATGCCGCGGCCCGAGGGCTACCGCAAGGCGCTGCGGCTGATGCAGCACGCCGAGAAGTTCGGCATGCCGCTCATCGCCTTCGTCGACACACCGGGCGCCGAGCCGGGGATCGGGTCGGAGGAGCGAGGCCAGGCTGTCGCCATCGCCGAGAACCTACTGGCGCTCGCTTCCCTGCGCGTCCCGACAGTGGCCGTCGTGATCGGCGAAGGGGGTAGCGGCGGCGCGCTCGCCATCAGCGTGGCCGACCGCATCCTGATGCTGGAGAACGCGATCTACGCCGTCGCCTCGCCCGAGGCCTGCGCCGCGATCCTCTGGAAGGACGCGACCAAGGCCCCGGAGGCGGCTGCGACCATGCGCGTCACCGCCGCCGACCTGTACGGCTTCGGTATCGTCGATGAGGTGATCCCCGAGCCGGTCCCGGCTCACGAGCAGCCGACGCAGACCATCCAGCGGGTGGGTGACGCCATTGAACGCCACCTCAGCGAGTTGGAGGCGATGGTGCAGGACGGTGACGCCGGCCTCGACGCGCTCCTCGCCGCCCGCTACCAGAAGTACCGCCGGATCGGCCGCTGGGTCGAAGAGACCGACCCGACCCGCCACCCCAACGGCCCGGTCCCGTCCCACACTGCCGACTAATCCCACTCGCCAACGACGCGCAGACGTTCCCGACACGGTTCGATCCGAATGACCGGCATCCCGTCGGAACCGACGGGAAGGCCGTCCGGTGACACGAGAGCCGGGCGTCGACCGGGTCAATCCCCCGCGCGCGGCGGGGCGAATGTCACCGGCCGGATCGGCTTGAGCCCGGCCTCGATGTCCGCCCGGTGCGGCTCAAGGAACGGCGGCAGGGCCAGCCGCTCGCCGAGGTGCTCCGGATCCTCATCGGTGGCGAACCCTGGGCCGTCGGTCGCGATCTCGAAGAGCACCCCGCCCGGCTCCCGGAAGTAGATCGACTTGAAGTAGTAGCGGTCGATGACCGGCGTCACCCCGATGCCAAGCTGCGCGAGCCGCCGCTGCCAGGCGGCATGCTCCTCGTCGTTGGGTGTACGGAACGCCACGTGATGCACCCCGCCCGCGCCGGCACGCGGGCTGAAGCGAAGGTCGGGCCGCACGACGACGCGCACCAGTGCGCCGGGACCACCGGGCCCGGTCTCATAGGTCACGCTCTGAAACTCACTGTTCCGCTCGTCGGCGACCTGCCGGAAGCCGAGCACCTCGGTCAGGATGAAGGCGGTCGGCGCCAGCTCGCGCACGGTCAGGGTCACCTCCGCGAGCCCGCGGATGCCGTATTCAGCAGGCACCGGCGACCGGTCCCATGGGATCCCAGGCTCCACTCGCGGAGTCGCCTCGCCCGCGGTGTCGTCCATCAGCTCCAGACGCTGCCCCTCGGGGTCCTGGAACGGCAGGACCGCCCGGCCCAGTCGCTCGCCGATCTCCCCCCGCTGGACGCCGTAGGCATCGAGACGCTGCGCCCACCACTCGATCGCGGCTCGCCCCGGGACCCGGAAGCTGGTGGTCGAGATCTGGCCGCTGCCCTCCTGGTTCGCGCCGACCATTTCCCAGTCGAAGAATGTCATCTCCGTCCCCGGCCGGCCCAGCTCGTCACCGTAGAAGAGGTGGTAGGCCGAGACGTCGTCCTGGTTGACGGTCTTCTTCACCAGCCGGAGCCCAAGGACCTCGGTGTAGAAGGCGACGTTCTCCGATGCGCGGCTCGTGACCGCCGTGACGTGGTGGAGTCCGCCCAGGTTCATCGCGTGCTCTCCTCTTCCGTCCATCGGGTTGCCAGCCACGCGGCAGCCTCGCGCACGTCGTCCTGCGTCAGCCCGTGGCCGGTGTCGTGCCAGCGCAGCGCGACGCTCGCGCCGCTTTCGCGCAGCAGCGCGGCCAGCCGCTCGACATCGTCGTTCGGGATCAGGGGATCGAATCGGGCCGCACCCAGCAACACCGGTGTGCCCGTGAGGTCCGGCAGCGGTTCCGGTTCCAGCGGGACCATGGCCCGCCACAGCACCGCGCCCGCCAGCAGACCGGGGCGCAACAGGAGCAGGCTCGCCGCGATGTTGGCGCCGTTGGAGTAACCCACGGCCACGACGGGGCGATCGGCGACGCCGTGGCGTTCAACGGCGGCCTGAACGAAGTCCGCCAGCGCGTGGGTTCGCTGGACCAGATCCTCGACGTCGAAGACGCCGGGCGCCAACCGGCGGAAGAACCGGGGTGCGCCGTGCTCGCTCACCGTTCCACGCGGGCTCAGCAGGGGTGCACCTGGGAGCAGCAGCTCACCCAGTGGGAGCAGATCCGCCTCGTCGCCGCCCGTCCCGTGGAGCAGCAGCAGAGCCGGACGGCTCGCCGCCGACTGCCCCGCACCTGTCGCGGGCACGAAGCGATAGCGATGTCCCAGCAGCTCGGACGAATCCTGCATGCTCACTCCCTGCTCAGCATGGCGGTTCGTTCTTGCCAGCGTACCACGCTTGCACCGCGTCGGCCATCGTCTAGCGGCTCACACAAACACACCCCCACGCCGAGCGCGCCGCCGGCCGGCGTGGGGGCGGGTGCAGTCAGGCGTCGCTACGATCGCGGGCGAGCCTGGGCCTCGATCTGCTGCGCGCCCGTGCCGCTCTGGACGGGGATCCTGCGCGCGCGGGCCTCCTCGGCCTTGGGCAGGCGCAGGGTCAGTACCCCATGCTCCAGCGTGGCCTGAGCCTGATCGGCCTTGACGTCGGTCGGCAGCGTGATCGTGCGCTCGAACCTCCCGTAGCGGCGCTCGCGCACCAGCCAGGTGCCGCGGTCGCGGCTCTCTTCCGGACCTTCTTCCTGCTCGTACTCTTCTCGCGTCTCGCCGCTGATCTGGAGGGTGTTGCCGGTGATCTGGATGGAGACGTCGTCGGGCCGCACACCCGGCATCGTCGCCTTCACGATGTACGCGTCGTCGGTCTCACGCACATCGAGCGGCATCCCCATCCCCATGCTGCCCGAGCGCAGCATCGACGTCGCCGGCCGCACGAAGCTCTCACGGAGGAGCTGGTCCATCGCCTCGCGGAGCGACATCATCTCACTCCACGGATCCCATCGGGTGATGCTCATTCCACCGTCTCCCTCCCTAGGAAAACCGTCGCATCGAGTCGGCGCGAGACGGCACCGGCGTAAGACCGGTCAGCACGCAATGTCCATGCCGGTGTCGGGAGGCTGAGTGGGGGCGATCGGCGCGGTCAGCGGCCGATCAGGCCGAGTGCCTCGATGAGCCCGCGGTAGCGATCGCGCGTGCCGAAGCGTTCCTGGAGGTAGCGGTGGACGTGGACCAGGCGGTCCGAGGTGAAGATGCCGCGATAGAGGCCCCCCTCGACGATGGGGATGGCTGTCCGGCCCGTGGCGAGCATGCGGCGGTGGACGTCGTAGACGGAGCTGTCCACGTCCATGGCGGTAACGTCGCGGTCCATCACATCGGCCACGCGGAGGCTGTTGCCCTGGTGGAGGCGGGCCAGCACCTCATCGCGCCAGAGCATCCCGACCACGACGCCCCCGTCGGTTACCGCCAGGTCGCGCGGCCCGCCCAGGACGGCATGGCTCAGCGGCGAATCGGGCGAGACGCCGCCGGAGTCCCAAAGGGCGAACTGCCCCACCGGGAGTGAGCGCAGCGCCGCCTCGACGTAGATCATGCGGGACTCCACGAAGGCCGCCAACATGATGAAGATGGAAACCAGCGGGAGGGCAACATCACGGGTGTAGAACCCGGCGACGATCAGTGCCAGCGCCAGGAACTGGCCCAAGAACACGGCGACGCGCGTGGCCAGCACCCGGTTAGATACCCCGGTGAGTAGCGCGCGGAAGATCCGGCCGCCATCCATCGGGAAGGCCGGCAGCAGGTTGAAAGCCGCCAGCATCAGGTTGGCGATCCAGAGGTGAATCACGAAGCTCGCGCCGTCGATCCCCTGGATCAAGAGGAGGAATCCGTAGGCGTCGCGGACGCCACTCGCGAGCGCGATCGCCAGCACCAGCGGCAGCAGCCCGGCTGCGACGATCAGGTTGAGGATCGGGCCCGCCAGCGCCACGGTCGCTTCGCGCCGGGGCGTCATCGGCACCTGCTCGATGCGCGCCACCCCGCCGATGGGCAGCAGGGTGATGTCGTGCACCGTCAGGCCATAGCGGAGCGCAACGAAGCTGTGGGCCAGCTCGTGACCGACGACGCAGACGAAGATCGCGGTCAGGATGAACACGCCGAAGAGGACACCCAGCAGCCCGTTGTCGGGGGCGATTCCCCAGTAGTAGGTCACCCAGAGCAGCGCGAGGAGGAAGCTTGGGTGCACCTTGATCTCGATGCCCCGGATCGTAGCGATCCGCAGCCCTCTCCCCACGGTTTTCCACTCCCTAACCGGTACCCTGCGGCTCGGAGCAGCCTGCGGCGTCCTGGTGACACGCGCTACCGTGTATGAGCCGACCGGCACGAGCCACGCACGATAATAGCAGGAAGGCGGCTCTAGTGCACCATCCGGCCTTCCAGCGCGACCTGCTGTGGCACGGTGCCTGCGTAAAGCGGGGTATCAACCCCGTCAGGTCGCACCAACCACCAGCCCCTCGGTTTGTCCCCGGCGCGACCGCGGAGTGCGTTTTTCTCGCAAGATCCTTGCCAACGCTTCAACCGCCCCCTATACTGGGGTGACAGGACGGGCACGCCCTCGTGTCCACCGGCGTCGGTGGTTCTCCGGAGTCCCGCCTCAACGTTGTACGACCCGGCCGTCCCGCCAGACGCACGGTACGGGAGACCTACGAAGGTCAAGGAGGGTATGCATGCCGGGTATGGATGTCTCGATGGATCTCAGCCCCGAAATGCGGGTCTGGATCTCCCCCAGCCTCATCGAGGCCAACTACATCCTCAGCCTCTCACGAATGGAGCTTCAGGAAGTCATCAAGCAGGAGCTGGAGGCCAACCCGGCACTGGAGATGGAGGAACGGGAGATCTGCCCCATTTGCGGCGGCGTGATCGAGGGCGGCTTTTGCCCCACCTGCCTCATCGACCAGCGGGAGCAGCACCCCGAGGAGCCGTTCGAGGACTATCCCGAGCAGCTCTACACCGCGGTCTCGCGCGAGCGGGATGACTCGGACGACTTCGACCCTATGACGCTGGTGGCCTCGGAGCAAACCCTCCAGGAGCAGATCCTCTCCGACGTCGCCACCCTCTGCCAGAACGGGGATCTGAGCGTCGCCGAGTACCTGATCAACTCCCTTGACGAGCGCGGGTTCATCGATGTCGACCTGGATGACGTCGCCGCTCGCTTCGGCCGCCCGCGGGAGTATGTCGATCGGGTGATCGGGTACATCCAGTCGGTGGCACCGATCGGGGTCGGTGCACGCGACCTGCGCGAGTGCCTGCTCATCCAACTGCGCTATCTCAAGGACATCGGGGTCGAGGTGCCCCCGTATGTCGAGCCGATCCTGCGTGACTACCTGGAGCAGTTTGGCGCCCACAAGTTCGGCTTCATCGCCAAGGAGCTGGGGATCACCAACGAGCAGGTCGAGGAAGCGCGGGACTTCATCCGCGCCCACCTCAACCCCTACCCGCTGCAGAGCCAGGAGGCGCGCTACTGGAAGACGCCGCTCCGCTCCCCTTACGTCGCGCCCGATGTCGTTGTCAGCCTGCGCGACGGCGAGCTGGCGGTGGAGGTCGTGGACACGCGGCACTTCCACCTGCGGATGAACCCGATGTATGCCCAGATCGCTCGCGAGATCGGTCGCAGCCGCACCCGCGGGGACTACAACGACACCGAGCGCCAGCACGTCCGCGAGTTCGTCAACCGTGCCAAGCTCTTCATCTCCAACATCAACCAGCGCCGGGAGACGCTCTACAAGATCTCCCGGTGCATCGTCGAGCTGCAGGAGGACTTCCTGCGCGGCGGCGTGCGCGAACTGCGCCCGCTGACCCGGGCCGTCGTCGCCCAGCAGGTCGGGGTACACGAGTCGACCGTCAGCCGGGCCACCGCCAACAAGTTCGTCATGCTCCCCAACCGCAAGGTGATCCCGTTCAGCGACTTCTTCACGCCGTCGCTGAGCGTCAAGGACATCATCAAGGAGATGATCGAGCGGGAGAACCAGCCGCTGACCGACCGGCGCATCTGCGACCTGTTGAGCAAGCAGGGCATCCGCATCGCCCGCCGCACCGTCGCCAAGTACCGCGCCGAGCTGGGCATCCTCCCAAGCACCATGCGGTAAGCGAAAGAGCCGAGCCCCCTCTCCCCGATCGCGGGAGAGGGGGCTCGTCGATGTGTCCGGCCGGCGCCCGTCAGGCCAGGCATAGCCGGGCGTGACGGCCCGACCCCTAGACTACCGACACCACCGGCCCGCTCACCTCGGCATGCAGCCGGAGCAGCGCCGGGATGGTCTCGGGCGGGCGGCGCCCCAGGCCGCACTCCGTGGCGACACCGAAGGCGGGAACCGCGCGCCGGGCCGCCTCGATGCGGTGCCGGGTTCCCTCGACACCGTCGGTGTCGTGGACCAGGCCCAGATACAGCTCCGTCTCGGGGTCGAGCTGCAAGTCGCGCAGCGGGGCGAAGTAGGCGTCGTCGCTACGGTCGGCCGGCACCGGCAGGTGAAGCCAGGTGATCGGCCGCTGCACCCCGGCGGCGATGCGATTGGCGAGGTCGGTCAGGAGCCGGGTGTCTTCCGGCTGCTTGAAGTGCCGGTGACCGGCATCGCCGTAGCAGAGGTGGTAGCCCAGCTCGACGTCGGTCGGGATGTAGTCACCGATACGGACCAGCCGCTCGACGATCGCCTCGCGCGGGTTATCGAAGGCGGACGGAAACGTCTGCTCCAGGATGCCGACTTCGACGGCCACATCCCACTGGATCGCCAGGTCATCGCGCGGGATCGCCTCGAGGATCTCGTCGACTTCGGCCAGCAGCCGTGCCTCGTAGGCCGGCTCGATTGCGGCCTGCGACTCGGGCTGCACGTAGGCGGCGACCGACGCCAGGGGCGTCGGCAGCGACACCTGGAAGCGAACGTGCGCCGGGATCGTCCCGGCCGCCTTGAGCTGCGTGAAGGTCTCGTACGACGCCCTCGCCGCGTCGGCGTAGCCCAGGTTGTCGAACCGGATCGCAGACGTGTCCGCCCCGTCCCGGAGTCGGAACTTCGGCACGGGCAAGTAGGCGTCAGGGTTCGGTGGGACCACCTCGAGTTGCGGCACCCTGGCCAGCACGTCGTACTGCCACCCGATCCAGTTGCTGCGCACGCCGGTTTCCCCGTCCGGGATGCGGCGCAGGCGGTCACCGAGGATGTCCGCGGCAGTCTGGAAAACCTCGGTGGCATTGGCCAGCGGGACGCTCCCGACAAGCAGTGCTCCCCGTGGTGCCCCGTCTTGACCGGTCATGATCCGCTCCTTCCATACGGTCGTCAGGCGATCCGCCCCGCACCGTGCGGGCGGCACGCTCGCCTTCCCACTCCACTGCTTGTGACTGATCCGGTGCGATTGGCCGGGGACGAGAAGAGCCCGTCCCCGATTGCTGGGGACGGGCTCGCCAACCCGTGGTACCACCCCGCTTCGCCCGCGCCTCGCGACGCGGACCTCGGTGGGTGCACATGCACCCCGACCTGGATAACGGCGGTCAACCCGGCGGAACCTACTGCGGGCGCATGCCCGGTTCAGCCCGCGGCTCGGAGGTCATCTTCGGCGAGGGCCCGTGTGCCGCCTTCCACCGGCGCGGCTCGCTGAGACCGTGGCGCCTCGCGTACTCTCCTCGTCATCGCCTGTGCGCTCGGCCGTGGGGCAACAAAAAACCTCCACGGCATCGGTGGAGGATCACAGACTGTTCGCTCATCGTGCGGACGCTGTCCGCCGGCATTGGCACCTGGCGCGGTACGCGCTGGTTGCCGGGCTTCGCAGGGCCGTTCCCTCCACCACTCTGGATGAGCAGAGCGTTATTCAGTTGTGGGTCGGATACTACGCTCGTCCGTCGCGGATGTCAATAGGCGTGGGGTGCGTTCCCACATCGTGCCTCTCGGTTCCCGAGAGGATGCTGGAGCGTGCGGGGCGTGGGACAACCCATCGGCCCGGCCATCACGGACTCAGCGAAACCCTGACCGTCAATCCTGGCCGCATGATGGCCGTCAGATGGCACTGGAGCACAGAGCTTGGGTACTCCCAGCCACCACCGTAGTCCGCGCGCTGTCATTCTGAGCGGAGCCGTTCGACGCGAGGGCGCCGGCCGGCTTCGCTCAGGATGACAGCGCGAGGGGAGCGCACTGCTGGCGGAACTACCGGGTTCATTCGCCAGCGTTCATGAGACGGTGAGAACGCCGTAATCCGGGTATACTCTGGGACGGCCCGTTTCCGGCCGAGCAGGGAAGGAGAGACGATGTCCGGGTCGCCAAATGCGCGCAGTATCCTCGCCGTCGAGCAGTTTGACCGACCCTTCCTCGAACAGCTCTTCGCGCGCGCCGACGAGATGCGCGTGATTGTGGCCGCCGGCGGCTCCAACCGGCTCAGCGGCCGGATCATGGCGACCCTTTTCTTCGAGCCGAGCACGCGCACGCGCCTGAGCTTCGAGTCGGCGATGATCCGGCTCGGCGGGCAGGTGCTCTCGGCCGAGTACGCGCGGGAGACCTCCTCCGCGGCCAAGGGGGAGACCATCGAAGACACCGCGCGCATCGTCGAGTCGTATGCCGACGTCATCGTCATCCGCCACCCCGAGGCCGGCTCCGCGGCCCGCGCAGCGTCCGTGATCAACATCCCGGTCATTAACGCCGGCGATGGGCCGCACGAGCACCCGACCCAGGCGCTGCTCGACCTCTACACCATCCGCTCGGAGCTCGGCCGGATCGACAATCTGCGCATCGCCCTTGTCGGCGATCTCAAGTACGGCCGCGCCGCCCGCTCGCTCGCGCTCATCCTGGCGCAGTGCCAGGGGATTGAGTTGACCTTCGTCTCTCCGCCGAACGTCCGCATGGGCGAGGACGTCACCGCCGCGCTGGCGGCCGCCGGAGTCCGCTTCCGCGAGGAAAGCGACCTGTCACGGGTCCTGCCCGACGTCGACGTCGTCTACCAGACCCGCATCCAGCACGAGCGCTTCACGTCGGAGGAAGAGTACGAGGCCGCGCGAGGCCTCTACATCATCGACACGGCAAGCCTCGGCCTGATGCAACCGAACGCGATCCTGATGCACCCGCTGCCCCGCGTGGACGAGATCGCCCCCGAGGTCGATCGCGACCCGCGCGCCGCCTACTTCCGGCAGGCGCAGAACGGCGTCTATATCCGCATGGCCCTGCTCGACATGCTGTTGGGGTAGCTGACAGCGCGGATTACGCGACTCCCATGCGCGCAACCCGGCCGCGAGAGCGCGATCCGCGCCCCGCCCGACGCGCTACGCCCCTGCCTGCTCCTCGGCCACGACGTTGTCGCGGGTGAGGCACAGCCGGGCGATACGAAGGCCGTCGAGCACATCCACACGGAAGGTCGCATCGCCCACCCGCACCGTGTCGCCGACCTCCGGCTTGCGGCCGAGCTGGCCGAAGACGTACCCGCCGATGGTGTCGAAGTTCGGGTCGTGGATGTCGAGGCCGAAGCGCTCGTTGACCTCCTCGATCAGCATGAGCCCGTTGATGCGCACCGACCCGTCCGGCAGCACCTCGACCTCCTGCTCCGGCCGCTCGAACTCGTCCTGCAACTCGCCGACGATGCGCTCGACCAGGTCCTCCATCGTGATCAACCCCGCGGTGCCGCCGTATTCGTCGATGACGATGGCGATGTGTGTCCGCCGCTGCTTCATCAGCGCCAGCACCTGATCGATCGGCAGGCTGTCCGGCACCGTCATCGCCTCGCGGGTGATCGCGCGGATGGAGAACCCGTCCGTCTTCCCGGCGGCGAGGATCGGGAAGAGATCCTTGCTGTGGACGATGCCGACGATGTCGTCGAGCGTCTGATCGTAGACCGGGTAACGCGACCGGCGTTCCCGCGCGATGACCTCGATCAACTCCGGCAGCGTGATATCGACCGGCACCGCGACCATCTCTGTCCGCGGCACCATCACCTGCCCGGCGTCCAGGTCGGCAAAGGTGAGGAGCCGGTGGATCATCTCCTGCTCGCTCGTTTCGAGCTGCCCGCCGCGGGCGCTCGCCTCAACGAGCATCTCCAGCTCCTCCACCGTGTAGACCAGGTGGCTCTCGCTCTGGTAGCGCAGGCCGAACGGGCGAAGCAGCCACTCGGTCGCCCAGTAGATCACCGCAATCGCCGGACGGAAGATGGACGACATGAACTGGGTGATCTGGGCGGTGAGCAGGATGGTGCCTTCGGCGCGCTGGATGGCGATCATCTTGGGCACCTGCTCCCCCAGGATGATGTGGAGGAAGGTGATCAGGATAAACGCGGTCGCCACCGCGGCACTGTGCGAGGCGATGCCTTGCCAGCTACCGGGCAACATGGCGAAGAGACGGGCGAAGAGCCGCGCGAACGCCGGCTCACCCAGCCAACCGAGCCCCAGGCTGGCGACCGTAATCCCGATCTGGGCTGCGGAGATGAACCGGTTGGGGTCGTCCATGGCCCGCAGCACCGCGCGGGCCAGCCGGTTCCCCTCCGCTGCCATCTGTTCGATGCGGGTACGGCGGGCCGAAACCAGCGCGAACTCCGCCGCGACGAAGATGCCATTCGCGAGGATCAGGAGGAAGACAGAGCCAAGGAGGAGCCACTGCTCCAGACCGAGCACGCCTACTGACACTCCCCACGTAGTCTCACGCTACATCCATACATATGTATCCGCATGTATCCGCAGCGTCAGTCTACGTGGTTTGCCCTTCTCTGACTAGAGCTCGGCGTACGCGGCCAGCCGGTCGGCCGCGCGCCGCCGCAGCTTGCGGAGTGCCTCGCTCTCGATCTGGCGCACACGCTCCCGGCTGATGTCGAGCTGCTGGCCCACTTCCGACAGCGTGTGCGGCGAGCCGTTGCCCAGCCCAAACCGAAGCTGCAACACCAGCCGCTCGCGCGGCGTCAGTTCCTCCAGCACCTCGGCCACATCACGCTGGAGCAGCGTCTCGACCGCCTCCTCCTCCGGAGAGCGCGCCACCTCATCGGCGATGAGATCGGCAAGGGTGCCTTCCTCGTCCTCACCGATCGGCTTCTCCAGCGAGATCGTGCGCTGGGCGGCGCGGATGAATTGCTCGACCTTCTCCGGCGGAACGCTCATCGCCTCGGCCACCTCTTCGGCCCGCGGCGGGCGGCCAAGCTCCTGCGTGAGCTGCATCACGGTCCGGCGATAGCGGGTGATGCTGTCGATCATGTGGACCGGCAGCCGGATAGTGCGGCCCTGATCGGCGATGGCACGGGTGATTGCCTGGCGGATCCACCAGGTCGCGTACGTGCTGAAGCGGTAGCCCCGGCGCCAGTCGTACTTCTGGACCGCGCGGATCAGGCCGAGGTTGCCCTCCTGGATCAGGTCCAGCAACGAGAGCCCACGGCCCACGTAGCGCTTGGCGATGCTGACCACGAGCCGCAGGTTCGAGCGGACGAAGCGCTGAAGCGCCTCGACGTCGCCCTCCTCAATGCGCTTGGCCAGCTCCACCTCTTCCTCCGCCGTGAGCAGCGGCGCCTGCGCGATGTCGCGGAGGTAGAGACGGATCGGATCGGTCGCGAGGGTGGGGTCGTGCTGCAGCAGCTCATCCCAATCCTCGTCGAGAGCCGCCGCGTCGTCCTCCACCTCGACCAGCGCGCGCGAGGACTCCTCGTCCGCGAGAGCCTCCACGTCCAGCTCGTCGGCATCCAATAGAGGCTCCGGCTCGGCCTCCTCTTGGTACTCGTCTTCGTCCGGTCGTCGATCCCTATCCATCACCATCCGCTACGTCCTTCTAGAAGCAGTCAGGGAAGACACTGGACCGACTGCCGCATACGATGCGGTACACTCTGCCTGCGGGTCACAGTCGGCTTCCCTGACATTGCGCCGCTCGCCCCCTCCGTGGCTCCACCCGTCGGCGCATGCAATCGTCGGCACGCAAGAACAATTCCAACTCCGGCGTCGAACCCGCCTGCCCCGGTATACTTGACCATCAGGTCAGCATGGATGCATCGCCGCGGGTCCGTGGCGGTGCCAGGAGCGGCAGCGTCCCATGATACCAACTCACCTCGCCATCCGAAACTTCATGTCCTATCGCGAGCCGGTCGAAATCGACTTCCGCGGCATCCGCGTCGCCTGCCTGTCAGGCGACAACGGCGCCGGTAAGTCCGCCCTGCTCGACGCCATCACTTGGGCGCTCTGGGGCAAGGCGCGCGTCAACAGCGACCGGGACCTCATCTCCATCGGTGCCCCGGACATGGAGGTCACCTTCGGCTTCATCCTGGGTGAACAGGAGTTCCGTGTCACCCGGCGCCGTCGCGCCCGCGCGACCAGCTCGGCCACCCTGGAGCTCGAAGCCATCGAGGGCGACCGCTGCCGGTCTCTCACCGGCGCCAGTCTCCGCGAGACCCAGCAGACGATCGACCGCCTGCTGCGGATGGACTACGAGACGTTCATCAACTCGGCCTTCATCCTGCAGGGCCGGGCCGACGAGTTCACCACCAAGACCCCCCAGCAGCGCAAACAGGTCCTCGCGGAAATCCTCAACCTGAACGACTACGACCGCTACGAAGAGGCCGCGCGCCAGGCATTCCGCGAGCGCGACCGGCGCCTGCGCGAGATCGACCTGCACCTGGCCGAACTCGACAAGCGGCTCGCCGACCTGCCCCGCTACCGGGAAGAGGTCGAGTCGCTCGGTCAGGAACTCCTGAAGCTGACCGACCAGGCCGACGATCTCCGGCAGCGGCTCAACGCCGTGCAGGAGCGCGTCCGGTCACTAGAGTTTACCGCGAGTCAACGCGAGAGCGTAAGGCGGCGCAAGGTCGAATTGGATGTCGCTATCGCCGATCTCGAGCGCCGCCGCGCCGCACTTCACGAGCAGATCGCCGCCCACCGCGCCGTGCTCGCCCGCAGGGATGCGATCGAGGCCGGATACCGCGAACTGACCGAGCTGCGCCAGCGCGAGGCGGAACTGACCGACCGGCTGTCGGCCCGCCAGGAGCTGATCGAGCGCCGCCGCGCCATCGAGCAGGCGATCCAGCAGGCCACCCACCGGCTCGAGACGGAGATCCACTCGGTCACCTGCCAGATCGACGAGCGCCGCCTGCAACTCAAGGAGCTGCCGGACGTCGTCGCCCGGCTGGACGCCGTCAACGCCGAACTTGCAGAACTGGCCGGCGTCGCCGACGCGATCGCCCAGGAGCACGCGGCGCAGGCCGCCCGCGAGGCGCGACGCGGTGAGCTCCAGGCCGAAAACAAGCGCTTACGGGCCGATATGGAGGAGATCAAGGCCCGGCTCGACCAGATCGAAGGCGCCGGTGCGCTCTGCCCCGTCTGCCGCCGCGAGCTAGGCGAGGACGAGCGCGAGCGACTGCGCGCCGAGTACACCGCGGAAGGCAAAGCGCTCGGCGACCAGTTCCGCGCCAACGCCGCGGCCATCAAGCAACTCCAGGCCGAAGCCGCCGAAGCGGCCGCGAGAATCGAGCACCTGGAACGCCAGCGAGCGCGCGCCGACAAGCTGGAGCGCACCGCCGCCGCGCTCCGCGAGCGGCACGAGCGTCTCACCCGCGCTCAGGCGGAAACGGAGCAACTCGAAGCCCTGCTCGCCGGGCTCCGCGACCGGCTGGCCCGCGGTGCCCCCGGCGCCGAGCACCGCCCTGCCCTCGCCGAGGTGGAACAGGCACTCGCCGACCTCCCCTACGACCGCGAGGAGCACCAAGCAATCAGGGCACGCATCGCCGCGCTGCGCGGCATCGAGGAGGAGCGGCGCCAGCTCGACGTGGCACAGACCGCGCTCGAACGCGACGAGGCCCAGATCGAAACGCTCACGCTCCAGATCACCCAGCACCAGGCGGAGCGAGCCGCCGCCGAGGCGGAGGAAGCCGAACTCAGCGAGCAGCTCACCCAACTGAATCCCTTGCGCGCCGAGCGCGACGCGCTCCAGGCGGAACTGGAAGCGCTGGAGGCGTGTCGTGGCGAGACGCAGGCACGGCTCGGCGCCGCTCAGCAGCGGCTCGACGACTGCCTGCGCCTGCAGGACCTCCGCGAGGAGCGCATCGCCGAGCGCCGCCAGGTGGCCGAAGAGAAGATGATCTACGACGAGCTGACCCTGGCGTTCGGCAAGCGCGGCATCCAGGCGATGATCATCGAGAACGTCATCCCGGAGCTCCAAGACGAGGCCAACGCCATCCTCGACAAGATGCCCGGCAACACCATGCGCGTGGAGTTCCGCACCCAAAAGCAGACGGTGCGGGGCGACAACACGATCGAAACCCTCGACATCGTGATCGGCGACGAGGCCGGACGCCGTCCCTACGAGCTCTACAGCGGCGGCGAGGCCTTCCGCGCCAACTTCGCCATCCGGGTCGCACTCAGCACCCTGCTCGCCCGCCGCGCCGGCACCCGCCTCCAGACACTGGTCATCGACGAGGGCTTCGGCACCCAGGACAGCCAGGGTCGCGACGGACTAATCGAGGCCATCCGCGCCATCGAGCGCGACTTCCAGACGATCCTGGTTATCACCCATCTTTCGGAGCTCAAGGAGATGTTCCCCACCCGCATCGAGGTCCGAAAAACCCCCACCGGCTCCCAGGTCCGCGTGGCGTAGCGGCCGCGGGGGCGGGTGTTGGCCGTGTTCGGTGTGGTGAAGAGGCGCAACGTGGGCGGCACGTGCCCGGGGCCGATGGAGTTTGACGAATACACCCCGTATACCCGCCAGCAGCCCGCTTCCCGTGTGTCATCCTGAGCGGAGCCGGGGGCGGCGGCCAGCCGCACCCGGCGCAGCGAAGGATCTCCCACGTGCGAGGAAGGTCCGACGTGAGATCCTTCGGCTCGGACGGAGCCGCCGCCCCGCGCCCCCCCCCCCCCCGCCCCCCCCAAAAAAAAAAACAAAACGCGGTGG
>NZ_JADGHZ010000136.1 GCF_019683595.1 Sphaerobacter sp. | reverse complement strand
TACATCAGCCGGTTGCGCAAGAAGCTGGAGCGGGATCCGGCGGCGCCGGAGTACCTGCACACGGTGCGGGGCGTGGGCTACGTCTTCCGCCCCACTCCGCGGGCGAACGTCACCCAGCTCGACCCCATCCTCGCCGCGCGCGACAACCAGGCGTCGGCCATCTCGGCGGGCTGAGCGGGCCAGGTACGGGGCGGCCAAGCGCCGTTCCGTCAACGTCACTCTCCCGCGCGGAGCACATCGGGCCAATCGCCCGATCCGGCTCCGATGGACGAACGGTCCGACCAGCCGGCGCCACAAACCTCGGAGTGACAACCCGACCGCCCACCAGGGCGGTCGGGCTTCCTGTGCGTCGAATCTGTCAGGCCGAAACTCCTTCGCTGTCACATAGTAGTTAGACCGCAACGTTACGATCGGGGTGCGTCGAACGACGAGCGGGTCGCTGCTCGCATCAAGGGCGAGCCGCCCGGAGTACCCGCGCCTGCGACCTCCGCCACCGCAGCGCGGCGGTGGCGACGGGCGTCGCTGCCCGGCGGGCTCGGGTAGGCGGGACTGCGGTGCCGTGCGGCCGGAACCCGGCCGGTGTGGGTCAATGGCACCTCATCGTCCCCCAGATACCCGCACGATCGGATGACGCGCCAGTGGCATGCGGGGACGTACCGCCACACGAGGCGGGGCCCTCGCCGGGGCGCACCCGTGGTGGCTGCCTCACCCGGCCCGATTTAGGGCGCGGGGCGGCGTGTGGGTGTGACCGTGCCACTGACCCGATCGGCGTGGACCAAGCGACGAAGCTGGCTTCGCGCCGCGTAGCGTTCACCGGATTGATGTCGAACAACTCTTCCGCCAGGACTTGCCGGGTGGCCGGAGCCGGGGCGGAGTCTCTCCGGGGAAGCCCTGGATCAACATAAGACCGTGGCGACGGAGACGGGTCGGGACCGACTCGGCGTCTTTCCGTGAGATCGGAGCGGAAGCAGTGCTTGGCATGGTGACTCTGAGGTTCCTCACCAACGTGGACGGGCCGGACGGCGTGCCGTGAACGACAACGGGCGGAATCCAACAGACAACGTGCCGAACTCCGATTCGGGGAGTGACGCGGGTGCCGCACGAGCGGCCCAATCGGCGGAGCACCAAATCGAGGAAGTGCTCACGCATCTGGGCGAGCTCGAGCCGCCGCGGTTGCGGCGTCTCACCGCTCCGGGGGGTGCTGGCGAGGCGGGGGTTTCCGCCGGGCAACTGGCAGCTCCGGTCAGGCTGGTTTCCGAGTTCGCCAGGCGCAACCCGATGCTCCTGGCGGCCATCTCCCTAGCCGCCGGTGCGATCATGCTCCTCGGCGTCCTCTTCGCCATCGGTTCGCTGCAGGGACACATCGTAACGCGCTCGATTCGACCGCCGGGCCCGGGTGTGTCGTTCACGCCGGTTGCGGGCGTCGGCATCGACCAGGCCAACGCGATGCAACCGCAGCCGGCGGGAGGGGTCGCCGCTCTCCCAAACAACCTCCCGATTCCTCCTCCCGCGGCGCCGCCATTGACGGCTGCCGAGTGGGTCCAGCGCGTGTCTGAGGTCGAGACCGAGCTCGAGACGGGCCAGATCGTCGCACGGATTGACTACGGCAATGGGAACATCGCCGAGACAGTGATGACCTTCGACCTCAAGCAGGATCGACTCGCCGGCGCAACGACCTACACCAGTCCGAGCGGGCGAGAGACACGCGATTTCATCACGAACGGTGACCGTTCATGGGAGGGCCGCGGTGGAGCCTGGACCCCGGTCGACGAGAGCGAAGGAGTGACGGGGCGCATTCAAGCGTTCCTCCCATCCGCCGCTCTCGCAGCCGACCCGGCGATCGTCGATGGGGCACCGGCGGTGACCCTTCGCTGGCTCAGCCGGTCCGGAGACGGCGAGGCGACCCTGCGGGTGGATCCGGCGACCGGGATCCCGCAGGAGTTGCGACGGGTCATGCCGGACGGCGTTACCTGGACCATCACGTATCGCGCCTGGAACGCGCCGGTCCGCCTCCCGACTGGGCCGCCGACGACGTGATGGGATGAGATGCCGCGTGCGCTCCGCGACCGTCGGGCGGATACGCGGGTGCAGCGGCTCGGCCGGGTGGCCGGCCGTGTGCAGGAGTGTCGCGGGCACGCGCTGTTCCGGCCGCCGGTGCCGCCAGAGCCCGGCATCGACCAAGGCCGCCGTCGTGTCCCACGACTCGATAGCCGGGGTTGGCTGCCTGGTGTATGCTTGAGTTGAAATGACTCAAGGTTCGCGCGGACCGGCTGTCGCCGGGTCCACGTGAATGGCTGAACGAGGTGTTGGATGCGGCTCGATCCCGATCAGGTCATCGAGGCCGACTTTCGAGTAAATCCTGGGACGGGCATCATCGAGGAGGCACCGAGGCGTGCGTCGAGCCGGATTCGCCGTTGGCTCGCGCCGCTGGTGGCGATCGTCGGCATCCTCTCGAAAGGGAAGGGCCTGCTGGCTCCGATGGCCAGCGCCCTGGTCAGCGTCGCGGCCTATGCCCTCGCCTTCGGCTGGCAGTTTGCCATCGGCCTGGTTGCCCTGCTCTTCGTCCATGAGATGGGCCATGTCCTGGTGCTTCGCCGCTTCGGCGTGCGGGCCACCGCACCGATCTTCATTCCCTTCCTGGGGGCAGTCATTGGGATGCGGCAGTTGCCGCGCGACGCGGTGATGGAGGCGAAGGTCGGATTGGGTGGGCCGGTGCTCGGGTCGCTCGGGGCGCTGGCGGCGTGGGGCATGTACCTCGCCAGCGGCCATGGGCTGTGGCTGGTGCTGACCTATCTCGGCGTGGTCCTCAACCTCTTCAACCTGCTGCCGATCCCGCCGCTTGACGGTGGCCGGGCCGTGGCGGCGATCTCGCGCTGGTTCTGGCTGCTGGGCTTGGTCGGGCTCGGGGTTCTCATGTTCCGGATGCCCAGCCCGGTATTCATCCTGATCGGCGTGTTCGCGGCCGGCGAGCTGATCACCATCTGGCGGCGTACCCAGGCTGATCCGGCGTACTACCGCGTACCCCTCGCGCAGCGGGCGGTCGTATCGGCGGTGTACTTCGGGTTGGCAGTGGCCCTCGGGGCGGCGATGCTGCACCTCACCCCGCTGTTGTCCGCGGTACGATCGGTGTAGGGACGCGCGGCGCTACTCCTTGATGAAGACGTAGGCGAGATATGCCCCGATCTCTCGGGCCATGTAGCGGTACTCGAGGCTGCTGTCCTCGCGGATCGGACTGGAGTGTGTCGGCGAGGCCAGCGGCGAAAAGCCGAGATCCCTGGTGATCCGCTTGACGCGGAACATGTGGAACGGGTCGCTGACCAGCAGGACCCGGACGACGCCCCGCTCGCGGAGCAGCGGCGCCGCCTCGCGCAGGCTCTCGCTGGACGTGCGGCCCGCGGGCACGCTCAGCAGGACCCCGCTGGGCACGCCTTGCTCGATGAGGTAGTTCTTCCCTGCTTCGGCCTCGGAGATCCAGTCGCCCTCGGCGGCTCCGCCCGTAAGGACGATCAGCGGCGCATAGCCGGCTTCGAAGAGCTCCCGGGCGTGGTCCAGGCGTGCCTGGAAGGTCGGCGAGGGGCGGCCGTCGAACTGAGCCGTGCCCAACACCACGATGGCGTCGGCAGCCGCGGTTTCATCCTGGCGTGCCTGGTGGTAAACCGCCAGCGCAAGGAGCCCGGCGGCCAGCGTGCCGAGCAGGACGGCGGCGACGATCACGATGAAGAGCGCGCGCAGCACGGCCCGCCACCGGGAGCGTTGCCGAACACGGCTTGTCTTGCGGCTGGGGGTTATGATCACGCTGCGGACCTAACCAGGTGGTGTCCCGTCACCTTCCGGCCGAATCCTACCATCCCCGACCAGGTATCCGTAGAACGCACGATCTGGCATACTGGGTGCATGGCTGAGGAGAACATCCGTTCCGGCACGATCACCGAGATCGCCGACCAGGCCCGTGACCCGGAGCGCGTCAGCATCTTCCTCGACGGCCAGTTCGCCTTCGGCGTGGCGCGGGAGGTCGCGGCGCGCGAGGGGCTCTTCGTCGGGCGTTCGTTGAGCCAGGCCGAGGTCGCCGCCCTGCTGCGCGCCGACGAAGCCGCGCGTGCGATCAACGCCGCCCTGCACTTCTTGGGCTACCGACCCCGTTCGGAGCGGGAGGTGCGCGATCGGCTGCGGCGGCGGGGATTCAGCGACGAGGCCGTCGAGGCGGCCGTTGCACGGCTCCAGGAGTGGCGATACCTCGATGATGCCGAGTTCGCCCGCTTCTGGGTCGAAAACCGGGCCGAGCACCAGCCACGAGGACGGCGGCGCCTCCGCGCGGAATTGCGCGCGAAAGGGGTCGACCCCGATTTGGTCGATCAGGCGATCGACGAGGCGGGTGGGGATGAGTTGCCGGCTGCGCTGGCTCTGGCGCGCAAACGGGTGGCCTCGCTCCGCGGGCTCGATCCGCTGGTGCAGCGGCGGCGGCTGGTCGGCTTCCTGCAGCGCCGCGGCTATGACTGGGACATCGTCCGCGCGGTGTTGGTCGACGTGCTCGGCGACGACGAGGACGCGGCAGAGCCGGAGTAGATCAGGCCGGGCACAGCGAGCCGGGCGTGGCCGTTGCCGCGCTGTCCGGACACTGTTATATTCCGGCCGAACTCACCTGGCGCGGCGCTCCGATCGGGATCGAGGGGAGGACGGCGGTGGCCGAGGATCTGGAACAGTTCCGGTTCTGGCACTCGATCCGGGTGCGCTACCGCGACGTCGACCGGCAGGACATCGTCTACTTCGGCGTCTACCTCGAGTATTTCAGCCAGGGGATCTACGAGTACTTCGCCGCGCTGGGCATTCCGTTGTCCGAGACGGAGCCCAGCGGCGAGTTTGACACCGTCTTCCGCCGGGTGGAGATCGACTACCTCGGGTCGGCGCGGCTCGACGATACGGTCCGCGTCGGGGTGCGCTGCGTGCGGATCGGCAACAGCAGCCTTGAGTTCGCGGCCGTGGTGGTACGCGAGCGCGACGACGCGCTGCTGGCGCGGGGGCGACTGGTGCTGGTGAACCACGTGCGCCACGCGGGGCGATCCAAGCCGATCCCCGAGGCGATCCGCCACGCGGTGGCGAATTTCGATGCGGTTGCGGTGTGATGCAGTGCTGCGGGCGCGGCTCTGGGAGTCGTGGCTGAGCCACTGGTTCCCTTGTAACGGCGTTGGTATACTCTCCTAGGCCGCGGGATACATCTCCCAGACAAGCCCACTCGACAGACGAATAGCGTTCGGACGGGTAGCCGATAGATGCCTGAGATCAAGTGGTTCGGCCATGCATGTTTTCGGATCCGGGGCCGTGACGCCGTGGTCTTGATGGACCCGGTCGGGCCGGAGACGGGCTACCGGCTCCCACTGCAACAGGCGGACATCGTCACGGTCAGCCACGATCATGCGGGCCACAACGCGGTCGATCGGGTCCGCCCAGGCTACCGTCTTATCTCGGGTCCGGGTGAGTACGAGATTCGCGAGGTATTCATCCAGGGCGTGCGTACCTACCACGACGCCGAGGGCGGGAAGCGCCTGGGAAAGAACACGGTTTATACGGTGGAGATCGACGATCTGATCATCTGCCATCTGGGGGATCTGGGGCATACGTTGAGCGAGAGCGAGGCTGCGGCGCTCAACGGCGTCGACGTCCTGTTGGTGCCGGTCGGCGGCGGGCCGACGCTCGACGCATCAGGCGCGGCCGAGGTGATCGGCCAGATCGAGCCCTCGGTCGTGATCCCGATGCAGTTCCGGACGCCAGAGGGGGATCACGATCGTGACCCGGTCGACCGTTTTCTGAAGGCGATGGGGGCCGCGGGGGTTGAGCCGCGCGACCGGGTGTCGATCCGGAAGTCGGACCTTGGTGAGACGGTGGAGGTGGTGCTGCTACAGCCGTGAGGGCACGCGATTCGCTCGTGGCGTGGCGGGACGCGAGCGGAGGACGCGGCGGTTTCAATGAGACTGGTGGCTCTCGCCGACGTGGCGCAGAAGGGCAACGGGGATGCCAAAGTACATCTTTGTGACCGGTGGGGTTGTGTCGTCAGTCGGTAAGGGGATCACGACCGCCTCGATCGGTCGCCTCCTCAAGGGTCGGGGACTCAGCGTCGCAATTATGAAGCTCGACCCGTACCTCAACGTCGACCCCGGCACAATGTCCCCCTTCCAGCACGGCGAAGTCTTCGTTACTGACGACGGGGCTGAGACCGACCTCGACCTCGGCCACTACGAGCGATTCACCGACGAAAACCTCAGTCGCGCCTCCAACGTTACGACCGGCCAGGTGTATTCGGCCGTCATCGCCAAGGAGCGCCGGGGCGACTTCCTCGGCGGCACGGTTCAGGTCATCCCCCACATCACCAACGAGATCAAGGATCGCATCCGTCTGGTGGCGGAGGAGCGGCAACCCGACGTCGTGGTCGTCGAGGTGGGTGGCACCGTCGGCGACATCGAAGGCCAGCCGTTCCTGGAGGCGATCCGCCAGATGCGCAAGGAGGAGGGGCGGCGCAACGTCCTCTACATCCACGTCACGCTGTTGCCGCTCGTCGGCAGCACCGGCGAGTTGAAGACCAAGCCGACCCAGCACAGTGTCAAGGAGTTGCGCGCGATCGGCATCCAGCCCGACGTGATCGTCTGCCGGTCCGACCATCCGGTGCCGCCGGATGTGCAGGCCAAGATCGCGCTCTTCTGCGACGTGGACGAAGACGCCGTCATCCCACTGCCCACGGCCGAGACGATCTACGAGGTGCCGCTGATGCTGGAAGAGGCCGGCCTGGGCCGCTACATCGCCGAGCACTTCGGCTGGGCGGACACCCCGCTGGACCTGAACGAGTGGGCGAACATCGTCCACCGGCTGAAGCATCCGCGGCGGCGGGTCGAGATCGCCCTGGTCGGCAAGTACGTCGATCTGCACGATGCCTACATGAGCGTCGTCGAGGCCCTGACCCATGCCGGCCTCGCCCACGACGTGGCCGTCGACGTGATCTGGGTCAACTCGGAGCTGTCGACCCCGGAGAGCATCGAACAGCAACTCCGGCGGGCGTACGGGATCGTCGTCCCCGGCGGCTTCGGGGCGCGGGGTGTCGAGGGGAAGCTGGCGGCGGTGCGCTTTGCCCGCGAGCACAAGATCCCGTATCTTGGCCTGTGCTACGGCTTGCACATGGCGGTGATCGAAGTCTCGCGCAACGTACTCGGGCTGGAGCGTGCCAACACTACTGAGATCGACCCGGCGACGCCGCACCCGGTAGTCGGTCTGATGCCGGACCAGCGCGGCGTGGACTTGGGCGGGACGATGCGGCTCGGCCTGTACCCGTGCCGGCTTGTTCCGGGCACGCGGGTTGCCGAGGCGTACGGGCAGGACATGGTGGACGAGCGGCACCGGCACCGCTGGGAGATCAACAACGAGTACCTGCCGCGCCTGGAGGAAGCCGGGCTGATCGTCTCGGGGACGTCGCCCGACGGCCGGCTGGTCGAGATCATGGAGTTGCGGGATCACCCGTGGTTCGTTGGCGTGCAGTTCCATCCGGAGTTCAAGTCCCGGCCGACCCGGCCGCACCCGCTCTTCGAAGGCTTCGTCGGCGCGGCGCTGGAGGCACTGCGGGAGGGCGATCAGCGGCCGCTGCCGCTGCGTGAGATGGAAGCGGCCCCGACGACGGCCAACGACTAGCGACGCGCACGACGAGGAGCGAGGTTGATTGCGCGGTCCGGGGAGATTGTGATAGCATTCTCAAAGTTGGCGGGGTGCTGATGGCGGACCCGCTCAGGAAACTTGGCAGCGAGCGCGATTGGCGTGCCATTGGCACGGCCAGTGGTTTAGGGTGCTCGACGGTCAGCAGTTTGTTGATCTGCATCCTGGGCGGGCTTTTTTTGGACCGCTGGCTGGACACAGCGCCCATCTTCACCCTGATCGGGGTGGGGCTCGGCATCGCCGCAGCGGGTTACCTCTTGTACGAGCTAGCAGTGATTAGTCGCTCGGACAAGGGGTTGATTCGTGTACGCGGACATGATGCAATCGAGCGGTCGGCGAAGACGGAGCCGAACGAAGAGGAGCCTTGATGGAAGTTCATGTCGCGGTAGCACCGGAGACGCTCTGGTCCGTCTCGATTCCCGGGACGGGGCTGACGCTCAACATCACGAACTCCTTCCTCACGATGCTCATCGTCATGGCCGCGCTGGTCATCGTCGGCGCCGTCATCGCCCGTCGCGCCACGCTTGTCCCCGGCTTCGTCCAGTCGGTGTTCGAGATGGCCGCCGAGTTCATCCTCGGGATGGTTGAGGGTGCCGCGGGGAAGCGCGCCGGCAGGACCATTTTCCCGCTGGTCGGTGGTCTCTTCATCTTCATCATCGTGTCGAACTACACCGGGCTGCTGCCCGGGATCGGCACGATTGGGTACGTGGATGAGCACGGGCACCTCGAGCGATCGTTGTTCCGCCCGCCGAGCGCGGATCTCAACATGACGCTGGCGATGGCGGTCGTGACGTTCCTGGTGGTCCAGGTGGCGGGCATCCGCGCCCATGGCGTCGGGGGCCGGATCAAGCACATGGCCAACCCGCCGTTCTTGTTCCCCATCGAAGTCATCGGTGAGTTCTCCCGCATCATTTCGCTCTCCTTCCGACTCTTCGGCAACATCTTTGCCGGCGAGGTGCTGCTCACCGTGATGTACGCGATGGCGAACGCCATCAAGATCACCGTGGTGGGGCTTCTGATTCCGGTGATCTTCCTGTACCTGGAGGTCCTGTTCGGGTTCATCCAGGCACTGGTCTTCGCACTGCTGACGTTGATCTACATCGTCTTGGCCACCGCGGATGGGCATGACGATCATGCCGAGGACGCGGTGCACGAAGCGGAGGGATCTCAGCACGCAGTCACGCCGGCGACGAGCGGCGGCGACTAGCGTGCGTCCGGAATGTGTGGACGGTCGCCCGAAGGGGCGAGGGTCTGGGTGTTAGACGATCGTCGGTGCGCGCGTGCGGGCCGATGGGAGGAGGATGTCTAGCGTGTTCGCCAACGTGACCGACCCAGCCGTGATTGTGCCGATGGCCGCCGCGTTGGCTATCGGGCTTGGCTCGCTGGGTCCGGCCCTGGGTATTGGTATGGCGGTGCGGGGGGCCATGGAGGCTCTCGGTCGCAACCCTGAGGCTGAGGGCGCGATCCGTATCACGATGATCATCGGTGCCGCCCTGGCCGAGGCGGTCGCCATCTACGCGTTCGTGATTGCCATCGTCATTGCCTTCGTCCTGTAGTGCGTGCCGCCCGGGGGGGGGCCGGGGGGGGGGTCCCCCCCCCCCCCGCCCCCCAAGCGGCGGGGCCGTAAAAAAAAAAA
>NZ_JADGHZ010000135.1 GCF_019683595.1 Sphaerobacter sp. | reverse complement strand
CGCTGTGGCTCGTGGGGTGGGAGATGTGTATATGAGAAAGAGCCACGGCGCTGCATCTCGGCGACGAGCTGGTCGTGCCGCAGGAAGAGGGCTTTGCGCTTGCCGCGCCAGCGGCGCGTCTCCGGGTGGTTGGCGAACCCCGGCTTCCCCTGCGTCAGGATCGACCAGAGCGCGTGCAACTCACGGTGCTCGCCGAGAAGATGCTGGCGGCAGAGGCACTCGGGCGGGAGATCCCAAATGCGCATGGGCTGCGTCCAATCGAACCGCTGCTGGCGGGCTGTTGTGGCAACGACCGCACGATGGACCGCTGCGCCCCCGCGCTCCGGCTGACGCAACCGCTCAGCCGCCGGGCTTACGCCTTCCGCGCTGAGGCCCAGAAGTAGACACCGATCGTGCCGAACATGATGATGAGTATGACCGGCAGAAAGGTGACGCCGATACCCGTTGCCTCACCCTGCGCCACCCGGACGATGCTCCACTCGAGGTAGGCGAAGAGCCAGGTCAGCTCCGCCTTCAGCCAGGTCATCAGCGTGCGCGCCAATCCGTACTGCCGCGGCGCGTTCTCCTCGGTGATCACCCGGGGATAGTTGAAGGCATGCGGGAACCGGTTCAGGATCGTGAGCCCGGTATAGAGCACCATCATCACGAGCGGCGGGAAGAGGACAGTCGCCTTACGTCCCCAGGAGTCCGGCTCCCCGGTCACGCCAAAGTGCGTCGGCACCCGGTCGGGCAGGTCGGGCCAGGCATACAGCAGGATGGCAACGGTGACGATGACGCCGACCAGCGCCAGCAACTCCCCCACGATCTCGAACGACGATCGCGGCAGGTCGAGCACCGGTCGCTGTTCTCGCTTCCAGGACGTCCCAGTCATACCGCTCCTTGTGGTAGGTGCTTCGTGTTGCGTGTTCCGTGTTGCGTGCTCCGTAGAGCGCAGGCTATACCGCTAGCTTCCCTCAACACTGGAATCATTATATAGAGAGTCCAATACGGAACACGAAGCACGCAACACGCATCACACATACACCCGGCCTTCGCGCGCGTACCGGCTGTCGCGCGGCCCGGGAAACGCCGGGTCGGTAATGGCCCGGAAGGTCGCGACTGCGGCGAGCAGGCTGTCGAGCGCGTCACCGCCCGTGTCGTCGAGCGCGGCGCGCCGGACCTCAGCAGGAATGGCGACCCGCTCCGCGAGTTCGAGCGCCTCCAGAATCCGGGCCCGGCCGGCGCGGCGCGCCTCACCCCGCCCCTTGTAGGGAGCATAGCGGCCGTCCCGCTTGAGCGTCGACGCCGGGCAGACCTCCAGCAGCCAGGCCCGCCCCGGCAACGCGGGCTGCATCGGGACAACGCAGGCGGCCCCGGCGGCCACCAGCGGCGTCAGCAGGTCGCGGATGCCGGTGTACGTCTGCCGGTAGATTCGAAGGTTGTACGGAGAGAACGGGGTTGCCGCCTCGATGTCGGTCAACCGGCGCAACTCTCGCCCACCGGCCGCGGCAACGTAGGCGCGGCGGAAGGCATCGGCGTCGGGGTACCGCCGGGCGAACCCGCGCGCGAACGACTCCCAGTCCCCCTCGGAGACCAGCCCCGCCGGTAGCCCGAAGGGAAAGTCGAGCCCGACAGCCGCGCCGGGATCCGCCGCGATGAGCCGTCGCAGGGCCGACAGCGCCGGTTCCCGCTCGGTCCCTCCGCCCGGCAAGTCCGCCGCCCGGTGGCACGCCTCGATCCGAAGGGCGCCGTCCACGACCTCCCCGCGCGCGATCCAGATCCGCCGCCCGGCGTCCCTCGCCCCGCTGAAGTCGACCCCGTAGACGCGACGCACCGCCCCTCCCCGGCCAGGAGCACACCCGCACGGCCGAATCGGCCGTCGAAGCGCGAGCAGCCTCTACCTATACGAACACCAAATCAGAACATATTTTCTACTCTGACTGTCTGTCACGCTTCGCCGCGGCCGAACCCGGCCTGGATCGCCTCGGCCCGCCTCAATCAGGGCCATCCACCAGCCGTGCAGCGCTCAGGATCGAGCCCCTGCCAGCTCGGGCAGGGGCTCCTCGTGTCGGCGGGGATTGTATCTGACCGCAACGCCGCTCCGGGACACACTGCTGCCCGGGTGCCGGACCCGGGCAGCGCGGTCATGCCTTGAAGTGGAAGTAGCCCTGGATGGCGTTGTGCCCCCGCAGATTCACGTCCGGCAGGCCGTAGTCGCGCGACGACTCGCGCCGGTAGTGCTCGGCCTTCGCGACGAACGCAGGGGAGCCGGGGATCGTGGAGAAGATGCTCTCGTTCAGGGTCGTCACCTCACCGGTGGGGCCGCGGTATGGCTCCATCGTCGCCTCGGCCATCGAGCCGATGGTCAGCGTGCCTTTCCCACCCTCCACCGTGAAAGTGATCGGCGCCCGCTGCCACAGGATCTCGCCATAGAGCCCGGCCACATCCGCCAGCGGCCCGCCAAGCTCGCCCGACCACGCCCGAATAAGCACCTCTTCCTGCTCCGGCGTGGCGGCGTCGTCGATGAAGAACACGCCGTGGATGTTACCCTCCAGGATGTTACCGGGGATGTGATCGATCTCGGCCAACGTCAGCCCGGAGACGTCCACGCCCTCGATCGTGCCCCGGTCGATGCGGTAGGCCTGCATCGAGTCGCAGGTCCCGTTGTCCGGGTCCTCGCCGATCCAGCACGGGCAGAGGACGTTGCAGTCACAGACTTCGAGCAGCCGGCCTTCGAGCTCGTACGCCATGGATCACCCTCCCTGCATGAAGATGCCCGGGGGCCGGGGCACGTTCGGGCCACACCTCCTGTTCCTTCGCGACGCGATGTGACCGCGACGGCTCGCCATGGGCTCCACTGGTCGGCGCGATCGCGCCGCGGTGATTCCCCGGCGCGAGCCGGCATCCTGGTCAGGTGTGTTCCGCTGGCCGTTCGCTTAGCATCTTCCACGCCACCATATCTTCACCTCGCGGGTGCCACACGCAGCCGCGCTGGAGGCGCCCGCCGCGTCCAAGACGGTATTGGCGATGACGACGTCGGCACTGCCATCCGCCACCCGGGAGTTCCTCGGCATGTCCCGGCGGGACTCACCGATGGGAGGTTCGTCCCCTGCGCGACGACGAGACGCGCATCGATCGGGAACGCCGGACCGGCGAACCGGGGTTGCCGTGGGACTCCTACGGGCAAGGGGTTAGCTCCAGGGCACCCCACCCCTCTACCAGCGGCTCAGCGGGCCGATGCGATGGAACTGTGGCCGCTGCTCTCCCGAACCTGATGGCCCTCACATGACCGTGCATGCCCCTTGATTCCGGTAGCCGCTTGGGAGTATTCTAAAGATTGTTTGATTAATAGACCAAGCGATTGGAGAAGCGGTGGACAAGCGGGCGTTCAAGGACCGGCTCTATGGCGAGTTCGCCACCGTGGCCAAGGCCCTGGCCAATCCCCATCGCCTCGAACTCGTCGACCTGCTGGCCCAGGCGCCGCGGCGGGTGGAAGAGTTGGCCGCCGAGGCTGGGATGACCGTGGCCAATACGTCGGCTCACCTCCAGGTCCTGCGGCGCGCGCGTCTGGTCGAGGCCGAGCGGGAAGGGGTGACGGTTACCTACCGGCTGGCCACGCCTGACGTCTTCACGCTCTGGCGCACGCTGCGCGATCTCGGCACCAGGCAACTGGCCGAGGTGGATCGCCTGGTCGAGACCTTCCTCGCCGACCGGGACGGACTCGAGGCCATCGATCAGGAGGAACTCCACCGGCGCATGCAGGACGGCAGTGTGGCCGTCCTCGACGTGCGCCCCGCCGTCGAGTACGAGCAGGGCCACATCCCGGGCGCGCGCTCGATCCCGGTGGATGAACTCGAGCGGCACCTCGCCGATCTCCCCAAGGACCGGGAGATCGTGGCTTACTGCCGCGGCCCCTACTGCGTCTACGCCGACCGGGCCGTGCGTCTGCTCAGCGCCCGGGGCTTCCGCGCGCTTCGCCTCGTCGACGGCTTCCCTGAATGGCAGGCCGCGGGGTACCCCGTCGAACGACACGGCTCCGCTGCAAATCGCGGCACGCCGCAGAGGAGCACTACGTGACAAGCCCGGTCCGAACTCCGTCGTCGGGTCCGGCGCTCAGCCTCGCCGCCAACTGGCGGCAGTTCACGCTCCTGGTCGTGGTGACCGCCTTCGTCGGCGCCATGGTCGGCCTGGAGCGGGCTGTGCTGCCGCTGGTCGCCGAGCAGGAGTTCGGCCTGGCCTCCCGCAGCGCGATCCTCTCCTTCATCGCGACCTTCGGGATCGTCAAGGCACTCGCCAACCTCGTCGCCGGCCGCCTCAGCGATCGCGCGGGCAGGCGGCGGATCCTTCTGGCCGGGTGGCTGTTCGGCCTGCCGGTGCCGTTCCTGATCATGCTCGCACCAAGTTGGGGCTGGATCGTTTTCGCCAACGTTCTGCTCGGCTGCAATCAAGGGCTGGCCTGGTCGACCACCGTGATCATGAAGATCGACCTGGTCGGTCCGGCCCGTCGCGGCCTGGCCATGGGCCTCAACGAGGCTTCCGGGTACCTGGCGGTGTCGCTCGCCGCGTTCGTCTCCGGCTACGTCGCGACCAGCTACGGCCTGCGCCCCGCGCCGTTCTACCTCGGGGTGGGCTTCGCCCTCGCGGGCCTGCTCCTCTCCGCCGTCTTCGTCCGCGAGTCACAGGGACACGCCCGGCACGAGGCTCTCGCCCGGCAACGGAGCACTGGGCGCAACGCGGCTGATACGCCGGAGAGCCCGCCGGCGTTCTCCGAGATTCTGCGCCGCGTCAGTTGGAAGGACCGGGTGCTTTTCTCGGCCAGCCAGGCCGGTATGGTCAACAACCTCAACGATGGGATGGCCTGGGGGCTCTTTCCGGTCGTCTTCGCAGCGGCCGGGCTCCCGGTCGATCAGATCGGGCTCCTCGCGGCCGTCTACCCAGGGGTGTGGGGGCTCGGCCAACTGGCGACCGGCGCCCTCTCGGACCGGATCGGCCGCAAGGTGCCGATCGTCGCCGGCATGTGGGTGCAGGCCGCCGGGGTCGCGCTCGTCGTGCTCACGGCCGGTCTCGACTCGTGGCTGGTGGCCATGGTCCTGTTGGGGATCGGCACCGCCCTGGTCTACCCCACGCTCCTCGCCGTGGTCTCCGACGTGGCACCGCCCACGTGGCGCGCCTCGGCGGTCGGCGTCTACCGACTCTGGCGCGATAGCGGCTACGTCGCGGGGGCGCTCCTCGCCGGAGCGCTCGCCGATCTGCTCGGCATCTCCTGGGCCGTCGGCGCGGTCGCCGCGCTCACGTTCGCCTCGGGCCTCATCGCGCTCCTGCGTATGGAGGAGACGGAGCCCTCCCACACAGCGGCCCCCTCTCCCCCGGTGGAAGAGGGGGCCGGGCTTCATTCGGGGTGAGGACCGCCCCTACCCCAGCGCCTCGGCGAACACCGACACCGCCGTGTCCACCTGCTCGCGGGTCAGGAGCAGCGGCGGGAGGAAGCGGACGGTGAGGCTTCCGGCCATGAGGGCAAGCACGCCGCGCTCCTGCATGGCACGCACGACCGGCGTCGCCCGGCTCTTGAGCTCCACGCCGATCATCAACCCCTGTCCACGCACCTCGCGGATCTTGGGGTGGGCCAGGGACCGGAGCTGCGCGATGAAGTAGGCCCCGACCTCGGCGCTGTGCGCCAGCCAGCCCTCGGCCTCCAGCGCCTCCAGCGTCGCCAGCCCCGCGGCGGCGGCCAGCGGGTTGCCGCCGAAGGTGGTGCCGTGCACCCCGCCTTCCAGCGCCCCAGCCACCTCGGCCGTCATCAGCGTGGCGCCGATCGGCACGCCGTTGGCAAGCCCCTTGGAGAGAGCCATCAGGTCGGGCGTCACCCCGGCGTGCTGGCAGGCGAACCAGGTGCCGGTGCGGAAGCCGGTCTGGATCTCGTCGAAGATCACGAGCGCGCCGGCCGCGTGCGCGATCTCCCGGGCACGGGCCAGGTAGCCCGGCGGCGCCGGGTGGATGCCGCCTTCGCCCTGGATCGGCTCCAGCACCACGGCGGCCGTGGCCTCGTCAACCGCCTCGGCCAGCGCCTCGGCGTCGCCGTAGGTGACGTGCGTCGCATCGGCGAGCGCCCCGGCGAACGGGTCGCGGTACTTCTTGTCGGCCGTGGCCGCCAGCGCGCCGAGGGTCCGGCCGTGGTAACCACGCTTGGCGGCGACCACCTTGGTGCGACCGGTGGCGACGTAGGCGAACTTCAGCGCCGCCTCGATCGCCTCAGTGCCGGAGTTGGACAGAAAGGCGTGGGTCAGCCCCGCCGGGGCGATGCTGAGCAATTTCTGGAGGAACGCGGAGCGTACGTCGTTGGCGAACGACTGGTGGCAACTCACCAGCGTGGCGGCCTGCCGCTGGATCGCCTCGGTGACTTTCGGGTGGGCGTGGCCGAGGATGTTGACACCGTAGTTGCTTACCAGGTCGAGGTAGCGGGTACCGTCGGCATCCCAAAGGTAGACCCCCTCGCCGCGCACCAGCGCGATGTCGCGCTTGGCGTAGAGCGGCGGCTGGAGATCCTTGTCGGTCCGGACAATGTCGACGTTCAGGGCCTGACTCATGCCTCGGCTCCAATCGGCGCGCTCGCCATCACCACGGTCCCTTCGCCCGCCAGGGCGCGCCGCACCGGCTGCGGCACGCGCGCGTCGGCGAAGATCACCCGCCCGATCCCGGCGGCAACGGCATCCACGCCCGCCTGCACCTTCTTCTTCATGCGCCCCCCGGCCGCCTCCATCGCGGCCTCGACGCTGGCCGGGTCACTGACGTCGATCTGCCGCACCAGCGAGTCCGGGTCGTTGAGGTCACGGAGCAGCCCGGCGGTGTTGGAGAGGATCACCAGCGCGTCGGCACCGAGCGCGAGACCGAGCCGCAAGGTGAGCTTGTCCCCGTCGACGTTGATCGCCTCCCCGGCATCGGAGAGCGCCGGGGGTGTCAGCACCGGGAGGTAGCCGTTGTCGAGCAGCAGGTCGATCAGCCGGGTGTCGATCCGGGTGATGCTGCCGGCGTAGTCCCCGCGCAGGACCTTCGGCTTGCCGTCCTCGATGGCGCGCAGGGTGTCCTTGCGTGGGCCGCGGGCGATGCCCCCGTCGAGCGCGCTCAGGCCGACCGCGTTGACGCCGCGCGCCTGCAACCCCTCCACCAGCCGCTTGTTGACCAGCCCGGCGTACACCGCCAGCATCAGGTCCATCGTCTCGGCGTCGGTGAAGCGGCTCACCTGCCCGGTCTTGGAATAGACAAGGCGCGGCTCACGCCCCATGGCGCGCGTCCACTCGTCCATCGTCGCGTTTGCGCCGTGGACGAACACGACCCGCTCGGTCTTCGAGAGTTCCGCCAGGTCGTCGAGCGTCGGCCCGGGATCGATCCCGGCGCTCCCACCCAGCTTGACGATCAGCATCGGTCCCTCCGTCGTCGTACGGGAAAACGCCCTCACCCCCAGCCCCTCTCCCAACCTTGGGAGAGGGGAGAAGTACAGAACACGGAATACGCGATACGCCACACGGCTCCCGTCCCTCGTTCCCCCTCTCCCAAAGTTGGGAGAGGGGGGTCAGGGGGTAAGGGCCGTCTCCTCCTTCACCAGATGCAGCGTGTAGCCGAGCCGGGTGCGCCACTCCTGCCAGGGTCGGAACCCGGCGACCGCCGCCAGCGCCCGCACGTGGTCGGCGCGCTGGTAGTGCGGGTCAGGGAAGCCCTCGCTCACCGAGAGGATGCCGCCGGGCTTCAGCGCGGCATGCAGCTCGCGCAGCACCGCGAGCTGATCCGGCGTCTCGCCCAGCACGGCGACCAGGAGCGCGCGGTCAAAGCTCTCCGGCTCCAGCGCACCGCTCCCCAGCGCCGCTTGCACGGTGCGGATGTTCGTCACCCCCTCGGCCGCCGCCCGCTGCTCCAGCTTCGCCAGCATCTCGGGCTGGATGTCGACCGCCACGACCTCGCCGTTGGGGGCGACCCGCCGCGCCGCCGGGATCGACAGGCGGCCCGTGCCGGCCCCGGCGTCGAGCACGCGCATCCCCGGTCGCAGGTCGAGTCGGTCGAGGATGACATCGGCCCGCGCGTGTTCAAACTGCGGCAGGCTGAGCACCCACGACAGTCGTGCCGAGAACGGCGTGGGCGCCTCTCGCTGCCGCCGCCACCAGACCGCGGCTGCTGCCAGCGCCCCGATCGCGCCGATGATGGTGAGAACACGTCGCATCTAGGGTCTTCCCCTCACCCCCGACCCCTCTCCCACGAGGAGAGAGGGGAGGAGCTTGGAACACGGAATTCGCTTGACAGATTGACCTAGGATAGGCAACCCCATCCTCCTTCCCCCTCTCCCCTTGTGGGAGAGGGGGCTAGGGGGTGAGGGGTGCCCCACTCTAAATCGGATGCAACCCCGGAAACTCCAGCCCGGCCGTCTCGTCGAAGCCGCAGCGAATGTTCATCGCCTGCACGGCCTGCCCGGCCGCGCCCTTCATCAGGTTGTCGATCGCCGCCATGACGACCAGCCGCTTGCCGTCCGCGTCCAACTCCCAGCCGATGTCGCAGTAGTTCGTGCCGGAGAGGATCTTCGGCTCCGGGTAGCGGTGGATGCCGCTCGCTTCCTTCACCAGGCGGATGAACGGTTCATCGCCGTACATGCCCCGGTAGATCTTCCACAGATCCTTGTCCGCCAGCGGCTCCTTCAGGAAAACGTGGGAGGTCGCCAGGATGCCGCGCACCGCCTCGACGCTCGTCACGGTGAAGTGCACGTTCGGCGCGACCCCGTCGACGGCCAACTCCTGCAGGATCTCAGCGCTATGCCGGTGCCCCGTCGGCTTGAACGAGCGGATGATCCCCGCGCGCTCCGGGTGGTGGCTGGAGAGCGTCACCTCGGCCCCCGCGCCGGACGAGCCGGTTTTGGCCTCGATCACGACCGGCATGGACGGATCGACCACCCCGGCCCGGAACAGCGGCGCCAGCCCCAGGATGGCCGCCGTCGCGGTACAGCCCGGCCCGGCGATGTAGCGGGCGGTGCGGATCTCCTCCCGGTGCAGCTCGGGCATACCGTAGACCGTGTCCGGGATCATCTCCGGGAACGGGTGGCTCCAGCCGTACCAGCGCTCGTAGGCGGCCGGGTCGCGCAGCCGGAAGTCGGCGCTCAGGTCGACCACGATCGAGCCGTGCTCCAGCAGATCCTTCACCTGGGGTGCCGTCGCCCCGTGCGGCAGCGCGGAGAAGAGCACGTCGACCCGCTCCAGCTTCTCCGGCGGGATGAACTTCAGTTGCGTCCGCTTGCGCAGGTTCGGGTGCACGGTGTGGACGAACTTCCCGGCTCGGGAGCGCGAGGTGACCTGTGTCACCTCCACCTCCGGGTGCCCCAGCAGCAGCCGGAGCAGTTCCCCACCGGCATAACCCGACCCACCAAGGATGGCGACTGAGAGAGTCATGGGAGTCCTTTCTGGGTCATGCGTGATGCGTCATGCGTCATACGTCACGCGTCATGCGTCCCCCTCACCCCCGGCCCCTCTCGGACGGAGCCCACCAGGGGAGAGAGGAGGAGTACTGAATACGCGATATGCGATACGCAGTATGCCCTAC
>NZ_JADGHZ010000134.1 GCF_019683595.1 Sphaerobacter sp. | reverse complement strand
GCCTTCATGCAGACGGAGGAGCCGCAGTACACCGTGTGCGACCGACCAGCCCGCCAACCTTGCCACGTGCCGGGACAGGGGTAGGTGTCTATCCCCGTGTCGGCCTGTTCTCCGCTACTCGTTGCCGTCCGTGTCGTCGTACCAGGTGAAGCCCGCCCCGGGCCCGAATTCATCGAAGCCAGCCTCGTCCTCCGTCACCTCTTCGACTGTCACGGTCCAGGGTTGATCCGGTCCATTTGCAATAAAGTCCGATCGGTCCTTCAACTCCTCCAGCACCATCGCCTTTGCCACCTCGGCCGCTTCCACCGTGGTCGCCGCTTCGACCCACCGCGTGGTAAAGAATCCGCAACGACTGACGACACGCCGTCGTCGGAGCCAACGACGCTCTTCGGTCACCAGATAGAAACCGTCACCTGCGAGGAGGACCCTGAACTTGATCGTGGACACGTCTACGCCCTTTCATGCCACTACCAGATCTCCAGGCTGATAGCTTGGCATCTGATATTCTAAGAGGTCGATCAGGAATTCCAGGTCCGACAGCGGATTGATCAAGTCGATGACCCCTCCCAACACGGGGATACCGGTTTTCCGTCCCACCATCGCGCCGAGTCCCGCACCCGGAAGAGCGAAGCCATATGTATCTCGGTAGAAGGTATGACCCGTATACCCGGGCGTTTGATAGTGAGGGAGATAACCCTCTCGGTGGGGCTTATGGTGGATAGACTTGCGTTGAGGGTCAACGCCCCGTTCTATTTGCTTGGCTATCCGTTTGCCGCCCGGACCCAGCACCGAGATGTCGGCCTCGTGGCGGCGGGCCATCTGCGCCTCACGCATGCTCAGAGGCCTCACTTTCTCCAGTCGCTCTCCTACCTTCCTGACAAGCCAAATTGCCACGTCGGTCTTTCCATGGCCGCTTGGATCCGCAAAGTTCGTCGGGCTATTGCCGACGTAGGCGTAGAGGTTTAGGTCGCCCCCGGCGAAGCCGAGGGAATCCTCGCTGAGGAAGCGCTGCAGGGTCGGGCTGTAGTAGCGCGCACGGTAGTAGTAGAGGCCCGTCTCGTCGTGCTCTCGGCCGGTGTACTGGATGGCGTTCGTGCTCGCGGCCCCGGTGACGGTCGTAGCGCCGAAGGGGTCGTAGGTGTACTCGGTCTGGAGCGTACCGCTCGCGTCCGCCAGTGCCAGCGTCGAGCCCAGGGCATCGCTCAGGAAGTTCCGGCTCCCGCCGGAGTCGGAGCGGGCGATGATCTCAACCGCTCCCACTCCAAACCCGGTGAACCTCGCATTCCCATCTTAGGAGAGAGCGTTTCAGTGGATCAGCCCGGCCTCAGCGAGGAGCCTGCGTCCCTTCTCCGGACCGTAGACATGCTGAACGAGGTCTACGAACCAGTCGATATTGCGTCTCCGGCGCCGGTGCTCATCCGCATAATAGTCGATGCACTCGCGGATCTGCTCCTCCAGATTGAAGTGCGCTTCCAGGACCTGCATGAACGCAGGCGGACCACCGAGCACGGCAGGCGAGGTCAGCACCCCCCATGTCCCGTTCACGGAGTACAACGCCTGCCCCATAATCGGGACCCAGTCCCAGTCCTGAGTGAGGGTATGGTATGGATAGGGGTCAAGCTCGACCTCCCAATGCTGAAAGTCATCCCACTTATCCCCTTCGCCTCGATGCGTTTCGGTGACCGAGACATACGCCAGCGTCTCCCCCAGGCGCTGCGCTGCGGTGGCGACGGGCTCGTACTTATCGGGCTTGAGGTAGTAGAGCACCGGATAGATGATGGCGCGGCCCTGGACCCACGGCTGGAAGGGGGCGGTGAAGGGATCCCCCGACCGGAACACGCGGTGGAAGGCTTCCCTGGCTGCCTGCAGATCTGCCTCGCTGGTTAGCCTGCGCACGACGGTTCCCCCTTTCGACGGATTGGAAGCGCGGGCCGTTTCACCCACGACATCGCTCGGGTCGGATTCTTGGTCGGGGGCTGTCGACACGGGGGCGTGGAGGTGGAGGTCGCCACTCAACGCATGTCGCATCCGATTTCCCACGGATGCAACGCCCACACCAAGAACACAATACGAGGCAAGGGTAGGATGCGAAAGTGAACCTTCTTCGTCAAGATGAACGAAGTGGTCGGCTTGGGCAGGCGATGGTTGCCTGGTCGGGCACGAGTTGGGGTGTCGTCGCTCTGGTGTGGCCGGGCGGGAGGTCGCGCGTTTCGAGCGCGTCCGTACGCTGTGGCGTGGTGAGGGCACCCGGCGTGTGCTACACTCGCCAGCGTGCCTGGCCGGCACCGACGTGGCGAGTCTCCAATGCGAAGGGGCGATGGAGCAATGACGCTGAGCCGCGAAGAGGTCGAGCATGTAGCGATGCTGGCGCGCCTCGGCCTGGAGCCGGAGGAGCGCGAGCGGATGCGCGTCCAACTCTCCTCGATCATGGAGCACATCAACCGGCTGCGCGAGCTTGACACGGAGGCGATCCCGCCGACGGCCCAGGTGATCGCGCTGCAGAACGTGATGCGGGATGATGAGGTCCAGCCGTCCCTGCCGCTCGCTGATGTCCTGCGCAACGCGCCGCAGCACGAGGACGGCATGTTCAAAGTCAACGCGGTGCTGGACGAGTCCTAAGCCGGCGGATCGCGGGCGGACCGGGGAGCGAGGCAACGGTGACGGCCGAACTGACGAATCTGAGTGCCATTGAGGCGCGGCGGCGGCTAGATCGCCGCGAAGTGAGCGCGGTCGAGTTGACCGAGGCGCACCTGGAGCGGATCGAGCGCCTGGAGCCGCACCTCCACGCCTTCATCACCGTTATGGCGGATGTGGCCCGCGCCCAGGCGCGGGAGGCGGACCGGCGCATCGCCGCCGGGGAGGCGACCGCGCTGACCGGGATCCCGGTCGCGCTCAAGGACATCCTCTGCACGGTGGACGCGCCGACCACAGCCGCCTCCAAGATCCTGCGCAACTACGTGAGCCCCTATGACGCGACGGTCGTCCGGCGGCTGCGGGATCAGGGTGCGGTCTTCGTCGGCAAGACCAACACCGACGAGTTCGCCATGGGGTCGTCGACCGAGAACTCGGCGTTCTTCGTCACCCGCAACCCGTGGGATCTCAACCGGGTCCCGGGCGGCAGCAGCGGGGGCTCGGCGGCGGCGGTCGCGGCGGGTGAGGCGATCCTGGCGCTGGGCTCGGACACCGGCGGCTCGATCCGGCAGCCGGCCGGTTTCTGTGGGGTGGTCGGGGTCAAGCCGACCTACGGTCGCGTCTCGCGCTACGGCCTGCTCGCCTTCGCCAGCAGTCTGGACCAGATCGGGCCGTTCGCGCGCAGCGTGGCGGACGCCGCGGTGCTGCTGGAGGCGATCAGCGGGCGCGATCCGCACGACTCGACGTCGGTGGATCTGCCGGTCCCGTCCTATCTTGACGCGCTGGGGCAGGACATCCGCGGGATGCGCATCGGCATCGCGCGCGAGTACCAGGTCGAAGGAGTCGACCCGGAAGTCGAGCGGGTGGTGCAGGCCGCCATTGCCGAGCTGGAGCGCCTCGGTGCCGAGCTGGTCGAGGTCAGCCTGCCGCATACGAGCTATGCGCTGGCGACGTACTACATCATCGCCCCGGCTGAGGCCAGCGCCAACCTGGCGCGCTACGACGGCGTCAAGTACGGCTTGAGCATCCAGGAGGACACCCTGCTCGAAGACTATCTCCAGACGCGCGGGCAGGGATTCGGGCCGGAGGTCAAGCGCCGGATCATGCTCGGGACCTACGCCCTCAGCTCCGGCTACTATGACGCCTACTACGTGAAGGCTCAGAAGGTCCGCACGCTGATCAAGCGCGACTTCGACGAAGCGTTCGAGAAGGTGGACGTGATCGCCACGCCGACCTCGCCGACGGTCGCGTTCGGGATCGGTGAGCGGGTGGACGACCCGATCCAGATGTACCTGGCCGATATCTTCACCATTCCGGCGAACATGGCGGGGATCCCGGGGGTGGCGGTGCCGTGCGGCTTCGCCCACGGGTTGCCGGTCAGTTTGCAGTTGCTCGGCCGGGCGTTCGACGAGGCGACGGTGCTGCGAGTGGCGCATGCCTACGAGCAGGCGGCGGGGTGGTCCGATCGCCGGCCGCCGCTCGACGTGGCCCGCGCCGATGCATCGGCCGACACGAAGTGAGGAGCCGGCGGGCGTGGGCGACCGGTTGACCGCCTTCCGGGCCTACGCCGAGCGCGTCCGCGGGCGCGTGGTCGCGCTGATCGTGCTGGCCATCGGGCTCTACTTCGTCGTGGCCTTCGGTGAGCAGGCGTGGCGGGCTCGGGCGTTGCAGGCGGAGATCGCCGGCCGCCGGGAAGCCTTGGCGGCGATGCAGGCGCGGCACGACGAGCTTGCCTGGCAGTTGGTGCGCTACCGCTCCGACTACGAGAGCTACGTCGAACGCATCGCCCGGCGTGACCTCAACCTCTCCCGCCCCGGCGAGACGGTGATCCTGCTCCGGTTGCGACCCGCGCCGGAGCCAACCCCGACTCCGACGCCCGAGCCGGGCGAGCGGGCCACGAGCGAGCCCGCCTGGCGCGCCTGGATGGACCTCTTCGGGTTGCCCTGACGCCGCCACGGACCACGACTACCTCCTGACATGACCAACACCCGCCCGGCGTGGCCCTGATCGCACCCTCGCCGGGCGGTCTTGCATTCCAGTGCGGGTAAGCGCTCGGTCGGATCATCCTGATCGGCTCATGACCACCTGAGCGACCGGTGTCATCCTGAGCGAAGCGAAGGATCTCCTCACGAGCGCATCTCTCGACGCCTCCCCTTCCGACGCTGCGCGCCGGACGGTTCGATTCCCGCGCCTCATCGTGTTCCGCACCGCCGTCATTGACACACCTCTCGGGATGCGTCATACGTAGCTGCACGTTCGGGGTTAGGCATAAGGCACGGAGAAGGTTGATGGCGGGAGCGCAGTTGATCACCAATGGGACGATCCTGACGATGGACCCGGCACAGCCGGAGGTGGAGGCGGTCGGGGTCATCGGGGATCGCATTGTGGCGGTGGGGCAGCGGCGTCTGGTCGAAGATGCCCTGCCGCGTGGCTATCGCACGCTGGACCTGGCCGGTCGCGTGTGTCTGCCCGGTTTCAACGAGGCGCACAACCACATGATCGGCTTCGGCACCGCGCTGGGGCACGTTCCGGCCGGCTACCCGGAGGTCCGCTCGATCGCCGACATCGTGCGCAACGTCACCGAGCGGGCCCGCCAGGTGCCGCCGGGGACCTGGATCCTGGGGCGGGGCTACGACGACAACAAGCTGGCGGAGCGCCGCCACCCCACCCGCCACGACCTCGACGCCGCCGCCCCCGAGCACCCGGTCATGGTGGTCAACGGCTCCGGGCACATGGCGGTCGCCAACTCGCTGGCGCTGCGCCTGGCCGGCGTCACGCGCGACACGCCGGATCCGGAGGGCGGGCATATCGTGCGGGACGAGCACGGGGAGCCGACCGGCCTCTTGCAGGAGACGGCGCAGGAGCTGGTGCGCGCCGTCATCCCCCCGCCGACGGTCGAGGACCACGTCGCGGCCCTGCGCCGCTGCAACGATGCCTATGTCGCGGCGGGGATCACCTCCAGCCAGGATGCCGGCTCCTCGTTGCCCGAGCACCTGGAAGCCTACCAGCGGGCGGTGCGGGAAGGGACGCTCAAGCTGCGCACCTCAATGATGATCCGTGAACACCTGCTGCCGCACCTGCTCGGGCTGGGGATCAAGCAAGGGTTCGGCGATGATCGGCTGCGGGTCGGGCCGGTCAAGCTCTTCATCGACGGCAGCCTGATCGGGCGCACCGCGGCGGTGACCCGGCCCTTCCTGGAGGACCCGCGGGAGGACAACCTGGGGCTGACGATGATGTCGCAGGAGGCGCTCGACGACTACGTGTGGCAGGCGCACCAGGCGGGGTTCCAGGTGGCGGTGCATGCCATCGGCGACCGCGGGATCGAGATGGTGCTGACGGCCTACGAGCGGGCGCTGGCGCGGCTGCCGCGGGCCGACCACCGGCACCGGATCGAGCACTGCGGCATCCTGCGGCCCGACCTGATTGAGCGGATCGCGCGGCTGGGGGTGCTGGTGGTGACGCAGCCGATCTTCATCACCGAGTACGGCGACGGCTTCATCCGGCACCTGGGGCTGGAGCGGATTCAGCTCACCTACCCGTTCCGCAGCCTGCTGGAGGCGGGGATCCGGGTGGTCTTCTCCTCCGACTGCCCGGTGTCGTCGTACGTGCCGCTCAAGAGCGTGCAGGCGGCGGTGACGGAGCGGACGGGCTCGGGCCGCTCGTATGCGTTGGAAGAGGCGATCACGGTGGAGGAGGCGCTGCCGCTCTACACGGTGGCGGGGGCGTATGCCACCTTCGAGGAGGGGCGCAAGGGGCGCATTCAGCCGGGGATGCTGGCCGACTTTGCCGTGCTGGAGCAGGACCCGCGGGCGGTCGAGCCCGAGGCGATCGGCGAGGTGCGCGTCTCCCAGACCATCATCGGCGGCGAGACGGTGTATGAGGCGTGAGACGTGATGCGTGATGCGTCATACGTCCCCCTCACCCCCGGTCCCCTCTCCCACCAGGGGAGAGGGGGGGTCCCGCGGGTGACGGATGACGAATGACGCATGACGTATGACTCACCGGAGGTGACTGTGATGGATCTGCCGCGCGTGGGATTGGATCTAACGGAAAAGACGCGGGTGCCGGAGGCGGTGGAGGCGATCGTCCGGGCGGAATCCCGCGGCGTGCCGATGGTGTGGTCCACGATCCGGCGCGGGGCGCCCGACGCGATGACCTTCTTCGCCGCGGGGGCGGTCCGCACCAGCCGCATCGGGTTGGGCACCGCGGTCGTGCCGACCTATCCCCGGCATCCGTCGGTGCTCGCATCGCAGGCGCTGGCGGTGGAGCAACTGGCACCCGGGCGCTTCCGTCTCGGCATCGGCCCGAGCCACCGGCCGGTGATCGAGAACAGCCTGGGTATCCCGATGGAGCGGCCGCTGGCGCACCTGCGGGAGTACCTGACCGTCCTGCGCGCGCTGCTCTGGGACGGCGCTGCGGATTTCGAGGGCCGCTACTTCTCGGTGCACCTCGAGACCGGCCAGACGGCTCAGGTGCCGATCTACATCTCCGCCCTGCGCGCGAACGCGTTCCGTCTGGCGGGTGAGCTCGCCGACGGCGCGATCTCCTGGATGTGCCCGGCCGACTACCTTCGGGAAACGGCGGCACCCGCGATGGCGGAGGCCGCGCAGGCCGCGGGGCGGGCCAGACCCCGACTGGTCGCGCATGTCCCGGTGGCGATGACCTCCGACCGGGACCAGATGCTGGAGGTCGCTCGCCCGCGGGTCAGTGGGTACGCACGGCTGCCGTTCTACGCGGCCATGTTCGCCGACGCCGGATTCCCGGTAGAGGGCGGGGTCGTGAGCGATGACCTACTGGACCACCTGGTCGTCTGGGGCGACGAGGCCCGGGTGCAGGAGCGGCTCGCCGGGCTGCTCGGCGACGGCATCGACGAGCTGCTGGTCATGGCCATCCCGGTGTCCGACCTCGCCCAGGAAGAGGAACGCCTCTCCCGCGTGCTCGTCGCCCTGGCGGGGTGATGGGGTCCGGCGAACGAATCAGGCGTATGCCGTCCGCGGATGCACCGGGGATTTGGGGCGTGATGCGTAGTGCGTATTGCGTGTCCCGTCATCCCCTACTCCGCCTGCTGATGACGGGTCGGTGCGTGGCGCTCCGTGCCCGGGGGTAAACCCCCGGGCTCACAACGAAAAGCCCGCTGAAGCGGGCTGGGGACGCGGGGTATGGCGGGCTGCCGGATCGGATCCGCCTGGATGTCGCCATCACAGCCCCTTCAGTGGGCTTATCCTTATTCAGCCCGGCGGCTTTAGCCCCGGGCACACGCCTGACGGTGGCTATCGTTTCGACGGGGACTGAGCCGTGCTGCGTCCCAGCCGGCTTCAGCCGGCTTTCTTGGTTAGCCCGGCGGCTCTAGCCCCGGGCACGTGGCACGGCGTAGGATCCGTCATGTCTCCCATCTCGAGGCACGTGCCACGGTGAGAGACCCTCAACCACCCACTCCGCTTCCCACTCTGCAGCCGAAGAGCGCTGGTGTCCTCGCCTGGCCCAATCCGCGAGCGCGGCCATCACCCCCGGCCACTCTCCCAACGTTGAGAGAGGGGTGTTGAGGTGCGCGGGGAGGGATGCAGGGTCAGTGGGCGTCGGCGTAGTGGCGGGCGAGGAGTTGGGCGCCGAAGTCGTCTTCGGGGTCGCGCCAGACGGAGTGGATGTGGTTGGCGTCGTTCTGCGTGTTGTCGTACTCCACGACGAAGCGCGGGCCCTGCAGCCGGTAGTAGTGCGGCCGGCGCGGTTCGAGGTCTCCGGCCCAGGCGAAGTGGATGCGCTCCAGCCCGAGGCGCCGGAGTTCGGCCAGCTCGAACATGGCGACATCCTCCGGGAGGCGGCCGATGTACTCGTGGATGAGGAGGCCGAGGATCTCGCGCTGGGCGGCGGTCATGCGGCCGGCGGCCAGTCCCCGCGGGGTGCTGCTGTAGCGCAGGGCGTCGAGATGGCGCGGGGTCAACCCCATCTCCCGCCACTCCTGCTCGGCGGCGGCCTGGAGTGCAGGGGTCAGTGGTGCGCCGGAGAGGGCCGGCGTCGGCAGGGGCAGCGCGCCGTCCACGACGCTGGGCCGGTTGCCGAGCACGATGTCGGGCGGGGCGATGGGTGAGATCACCGCCTCGTGGCGTTGTTCTTCGGTGAGTAAGTGGATCAGTTCCCGCGCCAGGTCCTCCACCGCGGCCAGCGGGCGCAAGGAGGCCGTGCCGCCCAGGGGCGCCTCGGCCGGGTTGGCGCCGAAGAAGGTCGGCGTCGGGGAGACCAGCCGGCCGTCGACGATAGTGTAGTTCAGCGAGAGGTGGTGTCCCTCGAAGCGCCAACCCCAGGCACCGCGGTCGGTGGGCTCTCCGAAGATGCTGACGTAGTAGAGCAGCGGGTCCCGGCCGCGGCCGGGTCGTTGCCAGCTCTCCAGGTGGTCGAGCGTCGTCTCCAGGCCGATGATGGTGGAGGCGGTGACGTAGCCCGCGCGGCTCAGGCCGGTCGCCAGGAGCTGATGGGCAAGCCGCTGTTGGTTGCGCTCCATCTCCGCGAGCGGGAGGCCATTCCTGGGGTTCGGCGTGTAGAACCACCGGGTTCGTTCCTCATCGTGGGTGAAGGGGAAGGACGCTTTCGCGCGTTGCTCCGGGGTGAGGCTCGCCAGGAAGTTGGCTGCGGCCTCTCCCATGCGCTGGGCTGTCGCTGCCGGGCTGCCCACGTCCCTCGGCATCGCGTCGTGCCAGCACGCCATCGCATTGTCCTTTCCCGTGTATTCGTCGGGATACCGCTCCACGGCCATTGTAACCGGTGGGCCGGCGCTCACAATGGTTGGTGGGGAGTGGAGGATCGCCGGTCAAAGCCGCGACGTGTGAGCGCGTCTCGGCCGGCATCACTCCATCGCCCACTCCGGGCCGGCGACGAGGCGGACATCGGCGGAGGTGTCGCCGAGCGCGGCGAGGAGGTCGCGCACGGTGCGGCTGAGGCGGGGGTGGGAGATGTC
>NZ_JADGHZ010000133.1 GCF_019683595.1 Sphaerobacter sp. | reverse complement strand
TGACGCCGAGCGCGAGGACCGGGTCCTGCTCGCTGAAGCCGATCGTGACCACGCGCTCCGGCTGCTCCGGGATCTCGGTGGTCCCGAACTTGTGCTCGATCGTGACCGGGAAGGCGCCGGACGTGCCCGTGGCGGCAGGAGTTGCCGTCGTCCCAGCCGTCGGAGTGGCCGCCGCTGCTTGCCTGGATTCCGGTGAAGGTGTCGCCGCGCTCGTGGAGCCCGTTGCGCTCGCCGGTTCGTCCTTGTCTCCGCAAGCCGCCAGGATCGCCGCCAGCGGCACCGCCGCGCTCCCACCCGCCAGCACGCGCAAGAAGCGCCGCCGCGTGAGTCTCGTGGGCTGCATGCCCCGATGGCTCCCCGGCGTCGTCCCCGGTCTTACGAATCCCATCCCTCTCCCTTTCCACGTTTCTCGCCGCGCCGGTCCCGGCATCCTGGGAGCGGATCCCCGGCCGCTCCGCTGATCGTCGCCCGGCTCATCGGCACAGCGACGCCGGTGTGGTTCCCGATCGCACCCCGCGTCGGTGCGTCACCATGTCGTGCCCCGTGCACCGCGTCGTGATTCGACCGATCCGTCCACGACTAGTGACGGGCCACGATCCCACCTGCTATACTCGCGACGAGCGGCAGCGCGACGCTCGTCGCCTGCCAATTCTCCGGCGCCGGTTACGTCGGGCTCGGCTCTCCGCCGCATCGCCCGACTCGCGCGATAGCCGGAGCCGGGCTAATCCCGACCGAATTAGTCGGAATTAGTCTAGAGATTCCCTGTTGCCATGTCAAGTGGAACGTGTCCATCGGCGTAGCCCTGCGCTGGCCCTTTCCGCCTGCCGATGCCGGTTCCGCGCGCGGCGGCGCGTGCCCGGTGTTTGAGTCCTGCGACGCGGCGGCGTTGCACGCGCGTGGCCTGGGGCCGGGGCGAAAGCCGGCTGGAGAACGATTTGGAGTGCGGCGGCCCGAGCCGCCGCTTTGGTATGGCGAGGCCTCAGCCGCGCCGGGATCAGTTCCGCACCGGTGTCATGACATGGGTTGGATGGTTCGGAGGATCGCGCGCTGCGATCCCAGTCCAGGGAAAGGTGGTGCAACGGATCTCACCGCTCGGCCTGTGCCCGGGGCTAAAACCGCCGGGCTGACAAGGAAAAGCCCGCTGAAGCGGGCTGGGGACGTGGTCCCCGGTGGGTGCCGGATCGGATCCGCCTGCGCGTGGTCATCGTAGCCCCTTCAATGGGCTTACCAAGATATCAGCCCGGCGGCTTTAGCGCCGGGCACGGGCCGAGCGCGTGCACCCATAGCCGTCGACGCTCCCAAGACGGAATGGGGGGCACATGGCATCCGCCGACGCCACCGGACCCGGCGTGATGCCGGGTCCGGCTCGGCTCACGATGCCATTCACGGGAGCGGCGGCTCGTAACCGGCGCTACTCACATGGCCAGTTCCAGGGGGCGACTTTGAGCCCGCGGATCAGCAGCGGGAAGGGGCTCGGCATCTCTCCGACCGGTACTTCGATCAGCACCGGGCGGTCGTGCTTGAGTGCCTCGCGCAACGCGACCCGGAGTCCCTCGGGACCCTCGGCGCGGCGGCCTTCGACCCTGAACAGTTCGGCGAGCTTGACGAAGTCCGGGTTCCGCAGCTCCGTGGCGATGTGGCGGCCGTTGAAGAACTGCTTCTGGAAGGCGTGCACGTTGCCGTAGCAGTTGTCGTTGAAGACGATGGTGATCACGGGGATGTTGTGCAGGGCCATCGTCGAGAGTTCCTGGACGTTGAACATGAACCCGCCATCGCCGTTGATCGAGATGACCCGCCTGTCGGGGTTACCGACCTGCGCGCCGAGCGCCGTGGCGAAGCCGTAGCCGAGCGTGCCCTGGTAGCCGGGCGCGATAAAGGTCCGCGGCTCGTAGACCGGGAAGCCGACCCAGTTCCAGTAACCGACCTGCGTGCTCTCGTTGACGACGATCGCGTCGTCCGGGATCTCCTCGCGGATCGCCATCGCGTACGAGGCTTGCGGCTGGATCTCGAAGAGGAGGTCGTCGATTCGCTCCTTGAGCGCGGTCAGTTCCTCTTCGCGGGACGGGCGCTTGCGGTTGTGGCGTGGGACGCGGTCGACGAGTTCCGCCAGGCCCGCCCGGGCGTCGGCCGCGATGCCGAGTCGCCGGCCGCGGCGGCCGTTCACGCTTGGCTCCGCGTCGAGGTGGATGACCGTCTGGTTGCCGTTCGGGCCCCACTCGGTGACTTGTGGCAGCGCGAAACGCGTCCCGACGGCCAGGATCACATCGGCGGCCGGCATGAGCTCGCGCGCCGCGATCATGTTCTGCGCCAGGTAGTGGCGGGCCGAGAGCGCGCCTTTCCCGTTGACCGTCATCACGACCGGCGCCTGGAGCAGCTCCGCGAGCTCCCGCAGCTCCTCCCAGGCCTCGGCGGCGTGGATGCCGCCTCCAGCGAAGATGAGGGGGCTCTTGGCTCGGCCGAGCTTCTTGGCTGCGGCCTCCAGCAGATCCGGATCGCCGGCCGGTCGGGCTGAGCGCTTGTCCACTACTGGCAGGGAGACATCCTCCGCCGCGGCCAGCACGTCCGGCGGCAGCTCGATCACGACTGGCCGCGGTCGGCCGCTCGCCATCTGCGCGAACGCCTCGGCTACCAGCCCCGGCACCTCTCCCGGTGCCAGCGCCCGCGCCGCCCACTTGGTGAACGACCCCGCCAGCTCCAACTGCCGCGGCACCTCGTGCAGCACCCCCCGCCCCCGGTCGATCAAGTCGCTGGCGATCTGTCCCGCGAGGCACAGCACCGGACTGGAGCAGGCATAGGCCGTGGCCAGCCCGCTGGCCGCATTGAGCAGCCCCGGCCCCGGCACCACCAGGCACACCCCCGGCCGCCCGGTGGTGCGCGCGTAGCCGTCGGCCATGTAGGAGGTGGCCTGCTCGTGGCGGGTATGGATCACCCGGATGCGGTCCTGCACGGCGTACAGGGCGTCGAAGGCCCAGTCGAGCTGCACGCCGGGCAGCCCGAAGATCACCGCCACGTCCTGCGCCAGCAGGCTGGCTGCCAGCGCCTGCCCACCCGTCATCTGTGCCATCACTGCACCCCCTCTCGCCGTCGAGATGCACCGGTGGGTTGCCTGAGTCCGTGCGGACACGCCATCGTGTCGCACTCGCTGGCCCAGGCTGGTCGTTGATGCGATTGTATGACGGTTCTCCTCGAATGCATAGGATGCGCAAGTCATGGGCCGGTAAACCGCGCATCACATCGAACTTACGCTTGTGACATGTGGCGAATCAGTGAGGACCGGTTGCCCCATGAGTGAAGAATCGGCCCCCGCGGGGCAGTGAACGGCCTGTGCCTCGGCCTGCGTAACCACGGCGCCGCCGTGGTGTGTTGCCGCCGGGCGTGGGCCGGTACGAGCACCGGATCACCTGTTTTCTCACGTCGCGCGCGCCACGATGGTGCGAATCATGCGCCGAGAACGTCGGTGGCAGAAGGTGATGTGCGGGGATCGGGTGCTGGTGGTGCGGTCTGCATCGTGCGGCGTTCGGGCCCGGCTGCTGACGGCACCCATGCCTCGGAGAGGGAGTTGTGATGGGATCGACGCAGGATACTCAAGGCGCACGTGACCTGACTCACAGCCTGACCGGGCAGCGGGTCGAGGGTGGCGGCAACGGGCGCCGTGAGGAGCCCGTACCGTCGCAGGAGCGCCTTGCCGTCCGCCGGTATCCCGAGGAGACGGAACATGGGGACGACCCCGGTGACTCGCCGGACCGCGTCGCCGTGACGTGGCAAGCTGCCGGAGGGTGGCTACGCCGCCTGGCGGAGCGCAGCGATGAAGTCGTCTGGGCGCTGGGGCGGGCAAGCGTCCGCGCCTGGAACGCGGCGCGGGTCGCGGCGACATCCTTCGGCGACGAGCTCTCGTCCTGGAGCGCGTCGGTCTCGCCGCGCATGCCACGGCTGCCAGCGCTGTCCAGCCCCGTGCGCGGCTTCCGCTCGCGGCCACGTGAGGAGCGGTCAGCCGTGAAGGAAGGCAGGCACCGAGCCAATGCCCCTGAAGCGCCGGCACGGCTCCCACCACCCGAACTTCGGCTGCGCGAGATTGCCGTGGATGCGTTCCGGGCGCGTCAACTCCGCGAAAGCCTGCACCGGGACGAGGAACAGCGCCGGGAGCGTCTGCGCGCGGCGGTCGCGCTACGGCAACTCCTCGCGAGGCGGCTCGGGATTCAGGTGGAGCCCGTTTCCGGCCGGATCGAGGTCGATGGGGTCTGCTTCGCCGCGCTGAGGGATCCCGAGTCCGGCGCGTTCGACCTGGTCGTGCTGGGCTCGTGCCCGGGGTGCGGTGCGCCGGTCGCCAGCGCCGGGATCCACGACCTCGCCGATCTGGGCCAGGCCCTTGAGGATATGCAACTCCAACGGAACCACTGCGACGAGTGTCGATCCCGCCTCCCCGATGAGACGCCGCCGGTGCCGCTCCCGCCACCGGTTGCAGGCCCGGGCAGCGAATCAGCAGCCGCTGCCGGTGGTGGCGGACGCCGGGAGTCGGGTCGTTCCACGAGGCAACGCTCAACGCCAACCAGCCCTGGTTCGGCGAGCGCGCCCCCGCCCGACTAGTCCGCCCCGACGAGCACGTGGCCCAGGAGGTCGTCGATGTCGGCCGAGGTGAGGTGACCCGCCTGAAGGTCGGATCCCCCGGCGACCAGGGCCTCCGTGCGAATCTGCTCCGGCGACAGGCGCTCGCGCTCGTCCAGGTAGCCCTGCTCAACGAGGTACGTGTATAGCTCGTCGAGCTTGCGCTGCTGGAAGCCTGGGATGACCCGATCCCGCAGCGCGGCGACGATCGCTTTGGCGTCACCACCCAAATCCCGGGCGAGGTCGGTCACCCGGTCGATAAACGTCGCGCTGATGGCGCCGGAGTCGAGCAGGACCGCCCGGTCGACCGGCTTGCCGCGGCCGACGCGCACGGCGTCGAGTACGGTGGCGAGGACGCGGGCGCGCGCGGCCGCACGCTGGTAGACCGCGGGGTCGCCCAGGAGGGTGTCGAGCACACCGCGGGCGGCGAGGTTTTCGGCCTGACCCCAGGTGGCGATGCCGTGTTCGAGGAGCCGGTGGAGGGTGGGGAGGTCGGTCACCACGTACCAAAGGTGGACGCCGCCGATATGCGCGGTGAGCGGGTCGATGCCGGGTACGCGGAGGGCACGGCCGTACTCCTCGCGCGTCATATCCCCTGGAGCTGGCACGGACGTGCGCAGCGGAACCGGATCGGCCAGCGGCAGGCGCTCGAAGTCGGCGAGACCGCGGATCTCGCTCAGGTCGTGCACGGCGTGCGGCAGGTCGGGGTGCTCGCGCAGGATCGCCCGCCACTTGCCGACCTCGTCGTGCTGGGCGGTGAAGTAGAACACCTGGCGGCCCGCGCGGCAGATTTCGATCGTCGCGTCGATGATGGCCCGGGCGCGCTGCTCGTCGCTGTTACCGAGCGTTTCATCGAGCAGGAGCGGCAGGCGCGGACCGTGCTCGGCCTCCTCGATGAAGGCGAGGCGCACCGCCATCAGCAGTTGCAACCGCGTCGCGCTGGAAAGCTCCTCCAGGCTCTGGCCCATGCCCGTCCCGGTGTCGGTCGCGCGGAACGCGGGCGGGGACTCGTCCTGGAACTCGAGGTGGTAGCGGCCGCGGGTGATGCTGGCAAAGATCTCGCGGGCGCGGTGGAAGACGCGGGGCCGAGTGCCGTCACGGGTGCGCTCCTGCACGAACTCACCCAGGACCGCGCCGGCGGCCAGGGCGTACTCCCGCTCGCGCGCGGCGCGCAGGGCAGCTAGCGCGTCGTCCTGCTCGGCGAGAGCGCGCTCCAGGTTCTGCTGCCGCCGCGCGTCACGGATGCGCCCCTCGATGTCGCCGATCTCCCGGGTGATGGCCTCCAGTTCGGCTGCGCGCACCTGCTGCTGGTATAGCTCCTGTCGCAGCACGTCCTCGGCGGCCTCAAGCAGGTCCGGATGATCGGCGAGCGCGCCCGCTGCCGCACGCAGCACCGCCTCGGCGTCGTCGACGGCGCGGACCGCGGCCCGGTAGTCGTCCAGGATGCGGAGCCACTCGTACAGGGGGCGAGGATCCGCTGCGGCGAGACCGAGCGGCTCGAGCAAGGCGCGGCGCTCGTCTTCCAGCCGCGCGATCTCCCGCGTGGCATCCTCCAACGCCTGGCGGGCACGCTCCGCCTGATCGGTCGCGTCGCGCAGGCGCTCCACGCGCGTGGCGAGTTCTTCCAGATACCCGGCCGCGGTCGGCAGGTCGACCGCCGCGGGGTAGCCGAATCGCTCAAGTTCTCCGTTCAGGCGTGCCAGCGACTGCCGGAACCGAGCGCTGGCGAGATTCCGCGCGTTTTCCTGGGCGGCAACCTCGTCGTTGGCACGCTGCCATGCGGCAACGCTGCTGGCGAGGAGTGCCAGCCGAGCCATGTCCCCGTCAACGGTGAGGCCGTAGCGCCGGCGGATCTCCTCGCGCCGTGCTTCGGCCTGGCGCCGGGCGACCGCAAGCTCCTCACGTCGCTGGTCGAGACCGGCCCAGCGCTGGGCGCGCTCGTGCTCCAGCACCGCGTCCCGGAGACGCACGATCAACTGATCGAAGAGCTTTTCGACCTCCTCGGTCTCCCAGGCTGCCGGGCGACCGAGGTCCAGACGCAAGAACTCGCGCTGAATGTTCTCCGCGATCGCCGCCGCATCCGAGGTGGCCGGACGGCGGCGAATGACGACGAGCAGGGCGACACCCACGACGGCGAGCACCAGCAGGGCCGGGTGTACCAGGAGCCCGAGCAGCGCTCCCTCCGCGGTGACGAGGATAGCTGCCGCGACCCCGGCGCGGATCGATCCCGCCTGATCCTCTCGGTCGTGCGATGCAGGCGTCCTCAGCCACTGGCCGAGTAGCCCGATCCCCTGTTGGAGCCGCTGCAAGTCCTCCACGGGCTTCGCGGAGCCGATCCAGGCCTGGACCTCACGCTGCGCTTGTTCTGCCGCGAGCCACCGCGCCAGCTCGTCGGTCGCCTGCACATACGCCGAAAGCCCGTCCCGGTCGAGCGCCGCGACTTGCTCGTCGCTGAGCGCCGGGTCGATCCGGCGACGCGCTTCGGCGCGCAGGTCGAGTGCTTTCTGGTACGCGTGCTCGGCCTGGCGTACCTCCGCCGCGAGGTCCTGCAGGTCGGCATAGTGTCGGCGGAGACGCTCGACGAGGCCGGGGGGCAGCTCGTGGTCCGTCAGCCCGGTCTCCCTTGCGTCCGCCTCGGCGCGCTCCAGTGCGAGCGCTGCCGTCACCCGCCGCTGCCGTGCCGCGGTCAGGCTCGCGTCGATCCGCTCCAGGCGCTCGGCCTCGTCGCCATGCAGGCGAGCCAGCACCTCCGGGAACGCCGCCAGCCGCTCGCGCGCCTCATCGAGTGCCCGGCGCGCCGCGGCATGCGCCAGCGCCTGCTCGAGTAAGGCGGCACGCTCTCCCGCCGCGACCGCCTGCTGTCGCTGCTCGTGCAACTCATCGAGCCGCGCCTCCTCACGCCGCAGGCGCTCGTAGCCCTCCCGGGTGGCCCGCACCGCCTGCTGCGCGGCTCGCACGCGCTCGACGACGTCCGGGGGACGCCCACCGCGGGGCGGGGTGGCGCGGTAGCCGAGCGTCGCGATTGCCCTGGGCACGTCATAGCCTCCGGCCGATTCCCGGAGGATCACCTCGGCTAGCGGGCCACCCGCGTCCTCCTCGCGGAGCAGGTCGTGGAGCGAGAGGAGGTAGCGGTCCCGGTGATCATCCGGTACGGCGACCCGGAGCGGGTCGGTGTCGACCCCGTTGCGCTGGTAGGTCGCATGGCCCGCATCGAAGCCGATGCGCCACTGCTCGTTCCCGAGGTGCAGCGCCCCGCCGAACGCAGCGCGCGACCAGCCATCCGGCAGGGCATCCGGCCAGAGAAGCCCCTGGATGACCCGCGCGGTCGTGGTCTTCCCGGAGGCGTTCGGGCCGTAGACGAGGTTCAGCCCGGGGCTGAGATCGGTGATGCGGAAGCCGCTCGGGATTCCCGGCGTGCGCCGGACCTCGATCTCCGCGACGCGCAGTGCGTCACGGCCGTCACTGCCACGCATCACGCCTCACCTCGCTCCTGGAGCAGGGTGTCGAGCAGGCGCCAGCCCTCCTGCACGAGGTAGCGGCGCGCGAGCGCCGCGTCCGGGGCGGGATCACCGGCGATGTCCCGGTACCACCGGTGGTCGGCGACGGTGCGCAGCGCGGAGACGGTCCGGTCGATCAACGGCCGGTACTCAGGTGGCGGGTCGGCCTCCCCGTCGAGCGCCAGCAGCAACCGGGCCACTTCTCCCGCCGGGTGCGGCGCGGTGGCCAGCGCCCGCAAGTCGATCGCCGGACGGGTATCAATGGTCACCCGCTCGACGAACGCAGTGACGCGCCCACTCGTGTCCGCGAGGCTGAACTCCTCCTCGAACCCGCGCGCGATGCCCCCCAGGGTGCGGTGAAGGGGCGTCCGGCCCGTCAGGCGTACCCGGCAGCAGAGATGCGTGAGTGGTCCCGCGTCGGTCGCTGCCTCTTGAAGGGCGGCGCGGATGGCTGCGACGACGCGCGACCTGGCCTCGTCCTCGTCCGTCGCGCCCGTCAGGTCGACTTCGAGCGACTCGTAGCGGACGGTGGAGAGCGGAACGCAGCGCGGCTCGGGTCGGGAGCCTGAGGTAAGCGTGACGATCCAGGCGCCGCGTACTCCGGTCTCTCCCGGGTCCATCGCCTGGACCGAGCCGGGGTAGAGCACCAACGGGCAGCCTGGCCGCTCATGCAGCGCCGGCGCGTGGATGTGCCCGAGGAGCCAGATGTCGACTGGAGTCTGGTGCAAGTCAGCCAGGGCCACCGGGCAGTAGCGGCTCCCCGGCTGGTCGAGGTCAGCGTGCAGCAAGCCCAGCACCCGGACGCCGTCGTGCGGGCGTCGTGGATAGTCGGGCAGTGGACTGGCGGTCACGCGCTCGGCCGGGAAGGACCAGCCGTCGATGTGGAGCACGGGCCGGCCGTCCCGCACAATGGTGGCGCGCTCCCATGAGCCACCTTCGCCGAGCAGGTGGAAGTTCCCGGCGTCGATCGTGCGGGCCAGGTGGGGGAGGGTATCGTAGTCGTGGTTGCCTGCGACGGAGTAGACGGGGATCCCGGCGTTCGCTAGGTGCTTCAAGCCCCGCTCCAGCGGGCCGAATGCTTCGAACCAGCGGTTGTCGTGGTCGACGAGGTCGCCGCTCAGCGCGACGAGGTCCACCCGCTCGCGGATGGCGCACTCGACGAGCCTCATCCAGGCTTCGGCGCACGAGCCGGCGGCGCCGTCGCCCTCCCACGGCACACGACTGGAGCGACGCCCGAGGTGCAGATCCCCGGCGCAGAGGATACGCACGTGTCCCCCAACCGACGAGACGCATCCCCGCCGGGCCCGACGTTGTCCGGCGGGTCCCAGGTGGATCCTAGCACCATTCACAAAAAGACTGCAAGGAGTGTCAAAGTTGCCGGTCGGTCCTGGGATGCCGTCTTGACCACGGCGCGCTGCTGCGGTACCAAGACGGCGCGGCGGTAAGGCGTCATACGTCATGCATCATACGTCAACCGTGCTGCGTATTGCATGTTCTCCCCTCTCCCACCAGGGGAGAGGGGAGAACATGCAATAC
>NZ_JADGHZ010000132.1 GCF_019683595.1 Sphaerobacter sp. | reverse complement strand
GGCGCCCCCCCCGCGGGCCCCGGCCGCGGGCCGGGGCCCCCCCCCGGGGCGCGGCGGGGGCCGCGCGATACCACAGCGGCGGCTCGGGCCGCCGCACTCCAAAGAGCCGGCTGCAGCCGGCTTTTCTTGTCAGCCCGGCGGCTTCAGCCCCGGGCACATGCCGCGGCGCCGGATCCGTCACACCACCCATCTGTCGTCCCAACGTCGGCGCGGAACCCACCCCGGCGTGGGGCTGATGCTGTGCCATACCAAGGCGATGGCTCGAGCTGCAATCGGCTCCGCAATGCCCGGCTCCGCGTTCGAGGAAACGAGTGCCGGCTACCCCTCAAGTCTTCGCCACCCTCTGCCGATGATCCCTAACAGAGAGGAGGTCCGCCCCGACGGGGGCAAAGAAAGGTCAACCGGGAGCGACGCCGGACGGTCGCAGCCGATCGCAGCAGGCGATCGGAGACGGTAAGCGGACACCGTCGCAGGGAGGCGACGGTCGGAGAAAAGGCAAAGGAGGCCAGACCCATGCGTATCAATACCAACACCGCCGCATTGAACGCCCAGCGCAACCTGGGGATGTCCGCGCTCAGCATGCAGAAGGCGATTGAGCGCCTCTCCAGCGGCCTGCGCATCAACCGCGCGGCAGACGACGCGGCCGGCCTGAGCATCAGCGAGAAGATGCGGGTCGAGATCCGTGGCCTGCGCCAGGCCGTGCGCAACGCGCAGGACGGTATCTCGCTCGTCCAGACCGCTGAGGGCGCGCTCAACGAAGTTCACGGCATCCTCCAGCGCATGAATGAGCTCGCGCTCCAGGGCGCCAACGGCACGCTGGCCACGGACGACCAGAAGGCCATCGAAGCAGAGATGCAGCAGTTGGTGGAGGAGATCAACCGCATCGCCAACACCACCGACTTCAACGGCATCAAGCTCTTCAACGGCGGCGGCGCCGGCGTGACCGTGGAACTGCAGATCGGCGCCGGAACCTCGGCCGCGGAGCGCCTGAGCATCACCGTCCAGGGGATCAGCGCCACCGATATCGGCAACGCCGGCGGCACCGGTCCCGCCAGCCTCGATGCCGCGGTAACCGCCCTGGGGGCTGCGATCACGGGTGGCACCGGCGTAGCGCAGGCCTTCCGGGACGTGGTGGACTCGGTCGCGCAGGCCGTCAAGGACGTGTCCGATATCCGCTCCGGCCTCGGTGCCTACCAGAACCGGCTGGAGCACACCATCAACAACCTGAACGTGGCGGTGGAGAACCTGTCCGCCTCCGAGTCGCGCATCCGCGACGCCGACATGGCGGAGGAGGTCGTGGCGATGACCCGCGCTCAGATCCTCCAGCAGGCGGGTACGGCCGTCCTGGCGCAGGCCAACCAGGCGCCACAGATGGTGCTCTCGCTCCTGCGCTAGCCTTCGGACGCACGGCAACCTTCCCGGGCGGGACCGGCTCGCGAGCCGGTCCCGTTCCGTTTCTCTTGGTGCCCCCCCCGATCTATGGTCACCGGCGCCGCCTCCACCGAGACGCACGCTGATCCGCACCAGCCTCGGCAGTGAACCGCGGTCGCGACCTTTGCGCCCCTAAAGTTCACCCCCTACCCTGCCGATGATCTCTATCAAGGAGGGGCATGCTGGCCCACATCGTCACCCCTCACCGGGAAGGAGGCACCATGGCGAATCGAGTTGGTCCTGTCGACGCGGTCACTGAATCCCCCGCACGGGATGTCACGAGCTTTCCCTATCCCATCCGGCCGGCTCAGATCACGCACGGCCCGCGCTCGGCCGGGCGGCCGGCACTCATCCCTGGCGCCCCGAGCGACATCGTCGAGCTGAGCGTCGGCGGGATGACGCTGAGCAAGCTGCCGCCGACCGTCTACCTGCGGTTCCTGCGCGAGCAGGGGAGCAACCGCGTCGTCGTGCAGGTGGTGGACAGCGCCACCGATGAGGTGATCCGCCAGGTGCCGCCGCGCGCGCTGCACGACGTGCTGCGGCAGTTGGAGCAGCTCAGCCGATAGGGTTCGGAAGCACGGCTAGGCCCCGGGAACAGGGAGACACGGGATGAGCGTCAGCGGTGGGTTTCGGGTCGACGGGTTGATCTCAGGATTGCAGACCAGCGATCTGATCGAACAGATCATGTCGCTGGAGCGCCGCCCACTGCTCGCCCTCCAGCAGCAGCAGAGCCAGATCCGGGCAAAGCAGGCGGCCTGGCGTGATCTCGCCGCCAAGGTCCAGGCCCTGCAGACAGCCGTCGCCAACCTGCTCAACCCGACGACGCTGAACGGGAACACGGTCAAGATCGGGACGCCCAACGCCCCGATCACCGCATCGGCCTCGTCCAGCGCCACGCCCGGCACCTACTCGCTCCTCGTCTCACAGCTCGCGACCAGCACCGTGGCCCGCAGCACCGCGCCAATCTCGGCCGACATCGACACCGCCGCCCCGCTGGCCGCTGCCGGGCTGCGCGCTCCCATCACCGCGGGGACGTTCTCGATCAACGGCGTCAGCATCGCCGTCGACCCTGAGGTCGACTCGCTGGACGACGTGCTGGCGCGCATCAACGCCTCCGGAGCCGGCGTCACCGCATCGATCACCACGGTGGACGGCCGCGCGCGACTCCAGATCAGCGCCAACACGCCAGGCGGCGCGCTCCAGCTCGGGTCGGCCGGGGATACGTCCAATTTTCTGTCAATCACCCAGGTGCTGGCCGCCCCCCGCAACGGCGACTCGATCACCGGCATGGCCAGCCTCACAACGGTGAACACGACGGCCGCGTTGTCGAACGCGGGCTTGGCCACCCCTGTTTCGGGACGGGGCACGCTCACCATCAACGGGGTCACGATCGACTACGACGCCGACGTCGACTCCCTGAGCACGCTGATCGCGCGCATCAACGCCTCCGACGCAGGGGTGATCGCCAGCTACGACCCGCTGGCGGATCGGTTCCAACTGCAGAGCAAGCGGACCGGCAGTCTGACGATTGCGCTGTCCGACACCGGCACGCTGGCCAGCGCCCTGGGGATCGCCGATCCGGCGGCGCAGACGCTCGGCACGAACGCGGCTTACAGCATCGACGGTGGCGTGACCTGGCGCTATAGCACGACCAACACGGTTAGCGACGCCATCCCGGGCGTCACGCTGACCTTTACCGGCACCACGGCCGACCCGGTCACGCTCACCGTCGGGCCGGACGTCGACGCCGCGGTGAATGCGGTCAAGACGTTCGTCAACCAGTTCAACTCGGTGCTCGGCGCGATCCGCGCGCAGACCGGGTACGACGCGGCGACGAAGCAGGCGGGCTTGCTCAGCGGAGATCCCGGGTTGCTCTCGGTCGCCACCACGCTGCGTGACCGGGTCGTCGGCGTGGCCGTGGGTCTCGCCAGCAGCTACACGCTGCTGGGCCAGGTCGGCCTCAGCTTTGGGAAGTTCGGCAGCGCCGTCGGCACGACCGACAACCTGCAACTCGACGAAGCCAAGCTCCGGGCGGCGCTCACCGAGAACCCGAACGCGGTCTTCGAGCTCTTCGCCGCCCAGCCGAGCGCGCGTTTGACGACCGCGGGGGACATTGTGAGCGTGGTTGGGCAGCCGCGGGGCCTGCCGACCGGCGGGCGCTACGAGATCGAGTCCGACGGCAACGGCAACCTGACCGCCCGCCTCTACGACGCCGCCGGGCAGCTCGTCTCGACGACTACCGGCACGATCACGCCGGGTGGCACGAACACCACGCTGATTCCCGGGGTCACGCTCCGGGCGGCCGACACCTTGACCGGCGCCAGCAGCACGCTGGCCGTGAGCAACACCGAGGGCATCCTGAGCGGGATCGATCGCTACCTGCGTGAGGTGCTGAGCGACAACGGCGTGTTCAAGCTGCGGGACACCGGCGCCGACGCACAGCTCAAGCAACTCGACGACCAGATCCGCCGGCTGCAAGACCGCCTCGACATGCGCGAGGAGAGCCTCATTCGCCAGTTCTCGCAGCTTGAGCAGACGCTGGCTCGATTGCAGGCGCAGAGCCAGGCGCTTGCGGGTCACCTGATGGGCCTGATGGCCGGTTCAAGCATCAAGTAGCGGCGGAGATTGCCGCCGCGTGGAGCGGCATTGGGACGTGGAACGACGGCAGGGAGAGGAATGACGATGATGAACCCCTACGACCAGTATCGGCGCATCGCCACCGAGACGGCCGACCCGGTCGAGCTCGTGCTGATGCTCTATCGCGGCGCTATCCGGAACCTCGAGGTTGCCGAGGCCGCGCTGGAGCGGCGCGACACGTCCCAGGCGCACCAGTTCCTGGTGAAGACCCAGAATATTGTGGCGGAGTTGATGGGTACCCTCAACCTGGACGCCGGTGAACTCGCCCACAACCTCCACCGCCTCTACGACTACATGCAGCGGCGGCTGCTCGTGGCGACCCTGCGCAAGGATGCCGCCCCGGCCGCCGAGGTGCGGGGGATGCTGGCCGAGCTGCTGGAAACGTGGGAGGAGCTGGCACGGCGGTACCGGGCAGCCCGGGCCGGTCAGCCGGCTCTGGCCGGTGTGCGCGGCGCAGCGTAGCGGGAGACGGACGATGGAACACCTGACCACCACCCCTGCCACCACGATCGACGCCACACTGGCGGGTATCCTCGCGCTCGCTCGCCGGCAGGCCGACGCCGCCCGCGCGGGGGACTGGGATGCCGTCAACGACCTCGCCGCCAGGCGAGATGAGCTGACGGCCACGCTGAGCGCTGCGGACACCGGCGACCTCCACGAGGAGGCGACGCGCGAGCGCATCGCGGCTATTGTCACCGCGATCGAGGCCGCCGACGATGAGGTCGTCGTCCACGTCCGGCGCGAGCTGGAGCGGCTCGCCGGAGAGATGGCCGAGATCCGTCGCGGCCGCGCCGCCGCGAGCGCCTATGGCCGCGGGGCCGGCGGCGCCCGGTACGATCTGGTATGTCGCTATGGCTAGGACACGGGGGCGAGGACTGCTGGTGGCCGGAGTGGTGCTCTCGGCGTTCGCGCTGGGCGGCTGCAGCCCGCAGGTGACCATCACCATCGGCAAACCCGCCGAGACGCCTTCGGTGATGCTCATGGACCCGGCACCGACACGCACCCCGCGTGTGGCGCAGTCGCCCGGGCAGCAGGCCCCCCCGGCGAGCGGTCATCTGTCCTCCGGCTGGGTGAGCATCAGCCAGAGCGTCCTTCGCATGCCCCCACCGACAAGCCTTGAGATCCCAGCCTTGGGAATGTCCGTCCCTGTGGAGCAGGTACCATCCGCCGTGCTCGACGGTGTGTGGCAATGGCCGGTCCCCGCCCACAGCGCCGCGCACCACCTGGGCACCGCCAACCCCGGCGAGCCGGGCAACATCGTCCTCTCCGGCCACGTGGTGACCAATGACGGCCCCGGGGTCTTTGCCCCGCTCCTCCAGGCCGCGCCCGGCCAGGAGGTCATCCTCCGGAGCGACGCCGGGACGTTTACTTACCGCGTCGAGTCGGTCACGGTCGTCCCCGAAACCGATACCAGCGTATTCCTTCAGGTTCCCTTCGAGCGCCTGACCCTCATCACCTGCGTCCCCGACGGGGTCTACAACCACCGCGTCGTCGTCGTGGCCCGTCCCATCGCCGCGTCGACCGCCTGGACCTCCTGATACGAGGGCCGTACCAGCCGTCTTTCCCTACCCGATCACCCATTAGTGCCAGGAAACGGGCTGTCTAAAGGACTTTCTTCCCCAGTGCGAACTTAGACCGTTGGGGGATGCAGGCGCGCACCTCCCAAACCTACAGTAGTGGCGATGTACGTACACTCGGTTGCCTCGCGGCACCGGCTGCCCGCCGGGGCAGGCGAGGGTCCCGGACCCTGGGACCGCGCTGCCGCTACCCGAGATCGGCGGTGCGAACTGGATGGGATGTCACCTCGCGAGGCGACCGGGTTGATCGACTGACGCGGAGAACGGCCATGAGCATCTTCGAGACGATGCGAGTCAGCATGTCGGGCCTCACGGCCCAGCGGCTGCGCATGGACGTCATCGCCAGCAACATCGCCAACGTCGACACGACCCGGACGCCCGAAGGCGGCCCCTACCGGCGTCGGCAGGTGGTCTTCACTGCGGTGCCGGGAACCGACTCCCGGGCAACCACGGGCGGTTTCCAGCGGATCCTGGCCCCCGTCGATCCTGAGGGCAGCGCGGGCCAGGGCGTCGCCGTGACCGCGATCCGAACCGATCCGGATGCCGTGCGCCGGGTCTATGAGCCGGACCACCCCGACGCCGACGAGGAGGGCTTCGTCCTGCGGCCCGACATCGACGTGATCACCGAGATGACCGATCTGCTCGCCGCCAGCCGGGCCTACGAAGCCAACGTCACCGTGCTCAACGCCGTCAAGGCGATGGCGAACCGGGCGCTGACGATCGGCCGCGGGTAGTGAGCGTCGGGCACGAGGCAGGAGAGGATAGACGATGAACGTTCCACCGATCAATCCGGTAGCGGTAGACGCCAGCACGGCAATCGTCCAGCCGCGTTCGACCCAGCCGGTAGGCGGTGCGTCCTTCACCGACATGATCGAAAAGGCAATCGGCGACCTGAACCAGTCGCTCAATCTCGCCGACGACCTCGCCGTGCGCCTGGCTGCAGGGGAAGACGTCGATCTGCACGAGGTGATGATCGCGCTGGAGGCGGCCGGGATCGGCCTCCAGACGGCGATCCAGATCCGCAATCGGGTAGTCGAGGCATACAAGGAAATCATGGCCATGCCGGTCTAGCCCGCCGGCGGGTACGGCGCCCCGCAGGGGGTGACATCCCCGGGACCGGCGACCGGGCGGAGGAAGTAACCACGCCATGGTGAACGCACAGATCGAGCGCCTACGCAACGCTTGGAACCGCCTCTCGATGAACCAGCGGGTGGCCGTGATCGCGGTCCTGATCACCGCGGTCATGGCCCTCGGCCTGCTCATCGCGACCCGGCCGCCACAGCGCTACGGCATCGCCTTCAGCGGCCTGAGCGGTGAGGATGCCGCGGCCATCGTCGAGAACCTGCGCGCGAAAGGGATCCCCTACGAACTCAGCAGCGACGGCGGCACCATCCGCGTTCCGGCCGACCAGGTCGCGGCCGTGCGTCTCGACGCCGCCAGCCAGGGCCTGCCCCGCGGCGGCAGCGACGGTTTCGAGTTGTTCGACAAGTCCTCGCTCGGCCTGACCGACTTCACCCAGCGCGTGAACTACCAGCGGGCCATCGAGGGCGAACTAGAGCGGACGATCGCCAAGATCGACGCAGTCGAGGCGGCGCGCGTCCACATCGTCATCCCCGAGGAGTCGCTCTTCACTGACGAACAGCAGCCGACGACCGCTGCGGTGGTGCTCAAGCTCAAGTCGGGCCGGCAGTTGACCGACGCCCAGATCCGCGGCATCACCCACCTCGTCTCCGGCGCGGTCCCGAACCTCAAGCCTGAGAACCTCACGGTGATCGACAACGCCGGCAACCCGATCTGGGCCGGCCCTGATGGCGGCTCCCAGTTTTCCGGGCTCGACGAGCGGTTCCGGCTCCAGCAGGCGTACGAGCAGAACCTGGAGCGACAGCTCCAGGCACTCGTCAACCCGATCGCCGGACCGGGGCACGCCGTGGTTCGCGTCAGCGCGACCCTGAACTGGGACGAGCGCAACAGCCAGAGCGAGATCTACTCGCCCGACGGCCAGCAGCCGCAGGTGCGCAGCCAGCAGGAGCGGGAGCAGCGCACGAGCGGGACGGTGACCGAGACGGGCGGCGTGCCGGGCGTCGATGAGAACGTGCAGACGTATCCGGAAACCCCGGGCACGGGGAACCAGTCCGAGTCGAGCAGCCGCGAGGTCACGACCAACTATGAACTGTCGCGGCGGGTCGAACAGGTCGTTCAGGCACCGGGGCAGGTGCAGCGCCTGTCAGTCGCGGTGATGCTTGACGGTAGCCAGGTCGACCCGGCCGTGGCGCAGGAGATCCAGGATGTTATCAGCGCCGCTGCCGGGCTGGTGCCGCAGCGGGGCGACACGATCACGGTGACCGCGGTGCCGTTCAGCGACCTCGGTAACCAGAATCTGATCCCAGATGGTGGGACGCCCATCCTCGAGTACGCGCTGACCGCGCTCAAGGTTCTGGGCCTGATTGCGATCCCGCTGGTGGCGCTCTTCTTCGCCCGCCGGATCCTGGTCAAGCCGGACGATGCGGGCGAACTGACCCCGGCGCTGGCGACGGCCGGCGGCCCCGCGCTCGCCGAGCCGCCGATGCCGGCCTTCGCGACGCAGCGCATCTCGATCAGCGAGACGTCACCAGCGCTGGAGGATGAGGACCAGTCACAGTCAACCGATCGCGGACTGCCGCAGTTGCCGGCGCACCTGCAAGTGATCGAACTGGCGAACACGGACCCTGGACAGGTCGCCCAGTTGCTGCGGGCCTGGATGAGTGAGGAGCAGTAACGATGGTAGCAACCGCAGCCACGCCCGCAACCGAGGCGCCCAATCTTCGGTTGGTGAGCCCAAGCGCAGCCAGCCGCCGGCAGCTCAAGGGGGTCACCAAGGCGGCAGCGCTGCTGGTGGCGCTCGGGCCGGAAGCGTCCTCGAAGGTGCTCCAGACGATGACCGAGCATGAGATCGAGACGCTCACGCTCAAGATCGCGGAGCTGGACGGCCTGACGCCCGAGGAGGCCGAGCAGGTCCTCACCGAGGCGTACGAGTCGACTCTGGCGCGGCACTACATCGCTCACGGCGGTGTCGAGTTCGCGAAGAACGCGTTGAGTCTGGCGCTCGGGCCCGATAAGGCGGCCGAACTGATCGACCGCATCATTCAGCTCCATCCGCCGGCACCGTTCGCCTTCCTGCGGAAGTCGGATGCCAAGCAGCTCGCCAGCTTCCTGCAGAACGAGCACCCGCAGACGATCGCGTTGATCCTCTCGCACCTGCCGCCGGTCCAGGCCGCCGGGATCCTGACCAGCCTCGGCGAGGAGCTACAGGCCGATGTGGCCCGGCGCATCGCGACGATGGACCGCACCCCGCCGGAGATCGTCTCCCGGGTCGAGGAGGTCATGCGGCGCCGTCTGTCGTCCCTCATCTCGCAGGATGCGCACCGGGTGGGCGGTACCAGCTACCTCGTGGCCGTGCTGTCCACGGTGGACCGGGGCACGGAGAAGTACATCCTCGACCGCCTCGAGGAAACCGACCCGGACCTGGCCGAAGAGGTCCGCAAGATGATGTTTACCTTCGACGACCTCAGCCTGCTCGACGACCGGTCGATCCAGCGGGTGCTGCGCGATGTCGACATGCGCGACCTGGCGCTGGCGCTCAAGGCGGCCAAGGACGACCTGCGCGAGCGGATCTTCAGCAACATGTCGTCCCGCGCCGCGGAGATGCTGCGCGAAGAGATCTTGTATCTCGGGCCGGTCCGCATTCGCAACGTCGAGGAGGCCCAGCAGCGCATCGTGACCGTCGTCCGGCGCCTGGAGGAGGCCGAGGAGATCGTGATCGACCGCGGAGGGGAGGGGGTGCTCCTTGGCTAACAGCCGGATCATCAAACGTTGGATCCCGGCCGCCGAGGTCTATCCCCTCACGCCTCGTCCGACGCGCCACGACCAGGAGCAGGCCCAGGCGATCGTGGCCGAAGCCGAGGAGCGCGCGGCAGCCATCCTCGCGGAGGCGGAGGCCCAGGCCGCCGCCATCCGCTGGGAGGCCGAACAACAGCGCGAGCGGTTGATGGAGGAACTGCGCGCCGCCGCGCTGGC
>NZ_JADGHZ010000131.1 GCF_019683595.1 Sphaerobacter sp. | reverse complement strand
GGGTGAGGGGGCTCAGGCTCGTTACCACGCCTTAACCGGCGGGGAGGTCATGTTGGCCGGGAGGTAGGGGATGATCACCGGCAGGTAGGCGATCAGCAAGAGCGCGATCGACACGACGACCCAGAGGCCGACCCGGTCGAACGCCTTCCAGGTCTCCTTGGGGCCGTGGATCGGCTGGCTCAGGACCGGCTCCACCGTGGCCGGGTCAATCCGCTTCGGGTTGAAGAGCGTGCCGATCAGGACGATGAAGAAGAGCACCCCGCCGATCGCCATGAGCACGCCGCCGACGGCGGTGAACCAGTTCGAGACATCCCAGCCGGGCAGGGAGTAGGTCGCCGAGCCGATGGCGGTGCGCCGGGGCATGGCGTCCAGCCCGCCCTGGATCTGCCCGCGGGCGAAGATCAGCGCGCCGATGGCCCAGAACCAGGCCTGGGCGAGCGCCAGGCGGCGGCTGAAGAGCTGGCGGCCGGTCAGGTAGGGCACGAACCAGTAGGAGATGCCCATGAAGGTGAGGGCCACGGCGGTCCCGACGGTCAGGTGGAAGTGGCCGGGCACGAAGGCCGTGTTGTGAACCGTCAGGTTCATCGTGTAGCTGGCGTTGATCAGGCCGGTGGCGCCGCCCAGGAAGAAGGTGAGCATCGCCAGGAGCTGCGCCGCCACGCTCGGCTCACGCCAGGGTAGCCGCGGGATCCAGCCGAGCACGCCCTTGCCGCCCGCCTTGCGGCCGCCCATCTCCAGCGCCGCCATGACCGAGAAGGCGGTGATCATGCTCGGGACGAAGACCACGAAGGTCAGCACCGCGTGAATGGCCTTCATGGCCGGCGGGATGCCCGGGTCGGTGAACTGGTGGTGCAGGCCGACCGGGATGGAGAAGAGCAGGAAGAGCAGGAAGGTCAGCCGGGTCAACCCGTCGCTGTACAGCTTGCCGCCGACCTGCCCCGGGATCAGGGCGTACCAGGACATGTAGGCCGGGAGCAGCCAGAAGTAGACGATCGGGTGCCCGGTGAGCCAGAAGAGGATCCGGTTGAGCTGCGGGTCGGTGGTGCCCACCCAGCCGAGCGACCAGGGGAGCAGGAAGGCCAGCACCTCGATCGCGATCCCGACGGTGGCGATGGTCCACATGAGGTAGTTGAACAGCCCCATGTAGGCCATCAGCGGGATCCGCTCGCCGGGGTGGTCCCGCCGCCAGGCGCGGAGCGTCAGCAGCAGGTTGGCCAGCACGATCCAGGTCGAGATGACCAGGAAGACCGCGCCCAGGTAGAAGAGCGGGTGAGCCTTCAGCGGCGCATAGAAGGTGAAGAGCACCGTCGCCTGGTTGGTGAGGATCGCGTAGCCCGCCAGGACGACTCCTAGCGCCGCGGTGAGGAACGAGGCGTGCACCAGGGCGGTGCTGGCGAGCGGCCGCCCGTAGGCCCGGATCGTCATGTACTGTGTGAAGGCGTTGGCGAAGGTGAAGGTGAAGACCAGCGCCAGCAGCACGCCGTGCAGGGTGAGCCCCTGGTAGTAGGTCTTGATCTGGCTGATCTTGTAGAAGTCCACCCCGACTCGCTCGAGGGCCTGGAGCAGCCCCATGTAGCCGCCGATGAGGAGGCCGATGAAGCCGAGGAGGAGTTGCCAGCGAATCGGGCGAAGCTGCTCAGCCGGGTAGGCGGTCACCGCCTCCTCGGCAACGGCTTCGCGTTGGAAAGAGATCGCAGCGCCCGTCATTCGACCACCACCCGTCCATACATCGTGTGATGCCCGATCCCGCAGTACTCATGGCAGATGAAGAGATACTCGCCCGGCTTCTCAAAGGTCGTGGTCATGGTCGTCACCTGGCCGGGGATGAGCATCCCGTTGATCGGGGTGTTCTGCAGCTCGAAGCCGTGGACCACGTCGGCCGACGTGAGCCGGAAGGTGACGGTGGAGCCGGCCGGGACCCGGATCTCCTTCGGGTCGAAGTACCAGACACGCGCGAGGATGACCGCCTCGTACTGGCCCGGCGCGATCTCGCGCAGGCCCGGCTGATCGAACGGCGGCGTTTCCGCCACGGTGCGCGGGTCGACCCGCCCGGCGGGCGACGGCACGTGCACTCCGGCCACGACCACCGAGGCGCCGATGGTCACGAGTCCGACCGCCAGCACGATGACGGTCAGAACCACGAAGACTTTTTCGTAAAATTCGACCTTCATGCGTCGCTCCCCGGGCCTATGCGCGTTGGAGCAAGATCAAGTAGACCGAGCCCCAGAGACCGATGATCACCACCAGATAGATCAGGAGGATGATGAGCGTCCCGGTCGGGTGCCCACCTTCCTCGTGTTCGGCCTGTGGCTTGCCCTTGTTGGCCATGCAGGACCTCCCCTATCCAGCGATCGTCCGCCGCTAGCGCGGCTGCTCCAGGTGGCGGACGTAACGCGCCACCCCTCCGAGCAGCAAGATGACCGCGGCGGCCACGATGACCGCGGACACTCCACGCTGCCAGGTGAGATCGCCCTCGAGGAGCGCGCTCATCGCGCTCCAGACGTAGATCGCACCCAACCCGCCGACCGCCAGGCCGCCGAGCAGGACCGTCAACAACCGCGTCGCGTTCATACCGGATCGACTCCTCGCCTCTCCCACTGCGGGCGCGCCGTGCTCCGCGAACACAGCCCCATTCTTCCGAGAACTGTAGAGCGAGAGGCAGCGCGGACTTGTGAAAAAGTGCGCGAGGGGCGCTACAAAACCGCAACAGGGTGCATGGCGCAGATAAACGTCCCTCACGGGCTTGCGGTGAGTGCGTTCGCAGACAGGTTCCGCGAACGGGAATCAGGAGTGATGTGATGCATCAGATACGTCATCACAGGTCGGGGGGTCGCGCGAGGGGGGTGGCGTCGGGCCTGGCTCCGCGCAGGATGACCCGGCTCCTAGCGGCGGCGTGGAACGGGGATGAGCAGGCGGCGTGGTGGGCTTGCGATGGAGGATGGTGCTCTATGGGCGGCGTCCGCCGCGCTCGCTCAGTTCTGCTGGCTGCCGCTGCGGCGGGCCTGGCGGGCGCGCCAGGCAAGGAGACCCTTGCCGACCAGCCGCCCGGCGGCGCGGGCGCCCTGGACCGACAGGGTGTCGAGCGTGGCCACGCCGGTGCGACCGAGATGGCGGGTGATGCGGGTGATGTCCCGCAGGTCGGCCTCCACCTGCGCGCGGGTCAGGCCGACGGCCGCCAGGTGCTCGTCGGCGACCTCGGGCTGCACCTGATGCAGCACGACGTTGATCGTCTGCACGCTGCGCATCAGTCGCTCGGCGTTGGCGAGGAGCGGGCCGAGGCCGGGGAGCAGGCCAAGGGGGAGGTTCCGCCCTGTCAGCCCGGACAGGGACGAGCGCTGGCTGGCGGCGAGGCGGGTATCGGCGGCGAGGCGCGTGGCGAGTTGCGCATAGAGCGGCAGCCGCCGGGCGATATCGGCCAGGACCTCGCGCATCGGCGGTTCCTGACCCTCGGTCTCCTCCTCGATCGGCTGGGTCGCCGGTTCGATCTCCGTCTCGTCGATCGGCTGGATGCTGCGTTCCTCCGTCATCGTCGATTCCCTCACCACGCCCACCATGTCGCTCTTCCGGATCGCGCGCCGGTTCCGATTGTACCGTCTACGGCAGAGTCAGGCGCCGGTAGACCTCGGCCAGCCGCAGGGCGAGCGCGGGGACATCCTCGACGACCACGTAGTGGCCGCCGCCGAACATGTGCGGCATGTAGTCGCGCGCCTCGGCGTCGATAGTGAGCGCGAAGGTGGCAACCCCTTGCTGGCGCGCCTCGATCAGTGCCTTGCGGGTGTCCTCAATCCCGTAGCGCCCGCCGTAGCCGTCGAAGTCGTTCGGCCGGCCGTCGGAGATCAGGAGCAGCAGCCGCACCCGCGCCGGCTGCTGGGTGAGCGCCCGGGTGGTGTAGCGCACCGCCGGGCCGATGCGGGTGTACGACCCCGGCGAGAGCCCGGCGATCCGCCCCTTGACCGTCTCCCCGTACCGCTCGTCAAACCCCTTCACGACGGTGATCTCGCACCGCTTGCGGGTGCCGCCGGTGAAGCCGTAGATGGCATAGCGGTCGTCGAGCACGCTCAGCGCCTCGCAGAGGAGGACCAGCGCCCGGCGCGTTACCTCGATCACCTGATCGTTGCGCGGGTCGTCGTCGATCCAGGCGCCGGTCGAGCCGCTGAGGTCCACCAGGCAGCCGAGGGCGATGTTGCGCTCGCGCTCCAGCACGCGGCTGTAGAGCTTGTCGCTGGGGGCGAACCCGGCGCGGCGGTCGGCGTGGTCGGCCACGATGGCGTCCAGGTCGAGCGCGTCGCCGTCGAACTGCCGCGTGAGCCGCAGGCGCTCCGGCCGCAGCGCCTCGAACTGCTGCTTGAGCCGGGTGATGAGCGCCCGGTTCTGGCGCAGGATGCGCTCGACCGGCTCCGAACTGCCCCCGCGCGGGCGCCGCTCGCGCACGGCGCACCACTCGGGGAGGTACATGCCGCGGATGTAGTCCCACTCGTCGAACAGGAGCGCGCCTACCTTGTCTTCCTCGGTGAGCGGCACCTGCTGGAAGGTGACCGGCGGCTCGCGGTCGCCGAGACTGAGCTGGATCGCCTGCCGCCCGCCGGAGGAAGCGCGCCGGTCCCGCGCCGCGAACTGCTCGGGCGTCCGCGCCTCGACGTGGATCGGCAGGCCGCGCGCCGTAGCCCGGGGCGGCGGCTTCCGCCGGTCGTCCCGCGCCTCGTCCTTCTCGTCGTCGCCGTTCTCGACTACCGCCGCTGGCCGGCGCATCAGGTCGGGCCGAAGCCGGCCCCGGTAGTGGATGACCTCCGGGGCGGGCTCATCCTGATCCAGCGGGGCCGCCCGTGCCAGGGCGATCGCCAGATCCCGGCACGGCTCCGGCCCCGGCGCGACGAGCGCCTCCGGCACCGCCGCCAGTCGAGCGGCCGCCGCCGGGTCCAGCCCCGCCTGTTCGGCGGCTGCGACGAGTGCGACGGGGTCGGGCGGCGTCGCCAGCGGCGCGGCAACCAGCGCCCGCAGCAGCGCTTCGGGGAGCGTCCGGGGCGCGATGCCGTTCCGCCGTTCCAGCGCGTCGGCCCGCAGGAGCGCCAGATCGTCCGCCAGTCCCGGCCAGGTGGCCACCAGCCGCCGGTCGAGCCACTCCCCCGCCAGCGCCTCGTACAGCGCCAGCGCCGCGCCGAAGTGCTCCACCCCGCGGAGGTCGCCCGCCTCCAGGTAGCCGCTGGTCGCCTGCAAAACTTTCCAGGCGGTCATGACCCGGTAGAGGCGGCGGGCGTCGGTCGGGTCGGGGAAGAAGTCGATTCGTGGCGGCAGGAAGATCGTGCGCCCGTCGGTGTAGCTCCCGCGCGCCGCGCCGGTGTTCGACATCACCCGCAACCGCCCGCCGGAGAGCGCCGTGGCGTAGAGCGCCAGCGTCCCCTCGACCTCGGTGAAGTCGAGCCCGGCGGGTGCCGGCGCCGCGGGCGACGTGGCGGCCCGCGGTTCCTCCCTCCCCGGTCGCAGGCGGCGGAACCAGCGCTGCATGGCTCAGGCCGGGAAGACGGTAGCGACCAGGTCGCGCACGGCGGCCTGGACGGTCGGGTCGTCGGTGATGGGCGCGGCGATCGCCAGATCGCAGGCGCGGCGCGGGGCGACCCCGGAGCGGATCAGGTGGCCGGCGTAGACGAGCAGGCGGGTGCTGGCCGGCTCCTCCAGGCCGGAGTCGCTCAGGTTACGGATCAACCCCGCGAGCTTCACCAGCGCCTCGGCGGTCGGGCGATCGACGCCGCTCTCGTGGACCACGATCTCCGCCTCGACCTCCGGCGGCGGGAAGTGGAACTCGATCGCCACGAACCGCTGGCGGGTGCTCGGCTTGAGGTTCTTCATCAGGCTCTGGTAGCCGGGGTTGTAGGAGATGACGAGTAGGAACTCGGGCGGCGCGACGATCAGCTCGCCGGTCTTCTCCAGGCGCAGGCGGCGACGGTCGTCCGTGAGCGGGTGGATGACGACGGTGGTGTCCTTGCGTGCCTCGACGATCTCGTCCAGGTAGCAGATCGCGCCGATGCGCACTGCGTGGGTCAATGGGCCGTCGATCCAGACCGTCTCATTGCCGCGGATGAGGTAGCGCCCGAGCAGATCGCTGGCGGTCAGGTCGTCGTGGCAGGCGACGGTGACCAGCGGTCTCCCCAACCGGTAGGCCATGTAGCGCAGGAATCGGGTCTTGCCGACCCCGGTCGGCCCCTTGAGCATCACCGGCAACCGCCGCGCGTAGGCCGCCTCGAAGATCTCCACCTCGTCGTCTACCGGCAGGTAGTACGGCTCCTCAACCACCTCCGCGATGCCTGCGTCTGCCCAGTGTTGGTTTGCCGCCTGCTCCATGGATGTCCCATCCTCCCTGCGAAGCGCGTGGGCCTCGCCATCGCTCCCGCCACCCGTCGAGAGCTGTATGTCGCCTGGCGTATGGTGTCGTGCTGACACAATCCTACCGCCAACCGCGCGGTGGAGGCAGGAGCGGGCCGTGGTCTTAGGGATAGATCGAGAGGCCAGGGATTGGCTGGAAATGTCGCCGGTTGCGGGTGACGAGGATGAGCCCGCGCGTGAGTGCGGTCGCGGCGATGAGCAGATCGGGATCACTAATCAGGTTGCCCCGGCGGCGGAGATCACCACGGATGCGTGCGAAGCACTTCATGGTCGTGCGGTTGAGCGGTAGTACCTCAACGCCCCGGAGGAAGTTGCGGAAACCGTTTTCAGCACGTTCAGGATCACGGCTGTAATAGATACCCTCGTAGATCTCGCCGAATGTGATGATGCTGATGGCTGCACCAGCCTGGATCAGAGGTGGCAACAACTGGACTACGGCGGGGTGCCCCCACCAGCCAATCGACAACGTAGTCAGTGTCAATGAGGTACGTCACAGCTCGACGGGAGGCCGTGACGAGCGCCGACGGCTCGCGTCGTTCTCCTCACGGAATCGATCGGCATCGACGATGTCGCGCCAGCTCCCGGCGGAGGAGAGGAATAGGAGATAGTCGGTCTCGGTGCGGGGGCGCCTCGCGCGCGACACGCGGTCCCCGGTGAGCGGGACGATGATGGCCAGGTCCTCTCCTTTGCGGCGCAGAATACGCGGCGTGGCTTCCGCGCGGATGTCCTCGACAAGCTCCTCGAGCCCCGGCAGCGTCGTAACCTCGATGGGTCGCAGGTCGCTCATGATCGCCAGCCTCTCTTCCGCAAGTACGTCAAGTATAGCCGGAGCATGGTTGCAGGCGTATCGCGCCTAATACCCCTGCTCGTACCAGGTGTCGGTGATGAGGTCGTGGTAGACGGTGCGGAGGCTGCCGTTGTCGAGGACGAGCTGGTAGTAGCGGCGGCTGATCGGGTTGCGCCACCACTCGTCGTCGATGCGCCAGGCGTCTCGCACCTGGGTCACCCGGTAGCGGCGCTGGCCTTCGATCACGACCGCCGGGCGGCCTTGCTCGGTGAGGATCCGGGCCGGGCGCGGGCGGTTTAGGGGTCGAAGCTGATCAGCGCGCGTCTCCGCTCGGGGATTCGGGACCATGGCTCGACCTCCACGACACGATAGATTGGGGATGTACCGTAGCGCTGTTTGAGCTGGCGGATGGCCTCGATGAGTTGCCGGGCGCGCCGGGGGCGGGCGCCGAGGAGTGTCTCCTGGTGGGCGGCTACCGCGGTCAGGCCGGTCAGCTCCAGGGTGAGCGCTTCCAGCGGGGCTGGGAGTTCCACTGCCTGGAGCCGGTGGCCGAGGGCGTCGATCAGCCGCTCGCGCCCGGCCGGCTCGCGGAGGGTGGCGACGTGTTCCCAGGAGCGGCCGCCCTCCAGGTGGGCCCGCAGTCGTGCCTGCCGTACGCCGCGGCCGTGGAGCGCGGGGCGCGCGAAGGCGCGGGTGACGAGCTGGCGCAGGGCGATCAGCAGGGCGTCGCGGCTGGTGGCCGGCGCCGGCAGGGATAGCTCGACGACCACCGACTCGGCGCGCTCGCGTGGGCGGACCGGGTCGTCGTCCAGCCCCTGGGCCAACTCCCAGGCACGGCGGCCCTCGGGGCCGAAGCGGGCCTGGACCGCGTGGGCCGGGAGCGCCGCGAGGTCGCGCATGGTGCGCAGCCCCAGGCGCTCCAGCCGCCGCAGCATGTCCGGCGGGAGGGGCAGCCAGTCGATCGGCTTGTCGGCGAGAAAGGTTGCGACCTCCTCCGGCGCGACGATGTGCCAGCCGCCCGGCGCCGCCTGACCGGCGGCGACGCGCGCGGCGAACTTCCCCGGCGCGATGCCGGCCCGCGGGCGCAGGAGCGGCGGGACGGCCTGGAGCAGGCGGGCGGCCGCGCGCTCCGGCGAGCCGTAGTGGCGGTCGAGCCCGCGTAGGTCGACGTAACAGCAGCCGGGTGCGGCCGGCTCGACCAGTGGGCTGAGCCCTTCGAGCCGGGCGACGATGCGGTCGAACACGGCGGCGTCGCGCACCGGGTTCGGCTGGACGACGACGGCGTCGGGGCAGAGAGCGGTCACTTCGCGCAGCGAGAGGCCGGGGCGGATGCCCGCGGCGACGGCCTCGGGGGTGCAGTCGTCGACCAGGTTGCGGCCGCCGGGTGGGGTGGCGAGCACGAGCGGCCTGCCGTCGAACTCCGGGCGCCCGAGGACCTCGACCCGGAGTGCGAAGTGGGGGATGCTGACGCAGGCGATGCTCACCGTCATCCCTTTCCCGTTGCCCCTCGGCCCCCGACGGTGTGGGAGACCGGCGCTGTCCGATGACCCTAGAATAGAACAAGTGTTCTAATTCTGCAAGGGGGTCGCGGGGCTCTGTTACACTGGAGCGGGGCAGGTTGCGCTCGCGTGGGCGAGCGGGGAATTCGACGTGGAGGAGGCGCGCCGATGTCGGGTCAGGCAGAGAAGCCGTCCGGGGGAGAGTCGACCGCGGTGCAGCCGGCGACGGAGTCGGCTCCGGCCGTTGTCGAGGAGCAGGCGGCCGCCGGACCGTCGCCACAGGGCGGGGTGAGCTGGGAAGAGGCGCGCAAGGGACAGGCGCCGAAGACGATCAAGAACCCGGACGAGGCGCTGCTGTACGACCGCTATACCAGCCAGTTCACGATCGTGAACATGCCCGGGGCCACCTGGCAGCCGGTGCGTCCGCTGTTCAAGCCGGACTAGGCGCGGCGGCGACCGGGGTCAGCCGTCCGGCTGGCGAGGCGGGCGGCGTGCCCGGCGCGTCCGCTTCGGCGGGATCTCGGGCCACATGCGGCGCACCTCGGCGGTGATCCGCGCCCAGGCGCGGTAGACCGTCTGCGGGTGGACGCCGAGGAGGTGGGCCACCTCGCGCAGGTGCAGCCGGTAGCCGATGTGGAGCTCCAGCACCATGCGGTCGCGCGGGTCGAGCCCGGCACCGATCTCGGCCAGGGCGAAGAGGTCGTCGGGGTCGAGCGGCGCGATGGAGCGGGCGGTGTCGAGGTCGTCCAGCGGGGTGAGCCGGGCCGCCGACCAGCCGCGCTCGATGATGTCGATGGCGCGGGCGAGCCGCCAGGGGAAGCGACTGAAGAAGTAGCCGAGGAAGCTCTCCTGGCCCGGCCAGGCCGCGACCAGGTCGCAGAAGACGACGAACGCCTCCTGTGCGATGTCCTCCAGATCACAGATAACCAGCCGCTCGGCGCGGCGGTGGTAGCGCCGCACGAAGCGCTGGACTTTGAACCCGAGCGCGCGGTAGAGCACGTTGCGGGCGTTCGGGTCCTCCTTTGCCCGGCGCGCCAGCGCGGTGATGAGCGTATCCAGGTTCGGTGTCGGATCGAAGTCGCCGAGCGACTCGGTGAAGAGCGCCTGCGCCACGGCGGATATCCCTCCTCAGTGCGTCATGCGTCATTCGTAGTGCGTATTGCTCCCCTCTCCCCTCGTGGGCTCCGTCCGAGAGGGGC
>NZ_JADGHZ010000130.1 GCF_019683595.1 Sphaerobacter sp. | reverse complement strand
TTTTTTAAACTCCCCCCCGGCCGCGGGGGCCCACCCCCCGCGGCGGCGGTCGCCGCGTGCGCCGCTACTGCTGCGGCACGATGCGGAGGATGCGGTCGTCGTCGGGCGTGGGGTTGCCCCGGCCGTCCCGGTTGCTGGTCAGGATGTAGAGGTAACCATCCGGCCCCTCGACTACGTTGCGCAGGCGCCCGTAGTCCCCGGAGATGATCGCCTCCAGATTGGGCGGGTTGCCGCCGCCGGGGATGTCCAGTCGCCAGAGGGTGGTCCCCCGCAAGGAGGCGTAGAGCAGGCTACCGGTCCACTGCGGGAAGGTGCTCCCCTGGACGAAGGTGGCGCCGGACGGCGCCCAGGTGTCGCTGCCACTCTCAATCACCGGCAGCGTATAGCCGTTGTTGGGGCCTTCGTTCCCCTGCATGATCGGCCAGCCGTAGTTGGCGCCGGGCTGGATCAGGTTCACCTCATCGTGTGCCGACGGCCCGTGCTCAGTGGCGTAGAGCGCGTTGGTACCGGGCTGCCAGGCCAGGCCCTCCGGGTTGCGGTGACCGTAGGAGTACACCGGCGAGCCGGGGAAGGGGTTGTCCGGCGGGATGGAGCCGTCGTCGTTGACCCGCAGGATCTTGCCCGCGAGCGCGTTCGTATCCTGCGCCAGATCCGGTTGCGACGCGTCACCGGCGGTGATGTAGAGCTTGCCGTCGGGGCCGAAGGCAATTCGCCCGCCGTCGTGGATCTGCGCGCCCGGGATGCCGTCCAGGATGACCACCGGATCGACCAGGGTGTTGTTCGTCTCCGTGTAGCGGACGACCTTATTGGCGACACCGCCGCCGGACGGATAGGTGTAGTAGACGTAGATCCAGTGGTTGTTGGCGAAGTCGGGGTGGAGCGCCATCCCGAGCAGCCCGCCCTCGCCGATCGGCGCCACGTCGGGGATGGTCGCCACCGGCTCCGGCCGCAGTTGGCCGTCCTCGATCACGCGGACGCGTCCCGGCCGCTCGGTGACGAAGATGCGGCCGTCGGGCAGGAAGCGCATCTCCCACGGGATCTCCAGCCCGGAAACGAACGTTTCGACCGTCCAGCCGACGGGCCCGGCCGGGGCTGCCGTCGGCTCGGGTGCCGCGGCCTCCGTGGCGGTCGGGGTCGCCTCCGGGGTTGCCGGAGTGGTGGGTGTCGGCTCTGTCGTCGCCTCGGTGACCGTGGGAAGCGATGCCACGGCCTCGGTGGTCGCGGTCGCGCTCGAACTCCCGCAGGCGGTGGCGAGCATGAGCGCCAGCAGCAGCGCGGTTGCGGCGAGCCGGGACCGGCCCGGCCGGGCATGACGGAAGCGCGTCTGGCTCATCGGGTTCCTCCCGCGGTTGGGCCGTTCGGTTGGACTGATGCGGGGCGAAGCGCGGTGTCGCGACGGACCCGGCTCGCCCCGGTTCGGACGCTAGCTTCCCAGGAAGCGCAACGCAGCGGCCACCATGGTCTTGACGCCGACCGCCAGCGCATCCTCGTCGGCGTCGAAGCGCGGATGGTGGGGTGGGTAGATAATGCCCCGCTCCGTGTTGCGGACGCCGAGCCCGAACATGCAGGTCGGCACCCGCTCGGCGATAAAGGCCATGTCCTCCCCGGCCATCAATGGCGTGCGGTCGAGCACGTTCTCAGCACCTAGCACTTCGGCAGCCGCTGACCGCACGATCTCGGTCACGGTCGGATCGTTGTACATGGGCGGGTACCCGCGGAGATACGTCGTCGTCGCTTCGGCTCGCATGGCGCTTGCCACGCCCGAGGCGATCTCCGCAATCCGCCGCTCGATGTGGTCCCGCACGGCGGCGGAGTAGGTGCGTACCGTCCCTTCGAGCACGGCCGTCTGCGGGATGACATTGTTGGCAGAGCCGCTGTGGAGGGCGCCGAAGGTCACCACGGCCGACTCCAGCGGGTTGACCTCGCGGCTCACGATCGTCTGCAGCGCGATGAGGATGTGCGCGGCGACGACGACGCTGTCGACCGCGTTGTGGGGTGCCGCCGCGTGGCCGCCGCGGCCGGTCACCTCGATCTTCACGGTATCGGCCGCGGCCGTCGCCGGTCCGGGCGACACCGCAATCTGGCCGGGATCGCAGTCGACGCCGACGTGGAGGGCGATCGCCGCGTCGACCGGGGGATCGTCCAGCACGCCGTCGTGGATCATGGCCGCCGCGCCGCCCGGTCCCTCCTCTGCCGGCTGGAACATCAGCTTGACGGTGCCGTCGAACTCGTCGCGCAGGCCGTTGAGCACCTCCGCGACACCGAGGAGGATGGTGGTGTGCACGTCGTGGCCGCAGGCGTGCATCACACCGGGGCGCGTCGAGCGGTAGGGGACGTCGTTCTGCTCCTCGATCGGCAGCGCATCCATATCGGCGCGCAGGAGGACCGTTTTCCCCGGCCGCCGGCCGTGGATCAGCGCCACGACGCCCGTGCCGCCGGTCGTCGGGCCCGGCTCGACCCCCGCGGCGGCCAGCGCCTCACGTGACATAAAGAGTGAACGGCCGTCACCACCGACGCCGGTGCGGTGCTCGATTCCCAGCTCGCGCAGGTGCCCGGCGACGAAGCGGGCGGTGTTCGTCTCCTGGAGCGACAGCTCCGGGTTCATGTGGAGGTAGCGGCGCGTCTCGCGCAGCCAGGCGTCCAACTCGGGCGTGACCTGGATCCGGTCGATCGGAATCACGGGCATGCTCCTTCGTTCATCAACCAGCAACGGCCGATCGTAGCGGTGCCTGAATGCTCGGCGCGGACGCGGGCGATGATAGCACAGGATCTGCGAAGGAGGACCGGGGCGTGCGCCCACCGGCCGCGGCCGCACAGGGCGCGTGATAAGATGCACACCGTACGCTGGCGGGGAAGGATGTCCCACGCCGGGTAGGATGTGTCCACGCCCCCGGTTTGGGGACGTTGCCAACCCGTTGGCTAGCGACGAGAGCGTATGAACTGGAACCTGCTCGTAAGCATCCTGTCCATCGTCGTCATCGACCTCGTCCTGAGCGGCGACAACGCACTGGTGATCGGGATGGCATCGCACCGATTGCCCCCGCGGCAGCGCCGCTGGGCGATCATTCTTGGTGGTGCCGGCGCCATCGGTCTCCGCGTTCTCTTCACCGCACTGGCGGTCTTCCTGCTGGTCGTGCCGTTCCTGCAGGCGGCGGGGGGCGTGCTCCTGACCTGGATCGCCTACAAGCTGCTTCGGGACGAGATGAAGGACGACGAGCTGCACGTCGAGGCGCAGGACACGCTGTTCGACAGCGTCAGGACGATCATCGTGGCCGACGCGGTCATGAGCCTGGACAATATCCTGGCCGTCGGCGGCGCAGCCCATGGGAGCATCGCGTTGCTGCTGTTCGGCCTGGGGCTCTCAATGCCGCTCCTCCTGTTCGGCAGCAGCCTCATTGCCCGGCTGATGAACCGCATGCCGTGGCTGATCCTCATCGGCGTCGGGGTGCTGACGGTGACGGCGGCGCGTATGATCGTCGATGACCGGATCGTCGAGCGGTACATCCCGTCGTCGCTCCACATGCCGGTGCTGATCGGGCTGGCGGTCGGGCTGAGCGCTTTGGTGTTCATCCCCGCGGCGATTCGCTGGCGCCGCGCCCGGCGGGAGCACGATGCCGCGGGCGATGAGGAACGGGTGGTCCGTGCCGGTCACGGCCACACGGCGCACCCGGGCGGGAAGTAAGCGACCTGGAGGAGGAACTGCGGCGGATGGTACAGCCTGAGATCACGATTGAGGATCTGGACCGCATCTACGTGGTCATCCCCAACGACCAGGGGACCGGCACGATCAACATCACCGTCCGCCAGATGAGCGACCGGCAGTTCCGCTGGTGGATCAAGGCGAAGGCCGACCACCACGGGGTACCGATGCTGGTGCCCATGGGGCGGATCGGCTACGAGACCCGGGTGCGGATGCTCAACCGCCTCGTCCGGGCCGGCGTACGCATCTACATGGTGCCGATCGGCACCCCGCCGCCGGAGGAGATGTAAGAGCCGGCCCTCACTCCGACTCCCATTCGGAACGCTCGTCACGTAGAGCGTTCCCCCTCTCCCAAAGTTGGGAGAGGGGGTCAGGGGGTGAGGGCCTTGGAGCCCTACCGCTTCAGCAGGTTGCGCAGGACGAAGAAGGTGTTGGCCGGGCGCTCTGCCAACCGGCGCGCGAAGTAGGGGTACCACTGCGTGCCGTAGGGTACGTAGACCCGCATGTTGTAGCCCTGCCGCGCCAGGCGGAGTTGCAGGTCGCGCCGGATGCCGTACAGCATCTGGAATTCGAACCGATCGGGGCTGATCTTGTTGCGCGCGGCGTAGGCGATCGCCGCGTTGATCATCGCCTCGTCCTGGGTCGCCAGCGCTGGGTAGTTCCCCTCCTCCAGCAGCATCTCCATGTGTCGCCGATAGGCCGCATCGACCTCCTTCTTGGAGGGGTAGGCGACCATGTCCGACTCGGCATACGCACCCTTGACCAGGCGAACGCGGATGCCCGCCGCGATCGCGTCGCGGATGTCCCGGTCGGTGCGGTAGAGATACGACTGGAGCACGATACCGACGGTGCCGGGGAATTGCTCGTGCAGATCGTAGGCGAGGTCGAGGGTGCGCTGCGTGTATGGGGAGCCTTCCATGTCGATCCGCACGAAGTTATTGCGCGCCTTGGCGTGCTCCAGCACCTTCGCGGTGTTGGCGCGTGCCAGGTCATCGGAGATGTCGAGCCCGAGCATCGTCAGCTTGATCGAGATGTTGCTGTTGACGCCGGTCTCGGCGATCTGGTCCAGAATCTGGCAGTACGCATCGGCGGCGGCCCGGGCCTCGTCCTCCGACGTGACATTCTCGCCCAGCAGGTCGAGCGTCACGGTGAGTCCGCTCTCGTTGAGGTTCCGGGTGACCGCCAAGGCGTCGGCCAGCGTCTCGCCGGCCACAAAGCGCAGGGCGAAGCCCTTCGAGAAACCGTTGCGGGTCACGATGCGTTGGATTCGCTCGTTTCCCGCGAGCGCGAGCATCCCGCTGCGAAATACGGGCATCCCTCGATCCTCCCCAAACTGATCGCTGCGGCACGAGCGGTGCCGCCCAACCGAGCAGTGTAGCATGTTCACCTGAACGTCCGCCGGGGGATGTGAATGCGAACTGATGTTCGGGTACAATGCGAGGCAACGACGGTACGGGATGCACGGAACGAGAGGGCACGTGATGGACGGGCTCGGCGGCCACGAGTGGGTGACGACGATCCGCGATAGCCTCTACGACCGCATCCCGTTGACGGCCGCAGACGTGGCGCTGATCGAGACGCCGGCCTTTCTCCGGCTCGACCGGATCCAACAACTCGGCTTCGTCAGCAAGGTCTGGCCGGGCGCCAAGCACACCCGGTTCGAGCACTCCCTGGGCGTCTTCCACCTCATGCGCCAGGCGGTGGCCGCGGTCCGGCGCGTCGCGCCCGCGTGCGTGGCGATCGACGACGAGACGGCACGCACGGCGATCGCGGCGGCGCTGCTCCACGACATCGGCCACTACCCGTTCAGCCACGCCATCGAGGAACTGGGGCCACCCATCCTCTCGCACGAGGAGGTCGGGCGGCGCGTGATCGAGGACAGCGAAGTGGCCACCGTCCTCGTCGAGCAGTGGCGCGTCGACCCCGCTCGCGTCGCGAATCTGATCGACCCGCGGGGCGACCTGCCGCCCGGCGACCGGCTGCTCCGCGGGCTCTTGAGCGGCGCGCTCGACGTCGACAAGCTCGACTACCTGCCGCGCGACGCGAAGCACTGCAACGTGCCCTACGGCGGGGTCGACACCCCGCGCCTGCTCGACGCGCTGCGGGTCGCCGAGGTCGACGGCCGGCCGCGGATCGTCGTCAACGAGAAGGGGGTGAGCCCGCTCCACTCGCTGATCACCGCGCGCCAGGAGATGTTCGACAACGTCTACTGGCACCATACCAACCGCGCCTGCATGGTCATGCTGCTGCGCGCGGTGCAGGATGCGCTCGCGGTGGGGGCGATCACGCCGCAGCAATTGACGCTCCACGACGATGCCTCCCTGCTGGAGGTGCTCTCGCGGCCTGAGATGCCCGCCACGACGCGGGCGCTGGTCGACAGCCTCCGGTCACGTCGCCTGCACAAGCGGGCCGTGGAGGTGAGCGCGCGCTCGGCGGATCTCTATCGCTACCTGAACAGCCTGTACGCCGACCCGGCACGGCGCCGCGCGGTGGAAATGGGCATGGCCGCCGCGCTCGCGGACGCTCTGGGCACCACGGTGGAGCCGCACGAGGTGCTGATCGACATCCCGAAGCCGGAGCGCTGGCGGACCGATGTCTGGGTCTGGTTCAGCCGTCCGCCGCTCGGGTTCCGGCCGCTGATGCCGTGGGCCGAGGCCGTCGGGCTCAGCGACGACGACCTCAAGCGCTACGAGGAGCACCGGCGCCTGGTCCGGGTGGTCACGACCGAGCGCCTGCGCGATGAGGTGGCAAAGCGCGCGGAGGTGCTTCTGCTCCCGCTGCTGGGCGGGATCGTGTGAGGGCGGGCCGCGCTAGGCGCCGTCGACGGCGGGCTGGTAGGTCGGAGCGTTGGACCGGATGATCTCCTCGATCTGTTCCGGCGTGCTCTCACGCAGGCTGGCGGCCCACTGGGTGTTGTGGAGATAGAGGTCGATGTCGAAGGGGAAGGCATCAGCGCGCTCCAGCTCCGCCCAGCGCCGGTAGAGCGCCTCCAGCCAGGTGAACCCGGTCACCTCGACCCGGAAGGTGCACACGCCCTTGCCGCGGATGTAGGTCAGCTCCTCGCCGAACCAGACGTGCGCGTCGCCCGTCGACTCGATAGCCTCGCGGAGCGCCTTGAAGTGGCGCGGCACCGAGCGTAGGGTGATGAGCCAGGCACCGGGCGTCGTCGGACGTTCGCGGACATGCCGGTACGGCTCCGCCGTTCGCCGTCGTCCGAACAGTCGCACCATATCGCCTCCGCCCACCTCTCCACTTCTGGGTCACCCGCCGCACCGGTAGTCGGTACGGCGCCCTCCGTTTCTCCGTGGGATTGTACGTGACGACGCCGATTCCGTCACCAGCGGCGCCCACCGTCGGACGTGCCATGGTCCCAGTAATGGAGGGGCAGCGACCGCGTGGCCCGCACAAACGGCGACCGGCGATGGTTCTCCATCGCCGGCCACCGGGGGAATTGGAGGAGTGATTGGCGTCACTGAACGGTGACGGAGCCCAGCATGGTTGGGTGGAGCGTACACCAGTACGCGTACGTTCCTGGCTCTTCGAACGTGAACCGGAAGGTCCCGCCTGCCTCCAGGATCGGCGATTCCCAGATGCGGTCCTTGCTGACGACGTTGTGCTGGGTGGGGCCGGCGTTCGTCCACTCGACCGTCGTTCCGACAGGGATGGTGATAGTCGGCGGGTCGAAGGCAAAGTCCACAACCTGGACAGCGACCACGTCCGGTGCCGTCTCGGTCGGCTCCGGCGCCGGGGTGGCCGCGGACGACGTGTCCTCGGTCGGCGCTGCGGTCGCGGTCGGGGCTGGCGCCGCCGTCGGCTCGGTCGTCGCTGTGGCCGGTACGGTCGGCGTCGTCGCGCTGCCTGCTGCAGACGTGTTGCCGGCCGAGCCGCCGCCGCACGCGGCAACACCGAGGCCGATCGGGACGAGCAGCAGACCGAACGCGCGGCGTCGCGTCAGACGCAAGGTCTCCAGACCTCTAGCCATACGTTCCTTCTCTTTTCGACGGGCGCGCCGATCGGCGCGCCCGCCTCGCACGTACCTACCTGATTACCGCGTCGCCTGGCGGCGCATCAGAACGCCACCGCCGATGACGACGACGCCGAGGAGCGCCACACCAGCCGCCAGCGAGCCGGACATCCCCGTCCGGGGGTTGCCGGTCGTCGGCGCGACCTGGGCCGCGGCCGGAATGTCGCCGCACGAGACGTAGACCTGGACTTCCTCCGGGGACCGGTGCACGTTGATGGCGAAGTTCCCGTTCATCAAGCTCGCCAGCGCCACCGGCACCACCGTCTCCGACTGCCCGTTCTCAACGTTGGTCAGCGGGTACTCGGGCTGCGGATTGAGGTTGGCGCAGGTGCCCATGTGAATATGGGCGGGCTGCGGCCCTGCCGGCGCGCCGGTCAGGTTCAGCACTACCCGCGTCTGATCTCCCATGGCGGTCAGGGTGGCTGTCCCTGACTCACCGGAGTCGTTCTGCGCGTTCATCGTGACCGTGATCTCGTCCTGGGCACCGACCGGCGCGAAGGCCAGAAGGGCCAGGAGGGTTCCCAACGCCAGAGCTACCACGGCGCGTTTCATCCAGTGATCCCCTCTCGATATCAGGCCCGGCGGGGCGCCGCCGCCCGAGCTCCCAACTTCGCGCGAGGCTCGCGCCCTTCAGGACGCTTACGCGCGAGCCTCCTGCTTGGATGTGATCCAAGCCGAGGCGGAAATGGACCGTGATAGAATGGTTGGGTTGACCGGGTCATGGCGTGGGGCGGGATCGTGGTCCCGCCGGCTGACGAGGGTTGCGAGAGTGCGGATGGTCTTGAAGCAGCGGGAGCAGATCGCGGCGATGCGTGCGGCCGGAAAGATCGTCGCCGACACGCTGGCGCTCGTCGCGGAGGCGGTTCGCCCAGGGGTGACGACGGCGGAGCTCGATGAGATTGCGGAGCGGTACATACGGAACGCGGGCGCGACCCCGGCGTACAAGGGCTACCGCGGCTTCCCCGCTACGATCTGCGCGTCGATCAACGAAGAGGTCGTGCATGGCATCCCCGGCCCGCGGCGCTTGCAGGAGGGCGACATCATCAGCATCGACGTCGGTGCCCGCTACCGTGGCTACTACGGCGACGCGACCATCACCGTGCCGGTCGGGCAGATCGACCCCGAGGCGCAGCGGCTGCTCGATGTCTGCCGCGAATCGCTGGAGATCGGCATCGCCCAGGCCCGCGCCGGCCATCGCCTGACCGATATCTCCGCCGCCATTCAGCAGCACGTCGAGAGCAACGGCTTCTCCGTGATCCGCGACTTGTACGGGCATGGCATCGGACGAAAGCTCCACGAGGACCCGCTGCTGCCGCACTACGGCAAGCCGGGGCAAGGGCCGGTTCTCCGCCCGGGCCTCGTGCTGACGATCGAGCCGATGATCTCGGCGGGCGCCCCTGAATGGCGCACGCTCGACGACCAGTGGACCGTGGTCACTCTGGACGGCAGCCTCGCCGCCCAGTTCGAGCACACCGTCGCCATCACCGACAACGGCCCGGAGATCCTCACGCTCCCATAGATCCGGAGACCCGGTTCCTCGGCGCGACGCGCGCCGGACCGGGCTCGGCCTCATGGAGAAGCGCCGACAGCCGTGAGGCCGCTGTGCGGTTGCGCTGAAGCGGGCTGAGATGGGATTCACACCCCTCCGCTGGGTTCTGCCCGCTCGGCGCGTGCCCGGGGTGCCGGATCCTTGGCGCCACCCACCTCGCGTCCCAACTTCGGCCCCGTCCACGAACTACGGTGCAGCCGAATCCGCCGCGCTGCCGCGCGGTTCGCTAGCCCCGCGTCTCGCGTGCCCGTGGGGCGGGCGCGGGCTGCGCCGCAGTGCGGGGGCGACCGCTGGCGATGGCGAGGCCGAGGAAGATCACCGCGATGCCGAGGAGCGCGTCGAGCCCCAGCGCTTCGTCCAGCAGCAGCCAGCCCCACGTCACCCCGACGATCGGGATGATGTAGGTGGAATAGGACGCACGCGTCGCGCCCACCCCGGCGATGAGGCGGTAGTAGAGGATGTACGCAACCCCGGTCGGGAATAGGCCGAGCGTGATCCAGGCCGCGGCATTCGCGGGGGTAAGGTGCGTTGCGGTGACGTCGCCGAAGAGTATGGCGACCGGCGCCAGGAGGATCGCGGCGATCGCGAGCTGCGTCGCG
>NZ_JADGHZ010000022.1 GCF_019683595.1 Sphaerobacter sp. | reverse complement strand
GCTGATCCAGCCGGTGGCGATCGAGGCGGGGCTGCGCTTTGCCATTCGCGAGGGTGGTCGCACGGTGGGCGCCGGCGTCGTCACCGAGATCATCGAGTAAAGGTCTGGGGGAGATGACGATGGCGACGCGACGCCCGACGCAGAAAATCCGGATCCGCCTCAAGGCGTACGATCACAAGATCCTCGACCAGTCGGCGGCGAAGATCGTCGATACGGCCGAGTCGACCGGCGCCAAGGTGTCGGGCCCGGTGCCGCTCCCGACGCGGATCGAGCGCTTCAGCGTGATCCGGTCGCCGTTCATCGACAAGGACTCGCAGGAGCAGTTCGAGATCCGCACGCACAAGCGGCTGATCGACGTGCTCGAGCCGAGCCACGCGACGATCCGGGCGCTGATGCGGCTGAACTTGCCGGCGGGCGTGGATATCGAGATTAAGCTGTAAGCATGGGTAATCATGCTCTGCATGCGGCAGCGGGCGGGCAACCGTCTTCTGCCGCGTCCTGATCGGGAGAGAGCCAATGATCCATGGCCTCTTGGGTAGAAAACTCGGCATGACCCAGATCTTCGACGAGGCGGGACAGGTGATCCCTGTCACCGTGCTCGAGGTCGGGCCATGCGTGGTGACGCAGGTCAAGACGCGGGAGCGTGACGGCTACGAAGCCGTGCAGCTCGGCTTCGGCCACAAGAAGCGGCTGAACCAGCCCGAGCGTGGCCACCTGCGGGCGTCCGGCGCCCAGCCCCGGTACCTCCGGGAGGTGAAGGCGGACAACATTGAAGAGTTTTCCGTGGGGCAGGTGATCGACTGCTCCGTCTTCAAGGAAGGGGAGCGAGTCGACGTCACGGGGACGAGCAAGGGCCGCGGCTTCGCCGGCGTGATGAAGCGCCACGGCTTCGGCGGTGGGCCGGCCACGCACGGCCAGTCCGACCGGAAGCGCGCACCGGGTTCGATCGGTGCGAGCGCGACCCCGGGGCGTGTCTTCAAGGGGCTGCGCATGGCGGGCCACATGGGGAACCAGCGGGTCACCGTGCAGAACCTGCAAGTGGTCCGCGTCGACCCGGAGCGCAACGTCGTGCTCGTGCGCGGCTCGGTTCCGGGCGCGAATGGCCAGTTGGTGATCGTGCGGCGGGCGGTCAAGTATCGCGAGCGCGCTGCCGCGGCGGCGTCGTAGAGGAAGAGGAGCGACGAGCCGTGCAAGTTCCGGTCTACGATGTCACCGGGCAGGAGACAGGGCAGGTCGAGTTGGCCGACTCGGTGTTCGGTATCGAGCCGAACGTGCCCGTGATGCACCAGGCGTATGTGCGCCAGATGGCCAATGCCCGGCTGGGAACCCACGATACGAAGACGCGCGGCGAGGTGCGCGGTGGTGGTCGCAAGCCGTGGCGCCAGAAGGGCACCGGCCGCGCGCGGCACGGGAGCATCCGCTCGCCGCTGTGGCGCGGCGGTGGAGTCGTCTTCGGCCCGCACCCGCGCAAGTACACGCAGCGGATGCCGCGCAAGATGCGCCGCCTGGCGATCCGGTCGGCGCTGTCGGCCAAGATGAAGGCGGATCAGGTCGTGGTGGTCGAGGGGCTCACGGAGATCGAGCCGCGCACCAAGGCCATGATCCAGACGTTGGCGCGCCTGCCCAAGGGCGACGCTCGCTCGACCTTGATCCTGGTTGATGAGCCGCGCGAGAACGTGCGCCGCGGCGCGGACAACCTGGAGAACGTGCGGGTGTTGCCGGCTCAGTACGTCAACATGCGCGACGTCTTCAAGTACGAGCGGCTGCTGCTGACCCGCGAGGCGGTGGACGTCATCCACCGGCTCTGGGCGCAGTAAGGGGTGCAGGGATGGAATACCAGGACGTCTTGCGTCGCCCGCTGATCACCGAGAAGAACACCCGGCTGATGGAGTTGGGGCAGTACACGTTCGAGGTGGCGCGCGACGCGAACAAGATCCAGATCAAGGACGCGGTCGAGCGGACCTTTAACGTCGAGGTCGTCGCCGTGAACGTGATAAATGTCCGCGGCAAGGAGCGGCGACGCGCGCGGCGGGGTCGGCCGGCGAGCGTGGGCCGCACCCCGAATTGGAAGAAGGCGATCGTGACCCTCAAGGAGGGCCAGACGATCGACCTGTTCGGTCAGCTCTAACGGCGACGGGCAGGCTAGCGAGGAGAACAGCCATGGGAATTCGCAGGTACAAGCCGACATCGCCCGGCCGCCGGAATATGACGGTCTCGACCTTCGAGGAGATCACCAAGCGGGAGCCCGAAAAGAGTCTGCTCGAGCCGCTGAAGAAGCATGCCGGGCGCAACAACCAGGGGCGGGTCACCGCCCGCGGGCGAGGCGGCGGCAACAAGCGCTTCTACCGGCGCATCGACTTCAAGCGGAACAAGTTCGGGATTCCGGCTAAGGTGGCCGCGATCGAGTACGACCCGAACCGCTCGGCGCGTATCGCACTCCTCCACTACGTCGACGGGGAAAAGCGGTACATCCTGGCGCCGCTGGGCCTGAAGGTCGGCGACATCGTGCAGTCGGGTTCCGGCTCGCCGATCCGGGTGGGCAACGCGCTGCCGCTGTCCGACATCCCGACGGGCACGCCGATCCATAATATTGAGTTGTACCCCGGCCGCGGCGGGCAGTTGGTGCGGTCCGCCGGGGTCGCGGCGCAGATCATGGCCAAGCAGGACGGCTACGCCCAGGTGCGGATGCCCTCGGGCGAGGTCCGCATGATCCGGCTGAACTGCATGGCGACGCTGGGCCAGGTTGGCAACGTCGACCACGAGAACGTGCGGATCGGCAAGGCCGGTCGCTCGCGGCATCTGGGCCGGCGGCCAATTACGCGCGGTGCGGCCATGAACGCGGCCGACCACCCGCACGGCGGTGGTGAGGGCAAGGCGCCGATCGGCGGCCAGCCGCGAACGCCGTGGGGTAAGCCGACGCTTGGGTACCGGACGCGGCGCAACAAGAAGACGGACAAGTTCATTGTGCGCCGCCGGGGCAAGGGGCGCTAGCCCACGTGCGCGGCGGAACGGAGGAGCACATTGGGTAGGTCGTCGAAGAAGGGCCCATACATCGATCCGAAGCTGCGGGAGAAGATCGAGCAGGCGAACGCGAGTGGCGACCGCCGGGTGATCCGGACGTGGGCGCGGGACTCGACCATCTTCCCGGAGATGATCGGGCACACCGTGGCGGTCCACGATGGGCGCCGCTTCGTGCCGGTCTTCGTGACGGAGCAGATGGTGGGCCACAAGCTCGGGGAGTTCGCGCCGACCCGCACCTACCGCGGCCACGGCAAGGACGCCGAGCGCTCGTCCCGCCGGCGCTAGGCGTCGAGGGCGGCAAAGGGGAGACGGCACATGGAGGTCATGGCCAAAGCACGGGGGCTCCGGGTGTCGCCGCGAAAGGCGCGGCTGGTCGTCGACATGGTCCGCGGCAAGTCAGTGCCCGACGCGCTGGCGATCCTGCGGTTCGTGCCGAACAAGTCCGCCGAGTACGTGGCGAAGGTGGTGAAGTCGGCCGCGGCGAATGCCGAGCACAACCACGATCTGGACCCCGACCGGCTCTACATCAAGCGGATCTACGCCGACGAGGGGCCGACGTATCGCCGCTGGCGGGCGCGGGCCCGGGGTCGGGTGAACCGACGTCTCAAGCGCACGGCGCACATTACCGTTATCGTCGACGAGATGGAGAAGGGGGCCTAGCTTGGGACGGAAGGTACATCCCATCGGTTTCCGCCTCGGCATCGTGCACGACTGGGAGTCGAAGTGGTACGCCGAGCGGAACTACACCGAGCAGTTGCATGAGGATCTGACGATCCGGCGGCTGATTAACGATGAGTTGACCCGGGCCGGGATCTCGCGCATCGAGATCGAGCGCGCGGCCAACCGGATCGAAGTGACGATCCACACGTCGAAGCCCGGCATCGTCATCGGCAAGCAGGGCGCGAACGTCGAGCGGATCCGCCAGCTCATCGAGCAGCAGGTGGGCAAGAAGGTCCACCTGAAGATCGAGGAGATCAAGGATCCAGAGCTGGACGCGCGCCTGATCGCGGAGAGTATCGCGGAGCAGATCTCCCGGCGGGTGTCGTTCCGGCGCGCGATGAAGCACGCGGCAACCCAGGCCATGCGCAAGGGCGCCAAGGGCGTGAAGATCCGCCTCAGCGGGCGCCTGGGCGGTGCCGAAATGGCCCGCACCGTGACGGAGATGATGGGTCGTGTGCCGCTGCACACCATCCGGGCGGACATCGACTTCGCGGTCGTCCACGCCCACACGACGTACGGGCGCATCGGCGTCAAGGTGTGGGTGTATCGGGGTGACGTCATGCCGGAGGCGCGCAGTGGGGCGGAGTTGCCCGAACTGGCGGCCACGGCGGAGTAGCGGCCGCGCTGACGGACGGCGGAGATAGGAAGCACAGCCATGTTGATGCCGAAGCGGGTGAAGCACCGGAAGGTCCAGCGCGGTCGGATGACCGGCAAGGCCTCGCGCGGCAACACGGTCGTGTTCGGTGAGTACGGGATCCAGGCGCTCGAGCCGGCGTGGGTGACCAGCCGGCAGATCGAGGCGGCCCGCCGCGCGATCACCAACTACGTGCGTCGTGGTGGGAAGGTCTGGATTCGGATCTTCCCGGACAAGCCGGTCACGCAGAAGCCGGCCGAAACGCGCATGGGGAGCGGCAAGGGCAACCCGGAATACTGGGTGGCCGTGGTGAAGCCGGGCCGGGTGATGTTCGAGCTCGGCGGCGTGCGCGAGGAGCTCGCCCTCGAGGCGTTGCGCCGCGCCATCCACAAGATGCCGATGAAGTGCCGCGTCGTGCGCCGCGAGGTCGTCGCCGCCGGGACGGAGAGCGGAACCGGAGGTGACGAGGCATGAAGCCGGCTGAAATCCGTGCAATGAGCGACGCGGAGCTGATGCAGAAACTCGATGAGCTGCGCTCCGAATGGCGCGATCTGCGCTTTGATGAGGCAATCGGCAAGCTGACCAACACCGCGCGGATCCGGCAGATCAAGCGGGACATCGCGCGGATTAAGACGATTCAGACCGAGCGACGCATAGCCGCCGAGATGGAGAAGGCGCAGGCGCAGTCGTAGCGCCGCGCCGTGTTCGGCGGGGAAGGACGGGCAGACCGGACCATGCAGGCAAGTGAGACCGCAAGCGAGACGAGGCCACGGCGCCGATTGACGAAGGTCGGCCGGGTCGTCTCGGACAAGATGGACAAGACGGTCGTGGTGTCGGTGGACTACCTTCGCCGCCACCCGCTGTACCGGAAGACGATCCGGCGGACCAGCAAGTTCAAGGCGCATGATGAGCACAACCGCTGCAAGGTCGGCGATGTGGTGCTGATCGAGGAGACGCGCCCCCTGAGCAAGACCAAGCGCTGGATCGTCCGCGAGATCCTCGAACGGGCCCAGGAGATCTAGCCCGCGGCTCGGCGGCGAGGAGGAGGAAAGGCGCGATGATCCAACAGGAGAGCAGGCTCAAGGTCGCCGACAACTCCGGCGCGCGAGAGATCCTCTGCATCCGTGTGCTGGGAGGCTCGGGCCGGAAGTATGCATCGGTCGGGGATGTCATCGTGGCGACGGTGAAGTCGGCACAGCCAAACTCGGCCGTCAAGAAGGGTGACGTCGTCCGGGCGGTCGTGGTCCGGACGGCGCAGGAGTATGGTCGGCCGGACGGGACGCACATCAAGTTCGACGACAACGCGGCGGTCCTGATCAACCAGCAGGGCAACCCGCGCGGTACCCGCATCTTCGGCCCGGTTGCGCGCGAGCTGCGGGATCGGCAGTTCATGCGGATCGTCTCCCTTGCGCCAGAAGTGCTCTAGGGTGAGCGAGAGAGCGAGGGAGGAGTCATGGCCGAGAAGATCGTGACCGGCGACGAAGTGCTGGTCATCCGCGGACGAGATAAGGGTGCCCGGGGCCGGGTGCGGCAGAACATGCCGCGCGTCGACCGGGTGATCGTCGAGGGTGTGAATCGGGTCAAGAAGCACCAGCGTGCGATCCCCGGGGGTCGCCCGGGGGGCATCATCGAGGTCGAGGCCCCGTTGCACGTCTCGAAGGTGATGCTCATCTGCCCGTCGTGCGACAAGGCGACTCGGGTGGGGTTCCGGTTCACCGAGTCGGGCGAGAAGGTCCGGTACTGCAAGAAGTGCGACGCGGTGATTCCGCGGCCGAGGTAGCCGGGAGCCCGGTCGCCGGGTGAGGTGAGGATACGAGATGGCAGCACGCCTTCGGGAACTCTATCGCAACGAGATCGTACCCACGTTGATGGCGGAGTTTGGGTACCGGCATGTGCATGAGGTGCCCCGCCTGGAGAAGATTGTTCTGAACATCGGCCTGGGCGAGGCGATTCACAACGGGCGCGCGTTGGACGCTGCGGCCGACGACCTGGCCACCATTTCTGGACAGCGCCCGGTCGTGACGCGGGCGAAGCGCTCGATCGCCGGTTTCCGGCTGCGCGCCGGGATGCCCATTGGCGTCATGGTCACCCTGCGCGGCGACCGGGCTTATGAGTTCCTCGACCGGCTGATCGGGACGGCGCTGCCGCGAATCCGGGACTTCCGAGGGCTATCGCCGCGCTCCTTCGACGGCCGTGGCAACTACACCCTGGGGCTGCGTGAGCAGTTGGTCTTCCCGGAGATCGACTACGATAAGATCGACAAGGTACGCGGCCTGGAAGTGACGATTGTGACCACGGCGAAGACCGACGAGGAGGGCCGCCGACTCCTCGCGCTGCTGGGCATGCCGTTCCGCGAGTCGTAGGGAGAGTCGGAGGAGAAATGGCGAGAAAGGCACTCATCGTCAAGGCGATGAAGCCGCCCAAGTACCCGGTGCGGCATGTCAACCGGTGTAAGCTGTGCGGGCGCTCCCGCGCCTACATGCGGAAGTTCGGCGTCTGCCGGATCTGCTTCCGTGAGCTGGCCGCGAGCGGCAAGCTGCCCGGCGTGACCAAGTCGAGCTGGTAATGGACGGCGAGCGGAGTAGCGACGGACGATGACGATCAACGATTCCATTGCAGACATGCTCACGCGAATTCGCAACGCGGGCATGGCGCGCAAGCCGGAGACCTCCATGCCGTCCAGCAAGATCCTGGTGGCGATCGCCCGGATCTTGAAGGAAGAGGGCTACATCGAGGACTTCCGGGTCGAGGAGCGCCGGCCATACCCGGTGCTGACGATCAAGCTCAAGTACACGCGGGATCGCCGGCACGCCATTCGGGAGTTGCGCCGGATCTCCAAGCCCGGGCTGCGCGTCTATGCCGGGAAGGACGAGATTCCGCGGGTGCGCAACGGCCTCGGCATTGCCATCGTCAGCACCCCGCAGGGCGTGATGTCCGGGCATGAGGCTCGGCGCCGCGGCATCGGCGGCGAGGTGCTCTGCACCGTCTTCTAGCGACGCGCGGGCCTGTCGAGCTACGGAGGAAGCAGGATGTCACGGATAGGCAATCTCCCCATCCCGATCCCGGCGGGCGTCGAAGTCCAGATCGATCCGGGGGTGGTGCGCGTCAAGGGGCCGAAGGGGGAGTTGGAGCAGCGGGTGCACCCCGCCATGCGCTTCGAGCGCGAAAACGGGACGCTGTTGGTGCGCCGGCCGTCGGACGAGCGCCAGTTCCGTGCGCTGCACGGGCTGACGCGGACGCTGGTGGCGAACATGGTGCACGGCGTCACGCAGGGGTACCGCAAGGACCTGGAGATCCAGGGCGTGGGGTACCGCGCACAGCTTGAGGGTAAGACCCTCGTGCTGTCGCTGGGCTTCTCCCACCCGGTCCGGGTCGAGCCGCCGGAGGGGATCACATTCGTGCTGGAGTCCCCGACCCGGATCGGCGTGCAGGGGATCGACAAGCAACTGGTTGGCGAGATCGCCGCGCGGATTCGCCGGATTCGCCCGCCGGAGCCCTACAAGGGCAAGGGTGTGCGCTACCTGGGCGAGCGCGTGCGCCGCAAGGCCGGTAAGGCCGGAAAGGTCGGCAAGTAGCACGATGCGGGTGGGTTCGGGTAGCCACCGGCGGCGCTGCCCCGGCATGGGACGCCGCTCGGTGGGCATCTCGGGCTGATACCCGTTCAAAGGAGTCACGACTCGGATGGGCAAGTACGAGTACAAGCGGACCCTTTCCCCGCGGAAGCGGCGCCACCTGCGGGTGCGCGCCAAGGTGAGCGGGACGCCGGAGCGGCCGCGGCTCAACGTGTTCCGGAGCAACGAGCACATTTACGCGCAGGTGATCGACGACACGGTCGGTCACACGCTGGTGGCGGCGTCCACCCTGGAGAAGGCGGTGCGCGAGCGCTTCCCGGAGGAGCATCCCAAGGTTGTGGAAGCCCGCATCGTCGGCACGGTGGTCGGTGAACGAGCCCGCGAAAAGGGCATCACCCGCGTCGTCTTCGATCGGGGTGGCTACAAGTACCACGGGCGGGTCCGTGCCCTGGCCGAAGCGGCGCGCGAAGCTGGGCTAGAATTCTAAACAGCGGGCACGCAGCCCGTGGGGAGAGAGCGGCATAGAGACATGGAAAGACGCACAGACGGCAGGCGGCCCCGCGGCGACGACGCACCCGAGTTTCAGGAGCGGGTCGTTCAGATCAACCGCGTCGCCAAGGTGCAGAAGGGTGGCCGGCGGTTCAACTTCAGCAGCCTGGTGGTGGTCGGCGACGGCAATGGCCGCGTTGGCGTCGGGCTGGGCAAGGCGGCTGAAGTGCCGGATTCCATCCGCAAGGCGGCGGACGCGGCTCGGAAGAACATGATCCGGGTGCCGCTGGCGGGACGGACCATTCCCCATGAGGTTGAGGTCAAGTTCGGAGCGGCGCGAGTGCTGCTCAAGCCGGCGGCGCCGGGTACCGGCGTGATCGCCGGGGCAGGGGTGCGTGCGGTCGTCGAGGCTGCCGGCATCCAGGACATCCTGGCGAAGTCGCTGGGAAGCGACAACCCGATCAACGTCACCCAGGCGGCTCTCCTCGCCCTGAAGAGCCTGGAGTCGGTCGAGCAGGTGGCGGAGCGGCGTGGCATCCCGCCGGAGCGGCTGCGTCGCCGGGAGCAGGCGGTGCAGGCATGAGCCAGAAGACGATCCGGGTGACCTACTACCGGAGCGCAATCGGGTACAGCCGGGATCAAAAGGACACGATCCGGGCGCTGGGGTTCCGGCGGTTGAACCAGACGCTGGAAAAGCCGGACAACCCGTCCGTGCGCGGCATGATCTATAAGGTGCGCCACCTGGTGCGGATCGAGGGCGAAGAAGAGGAGTCGTAACCTCTCCGCCCCGGCCCGCGAGGGCGTACAGCTAGAGGAGTGAAACCCGATGCAGTTGCACGATCTGAAGCCCGCGCCGGGATCGCGGAAAGAGCGGACCCGCGTCGGCCGTGGTGACGGGTCCGGCAAGGGGAAGACTGCCGGGCGCGGTACCAAGGGCCAGAAGGCGCGCGGCACCGTGCGCCGCGGTTTCGAGGGTGGCCAGAACCCGATCTACAAGCGCCTGAGCTACCGCCGCGGCTTCGTCAATATCTTCAAGACGGTCTATGAGGTGGTGAACGTCGGCCGGCTCAACGAGTTGGACATCGACGGCCCGATCACCCCTGAGGTGCTCTACGAGCGCGGTGTAACCCGCGGCCTTGAGTACCCGGTGAAGATCCTGGGCGACGGTGAGGTGACCCGACCGCTGACCGTGCGCGCGCACAAGTTCTCCAAGAGCGCCCGCGAGAAGATCGAGGCCGCCGGCGGCACCGTGGAGGCCATTAGCTAATGCTCGAAGCAGCCATCAACGCCTTCAGGATCCCCGACCTTCGACGCAAGATCCTCTTCACCGTCGGGATCCTGGTCCTGTTCCGCTTCATCGCGACGATTCCCGTGCCCGGCGTGGACCGGCAGGCGTTGCAGCAGCTCCTGGAGCAGAACCAGCTCCTGGGCATGCTGAACCTGTTCTCCGGGAGCACGCTGAAGAACTTCTCGATCCTGGCGTTGGGCGTCTACCCGTACATCACGGCGTCGATCATCATGCAGCTCCTGACGCCGATCATCCCGCGCCTGGAGGAGCTGTCGCGGGAGGGACAGCAGGGGCGGAACCGGATCAACCAGTACACCCACTGGCTGACCGTGCCGCTGGCGCTGCTGCAAGGCTACGGTCAGGCGGTGTTGATGGCCAACGCCGGGGTGTTGAGGGACTTCGGGCTGTTCGATGCCGACACCGCGCTTCGCAGCATCTCCGTCCTGCTCGTCATGACGGCGGGCACCGTCTTCCTGGTCTGGCTGGGTGAGTTGATCACGGAGAACGGGATCGGGAACGGCGTCTCCATCATCATCTTCGGCGGCATCGTGGCCAGCCTGCCCCGCTCGGTGGCGAATCTCATCGGGGGTGGGACGGCGACGCAGAACGTGATGGGCACCATCGGCTTCGTGCTGATCGGCCTCATCACGATCGTCGGCATCGTGCTCCTGAACGAGGGGGTGCGCCGCATCCCGGTGCAGCATGCCAAGCGCATCCGCCGCGGGCGGGTGTATGGCGGCGGTAGCACCTACATCCCGCTCAAGGTCAACTCCGCCGGGATGATCCCCCTGATCTTCGCCATCAGCATCATGGTTTTCCCGGGGATGATCGCCAACTTCCTGCAGACCTCCGACCGGGATTGGGTGCGGAACCTGGCGACCTCCGTGGCCACCGCCTTCAACCCGAACGGGCTGCTCTATCAGGTGATCTACTTCGCCATGGTGGTGGCGTTCACCTACTTCTACACGATGGTGCTGTTCCAGCAGCAGAACATCGCGGAGAACCTCCAGAAGCAGGGCGCCTTCATCCCAGGCGTCCGGCCGGGGAAGAACACGGACGCCTATCTGACGCGGGTGCTGATGCGCATCACCCTCGTCGGCGCGCTCTCGCTCGGTGTGGTGGCGGTGCTCCCGTACATCGCGGCTCAGATCACCGGGGTCACGACGCTCTTCCTGGGCGCGACGTCGCTGCTGATCGTGGTGGGTGTCGCCATCGACACCATGCGCCAGCTTGAGGCGCAGTTGATGATGCGGAACTACGAAGGCTTCCTCCGCTGAGGAGAGGGCGCGTCATGGGTAAAGACGGCGCACGACACGTCGTCATCATGGGCCCGCAGGGTGCGGGTAAAGGGACACAAGCGGCCATCGTCGCGCCGCGGCTCGGACTGGTCCACGTCGCCACCGGCGACCTGTTTCGGCAGGTCATGGCCAGCGATACGGAGCTGGCGCGGGAGATTCGCAGCTACTACGACCGCGGCGCTCTCGTTCCCGATGACCTCACCCTGCGGATGCTGACCGAACGGCTTGACGAACTGGCAACCGAGCGACCGGAGGCGCACGGCGCGCTGATCGACGGCTTCCCGCGCAACCAGGCCCAGGCCGAGGCGCTGGACGCGGCGCTGGCGGCCCGGGGCGACTCGATCGCGGCGGTGATCCACATCGCGGTGCCGCGTGAGGTGCTGATCGAGCGGCTGAGCGGGCGCCTGGTCTGCCGTAACTGCGGGGCGACCTACCATAAGGTGTTCAACCCGCCGAAGCAGCCGGGCGTTTGCGATGTCTGCGGCGGCGAGTTGTACCAGCGGAGCGACGACACGCCGGAGGCGGTTGAGCGTCGCCTGTCGATCTACTACGAGCAGACGGAGCCGGTGCTGCAGCACTACGCGAAGGCCGGCCTGCTGGTCAATATCGACGGCAACCAGCCGATCGAGGCGGTCACTGAGGCCATTCTGGCCGCGCTGCGGTCGCGGGTCGAGGCGAGCTGATGGCAATCGCGCTGAAGTCGGCCCGCGAGATCGGTTTGATGCGCGCAGCGGGACTCGTCGTGGCCGAGGTGCTCGACCTGATGCGCGAGCGGGTAGCGCCCGGGATCACCACGCGGGAACTCGACCGGCTGGCCTATGAGCTCATCACCGCGCGCGGTGGGAAACCGTCCTTCCTTGGTTACCACGGCTACCCGGCCAGCATCTGCGCCTCGGTCAACGAGGAGATCGTCCACGGCATTCCAGGAGACCGGGTTCTGGTCGAGGGAGACATCATCTCGATCGACGTCGGGGTGATCATCGATGGCTACCACGGCGACGCTGCGATCACGTTGCCGGTCGGTCAGGTCAGTGACGAGGCCCGGCGGCTGATCGCGGCGACCGAAGGCGCTTTCCGTGCCGGTGCGGCCGCCGCGGTCGCCGGGAAGCGGTTGGGCGATATCGGTGCGGCGATCGATTCATACGCCGCGGCGCACGGGTTCGCAGTTGTCCGCGAGTACACCGGGCACGGAGTCGGGCGCGCCATGCACGAGGAACCGACCGTGTTCAACTACGGGCGGCCGGGGACCGGGTTGCGGCTGAGGCCAGGGATGACGCTCGCGATCGAGCCGATGCTCACCCCGGGGTCGGCTCGGACCCGGGTGCTGCCGGACGGCTGGACGGTGGTGACGGCGGACGGGGCGCTAGCCGCTCACTACGAGCACACGGTGCTCGTGACGGAGGATGAGCCGGTGCTGTTGACCGCACCGGCGGAAAGTGTGGTATAATCCCGCTTTGTGGCGCACACACGCGGTCCGCCGGTTTTCGCGTGCGCGGGTTGAGGTGTGGTTCGGTGGCAAAGAAGGATGTCATCGAGGTCGAAGGTCGCGTCACAGAGCCCCTGCCGAACGCCATGTTTCGTGTGGAGTTGGACAGCGGGCACGAGGTATTAGCCCACATCTCGGGCAAGCTGCGGTTGAACTTCATCCGCATCCTACCTGGGGACCGCGTCCGCGTCGAGTTGTCGCCGTACGATCTGACGCGGGGCCGCATCACGTATCGACTGCGCACGTAATGGGCGTGGCGCCCAGCGTGTGAGAGGTGGAGAGACATGAAGGTAACGGCATCGGTGAAGCGCCGGTGTGACAACTGTCGGATCATCAGGCGCCGCGGGGTGGTGCGGGTCATCTGCACGAACCCGAAGCACAAGCAGCGGCAGGGGTAGGGAGGACGGACGCTGATGGCTCGAATCGCGGGTGTAGACCTCCCCCGGGAAAAGCGGGTCGAGATCGCCCTGACCTATATCTACGGCATCGGGCTGTCGACCAGCAAGAAGCTGCTGGAGCGCACGGGTGTGTCGCCGGATACCCGCGTGCGGGATCTGACGGACGACGAGGTCGGCCGGCTCCGCGACATCATCGAGAAGGAGATGGTGGTCGAGGGGGACCTGCGGCGCGAGATCAACATGAACATCAAGCGGCTGATGGACATCGGCTGCTACCGCGGGCTGCGGCATCGCCGCGGGCTCCCGGTGCGCGGGCAGCGCACCCGGACCAACGCGCGCACCCGCAAGGGTCCGAAGCGGGCCATCGGTGTTCGCAAGCGCGGGCGTTAGGCTGCGCGCGCATAGCCGCTAGGCAACAGGGAACCAGCAGAGGGAGGACAGCAACTCAATGGCGGATCGACGGCGAACGGGTCGAGGGCGGTCGGCGCGTCCGCGCCGGAGGGATAAGAAGAATATCCCCCGGGGGCGGGCGTATATTCAGTCCACCTTCAACAACACGATCGTCACCCTGACCGACCAGGCCGGCAACGTGGTCGGATGGGCGAGCGCGGGTTCCTCCGGCTTCAAGGGATCGCGGAAGAGCACGCCCTACGCCGCCCAGGTGGCCGCCGAAAACGCGGCGCGGAAGGCGATGGACCACGGCATGCGGCAGGTCGACGTGTTCATCAAGGGGCCCGGCGCCGGCCGGGAGATGGCCATCCGGTCGCTGCAAGCCGCCGGCATGCAGGTGCTGTCGATCTCTGACATTACGCCGGTTCCGCACAACGGTTGCCGCCCGCCGAAGCGGCGGCGCGTCTAGGCCGAGTCCAGTACGGCTTACTGGGCTGAGGAGGACGAATGGCAAGGTACACCGGTCCCGTGTGCCGGATCTGCCGCCGCGAGGGCATGAAGCTCTTTCTGAAGGGCGAGCGCTGTCTCGGCCCGAAGTGCCCGATCGTTCAGCGGCAGCCGGCCAAGAACTTCCCGCCGGGGCAGCACGGTCAGAAGCGCACGCGGCGCCCGTCGGAGTACGGTCTGCAGCTCCGCGAGAAGCAGAAGATCCGCCGCATGTACGGCATCATGGAGCGGCAGTTCCGGCGTCACTTCGAGGAAGCCGAGCGCCGCGGTGGTGTCACGGGCGAGAACCTGCTCCAGATCCTGGAGATGCGCCTGGACAACGTCGTCTACCGGCTCGGATTCGCCGACTCGCGCGCCCAGGCGCGGCAGTTGGTCCGCCACGGCCACTTTACGGTCAACGGGCGGAAGACGAACATCCCGTCGTTCATCGTCAAGCCGGGCGATGTGGTCGCGGTGCGGCCGCAGAGCCGCGAGCGCGAGTACTTCAAGATTGTGGCCGAGACGGCGGGCTCGAAGCAGGTGCCCGAGTGGATCTCGCGCGACATGGCGTCGTTGAGCGGCCGGATCATCAACGCACCGACGCCGGACCAGATCGAACGACCGCCGTTCAACGAGCAGTTGGTCGTCGAGTTCTACAGCCGATAACCATTGAACCTGGCGCAGCGGGGCCGCTGCCTGGCCCGACGGCCCCGCCCGCACTGGGGATGCCCAGAGGAGGCTGATTCGCTTGTTGGAGATAGCCCGACCGAGAGTTCAACAGACCCACGCCGGGGTCAACTACGGCCGCTTCGAGATCGAGCCGTTGGAGCCCGGCTATGGCATCACCATCGGGAACGCCCTCCGGCGCATCCTGCTCCGGTCACTCCCGGGCACGGCCATCGTGCGGGTGCGTATCGCCGATGTCTGGCACGAGTTCTCGACGATCGAAGGCGTGCGCGAGGATGTGACGGAGATCGTGCTCAATCTCAAGCGGGTGCGACTGAAGGCGCTGACCGAGTCGTTCCGCGAGGGCCGTGCCAGCCTGTATGCCCAGGGTGAGGGAGTCGTCCGCGCCGGCGATATCGACTGGCCCGGCGACGTCGAGGTGGTCAACCCCGAGCACATCATCGCGACGCTGGACAACGACGACGCGCGGCTGGAGATGGATCTGGTCATCGCGCGTGGCCGCGGTTACCAGCCGGCCGAGATGCAGGAGATCTACACGATCGGTGAGATCCCGGTCGACGCGATCTTCACGCCGATCGAGAAGGTCAACTACGTGGTCGAGCACACCCGCGTCGGCCAGATGACCGACTACGACCGGCTCATCATTGAGATCATCACCGATGGGACGATCGAACCGGCTGACGCGCTGAGCGAGGCGGCCCAGATCCTGGTCGATCATGCCCGCCTGATCGCGGACTTCAACCGCGAGCCGAGCGAGCCGGAAGAGGAAGAGGACACGACGCCGAGTATCGTCGACAACCGGCCGCTGGCGGAGCTCGGGCTGTCGCCGCGCGTGCTCAACGCGCTGCGGAGCCGGCAGATCGAGCGCGTCGGACAGGTGCTTTCGCTTCCGCAGGAGCAGTTGCTGTCGATCCGCAACTTTGGTCCTCGCTCGCTGCAGGAGCTCCGGGAGCGGCTGGCTGAGCACGGCTACACGCTCGCGATGGATGCGGCGAAGGAGAAGGAGGCCGCGTCCGAGGGAGAGGCGGCTGAGGACGCCGAGGCTGCGCTCTCCAGTCAGGTGGAGGAGACCAACGAATGAGGCATCGGGTCGCCGGACGGAAGTTCGGTCGTTCGACCAAGGAGCGGAAGGCGCTCTTCCGCAACCTGGCGATCTCACTCATCCTGCATGAGCGCATGACGACGACCGAGGCGAAGGCCAAGACGGTCCGCCCGATCGTCGAGAAGTACGTCACCATGGCGCGCGAGGATACGGAGCACCGGCGGCGGCTGCTGATGGCGCGCCTGGGTGACGAGCGCGCTGTGGCCAAGCTGTTCGAGGTGCTTGGACCGCGCTTCGAGGGGCAGGCGGGCGGCTACACGCGCATCTATAAGCTCGGGCCACGGCGCGGCGATGGCGCGCCGATGGCGGTGATCGAGTTCGTCGCCTAAGGCCCGGGCGCGGGGCGGCGATGGGGCAGCCGATCGCCGTTCGCACCTTCCGGGTGGATCTCGGCTACGACGGCGGCGCATTCTTCGGGTCGCAGCGTCAGCCGGGCGTCCGGACGGTGCAGGGGGTGCTCGAAGCGGCTGCCGAGCGCCTGGCCGGGGAGCCGATCCGGGTCGCGCTGGCGGGGCGCACCGATCGCGGAGTCCACGCGGTCGGGCAGGTCGCCAGCCTCCGCATCCGGTGGGCGCGCTCGGCCGACGAGTTGGCGCGGGCGTTGATGGCCCTGACTCCCGACGATGTCGTGGTGTATGGGGCCAAAGAGGTCGACGAGCGCTTTCACGCCCGGTTCGCCGCTCGCTGGCGGGAGTACCGGTACTTCGTCTGGGAGGGACCGGTACCGACGCTGATGCGGGACCGCGTCTGGGTCGTCCGGACGCCGTTGGACCTCGCCGCGATGAACGCCGCGGCCGCGGCGTTCGTCGGGCGGCACGATTTCGCGGCGGTCGCGGGTGCCGGGGTCGGGGTACCGGGATCGGGCGTCGACACGACGCGTACGGTATCCTTGGCTGGCTGGCGAGTTGTGGACCAGCCGTTCGAGCGTGACGACCGCAGCGGGCGACTGCTTGAGTTCGGAATTCGGGCCGACGGCTTTCTGCCGCACATGGTGCGGAACATTGTCGGGAGCCTGGTGGCGGTCGGCCGGGGTGACCGGCCGATCGAGTGGACACGAGAGTTGCTAGCCGGCCGGGACCGCCGTCGCGGCGAGGCGCCGGCCCCGGCGCAGGGTCTCGTTCTCTGGCGGGTCGCCTACGACGACGACCCGGATGGCGCCGAGTAATCGGATGACGCCGCAGGCAACACGGGAGTTGAGGGTGATGAAGACGTATTCGCCAAAGGCCTCCGAGATCGAGCGCCAATGGTACATCGTCGACGCGGAGGGCAAGACGCTGGGGCGGCTCGCTTCCCAGGTGGCGACGATCCTCCGCGGCAAGCACAAGCCGACCTTCGCCACGCACATGGACACCGGTGACTTCGTCATCGTCATCAACGCGGCGAAGGTGAAGGTGACCGGGAACAAGGAGCGCGACAAGATCTACTACCGGCACTCCGGTTACCCGGGCGGCTTCAAGCAGACCCGGTTCGCAGACCTGATCGCCAAGCATCCCACGCGGCCGGTGGAGCGGGCGGTGCGCAACATGCTGCCCAAGAACGCGCTCGGCGAGAAGATGTTCAAGAAGCTGAAGGTGTACGCCGGGCCCGAGCATCCGCACCAGGCGCAGCGCCCGACGGAACTCCGAATCGAGGGCTAGAGGAGGGGCGAACCAGGTGGAAGCAACCGCGAGCACGGCACCAGCGGAGAATCAGGCGACCGGTGATCGGCCGCGCTACTTTTACGGGGTTGGCCGGCGGAAGACCGCCGTTGCCCAGGTCCGGCTGTACCCCGGCAACGGCCGCATCACGGTCAACAAGAAGGAGCCGCGCGAGTACTTCGGCGGCCGTGACATCTATCAGCTCATCATTTCCGAGCCGCTGCGGCTGACCAACACGTTTGACCGCTTCGACGTCCGCGTTCGCGTTCGAGGCGGCGGGTTGAGCGGCCAGGCGGGCGCGGTGCGGCACGGCATCGCGCGGGCGCTGCTGCGGCACGATCCCGAGCTGCGGCCGGTGCTGCGCCGGGCTGGGCTCCTGACCCGCGACGCGCGGGTGAAGGAGCGGAAGAAGGTCGGGCTCAAGCGGGCCCGCAAGGCGCCGCAGTACACCAAGCGCTAGCGGGCGTTTTACACGCACACACGCGCACTCCGAGGCGTCGGCCATGCCGGCGCCTCGTTTGGTTATGGGCGACGCGGATGGTGCGTGGTCTGACCGGTCCGGAGCGCCGCGAAGATAGCCGCGCGGCAATAACCGATGGCCGCGGCCAGCCGCCGCTCGGTGGACGGGAACCAGGGTACCCGGAGGGCGACGGGGCTCAATTCCAGCGTGACGAGGCCGTCGTATCCTGCACGAACCAATCTGTCCAGCACGTCGCCGAGGGGGAGAACACCGGTGCCGGGGAGCTGATGGTCGCGCAGGAGGGCGTTCGCGAGGCCCACGGGGAACGTCCGTCTCCCATAGTCGCTCAGGTGGACGTTGGCGAGATGGGGAGCAAGCGGCGCAGCGACCTCGAGCACGTCCCATCCCTGGCTGGCGGCGTGGGCGGTGTCGTAGGTGATCGCGACGCCCCACTCCTGGGCGAACCGAAGCAGCCGGTCTGGATGATCGAGGAATGGCTCTGGATCGGAGCGTCGCAGCCGCCCGGTATTCTCGATAGCAATGCGTGCGCGCCCTTGCTCCGTCACGGTGAGCGCCGTATCGATCGCGTCGAACCAGATGCGCGTGCCGGGCGCATGCAACGTCGGGGCGCTGGGGAGGTGGACCACGAGCGCATCGCAGTTGGCCAGGCGATGTGCGAAGTGTGCCGAGATGAGGATGTCTTCGGCCGCCCGTTCAAGGGAGGGATCACGCAGGCGCATAACGGTGTGTACCGCGCGGACCGGAACGCCGGTCTGGTGCTCCAACGCCTGAATCCGCTCCGGTCCATCACGGACTAGGCGACTGGTGAGCATCAGTTCCACGCCATCGGCGCCGGCCCGGCGAGCCAAGTCGAAGGCACACCGCAGCGGGATGCCGGTGAGCGACCCTGTAGAGACGAGGATCTCCATACAGAACGACCTCGGTCCGACGATGACCGCTCCACTGAGGGTCGGCTATGAGGGCCCGCTCGGGATATCCGCTCCCAGTGTAACACGTCCCTCGTATCGAATCATCCCTTGCCGTCAGGTCGGCGGACACTCCGGACAATAGCCTCGGCCACGGCACGCTGCGCCGCCGTACACCACGTCAGCACGGCGTGGTCGGGCGGCGAGCCCTCCCGGCGTCCCAGGACGAAGACGACATCTCCATCGAAAAGGGTATGGGCCGGACGAACCGCGCGGGCGATTCCGTCGTGCGCGGCGACCGCCACCCGCACCAGTGCGTCGCGGTCCATCTCCCCGTCGACGGCGACCACCCCGATGACCGTATTCAATCCCGAGCCCTGGTTGGGCGATCGGCCACGCAGGATGACCTGCTCGGTATCGGCCCAGGTACCAGGCTCGTCGCCGCGCGTTCCGGCGAGGATCCTTCCGGTGTCGGGATCGACCACATCACCGAAGGGATTGACCACGAAGAGCGCGCCGAGTGTGCCGAGCTCTGTGTGAACACACGCAGAGCCGATCCCGGTGGATGTCGCGCGATCGCGTCCCGCAGCCTTGCCGGCGGTCGCCCCGCTCCCGGCACCGACGCGACCCGAGATCCACCCGTCGGGCACCGCATTGGCGGCTGCCTCGTAGCCGGAGTCTGCCGTCGGAAGCGGCGGCGTCGGGCCATGGAGATCGAAGATCACGGCACCCGCGACGATGGGCACCGGGATGCTGGCGGTTGGGAAGCCGCGGCCTCGCTCACGCAGCCACTTCACGACCCCGTCGGCGGCAGCGAGACCGAAAGCGCTTCCACCGGTGAGGAGGACAGCGTCGACGCGCTGGACCAATCGCCCCTGCTCGAGCAACGCGACCTCACGAGTTCCCGGTGCACCGCCGCGTACGTCGGCGACCGCCAGCGCAGGCGCGTCGGCGACGATCACCGTGCAGCCGGTCGCGCCGCTGGGATGCGTCCAGTGCCCCACGCGGAACCCGGCGATTGCGAATGGCTCCCATCCGTGGTCACTCACGGGCGCTGCTCCCGTCACCGGCGTTGCGCGGACCGACCGTGAACGTTGCATAGGGCGTGGCGACCTCGACCGGGCCGCCGAACGCCTCCATCGCCTCAGCGCGCAGCCGCTCGCGCCCCAACTCTGCCCAGTAGTGGGTGAGGAGCAGGGTCCGGGCCTCGGCTGCCGCTGCCATCTCGCCGGCCTGCCGCGCGGTAAGATGCCCCACTGTACCGCCGATCTCCGGGTCGTCCAGGGTTGCCTCGCAGACCAGAAGGTCGGCCCCGTGGGCGAAGTGCGCGAGGTCTGGGGAGTGGGCCGTGTCAGCGAGGTAGGCGAGCACGTGCTGGCCGTCCTCGATGCGCATCGCCCAGCACGGGATCGAGTGCCGCGTGGGGTGAAATCGGATCGTCAATGAGCCGATGGTGAGCTCGCTCGCAGCATCGTACTCGGCGAGCGCGTACACCGACTCGAAGAAGTCGCCGGAGGGCTCACCGTCGGTCGCCAGCGCTGCCGCGATGCGATCGAGGAAGGCCAACCCGCCCGGCGGGAGATAAACGGGCAAGCGACGATCGTTCGAACCCGGCCCGTACTTCAACCCGTAGCGCAACGGCACGAGATCGAGGGTGTGGTCGGCGTGGAGGTGGGAGATGATGATCGCGTCCAGCGTGCGCACGTCGGCGAGATCGCGCAGGACGGGGAGGGTACCGGGCCCGCAGTCGAGGACTACGCGCATGCCCTCGTGCGTGACGAGGTAGCCGGCGCACCCCTGTGCCGGGTTAGGGCAGGCGGCCGCGCCGCCTAGGACGGTAAGGTCCATCCGGTTCCCTCCGTTGCCTTGCCGAGATGCGAGATGTCGTTCCAGCAGTGGAGTGTCACGGCCCCAGATGGCGCGATCTCAACGTGCGTGACGCTGCAGTTGGCGACCATGAACTTGTCCCACTTGTTGGGATCGCCGGTCAGGAGTTGCGCCAACCCGGAACCAATGACCATGAGATGGCTCACGATCACCAACCGCGACCCGGCGTACATCTCACGGAAGGCGTCGAGGGCGCGCCCAACGCGGGCGTGGAACTCCCGCCGTGTTTCGCCGTTGGGGAATCCTGCATCGAGATCCCGGCTGTCCATCAGCCGGGCGTAGAGGTCCGGGTGCTGCTGCCGGAGTTCCTGGAGGGTGTGTCCCTCCATATCACCGAAATTCAACTCCATGAGGTCGTCGAGCAGTGTGGGTGTCAGGGCGAGCCGTCGCCCGATCGTCTCCGCTGTGGCACGCGCTCGCTGGAGTGGGCTGCTGTAGATCGCGCGGATGTCCGCGAGATCGGCGAGCCGCTCGGCGACCCGCTGGGCCTGCAGCCGCCCTCGTTCGGTCAGTGGCAGGTCGGTGCGGCCGTGCAGGCGCCCGTCCAGGTTTCCGGCGGTCTCTCCATGTCGCACGAAGATAATCTCAGTGCCCATCGGTGTCCCCCTCTGAGTGGCCACAACGCGGGGTAACGGTCCGCCTGTGCTACTCATCATAACACCGATGTGCCGCGTCACGTTCCCGCCGCGGCGTCCTGACGCGTATCGTGGCACCCTGCCTGACAGTAGTCGCAGAGGTCGCGGATGCAGCACTCGTCGCATCGCGGGCGGGTGGCCTTGCAGACCCGGCGTCCGTGCCGGATCAGGCCGACGTGGAACGGGTAGACGTCCTCCGGGCTCAGGAGGGGTTCCAACCGGTCGTGCGCGGCGGCTTCGCTGACGCCGGGATCGATCAACCCGACCCGCCGGGAGACCCGATAGACGTGCGTGTCGACCGGTAAGGCGGGGCGCCCGCAGGCGAAAAGGAGGACGCAGGCCGCAGTCTTCGGGCCGATCCCCGGCAGGCTCGTGAGGCGGCGCTTCGCTTCGGGAAGCGGCAAGGTGAAGAGGGATGCCAGCGGCGGATTCTCGCCCGAGTTCAGGGCAGCCTCAAGAGCAGCCTGAATGCGCGGCGCTTTTTGTCGTGCCAGCCCGCCGCTGCGGATCGCGTCGGCCACCTCGTCCACCGGCGCAGCCACGACCTCTTCCCACGTCGGGAAGCGTTGCCGGAGCTCAGCGTAGGCGCGAGCCGAGTTGACGTCCGAGGTGTGCTGCGACAAGATCGTCTGCACCAGCTCCTCGAGGGGCGTGCCCGATGGCTGCCAGGGGCCTACGGCGTGGGTCACGCGCAGACGGCGCGTGATCTCGGCGGCTCGCCTGCGACGCTCACTGCCGTCGACGGCTGACTGCGCGGTCGCTCGGTACTCCATGATCCCCATTGTAGTCGACGCCGCTCCACAACGGCACGCCATGGCATCATTCCGGCGTGGGGGTCGGCGGTGGGGCCGCGCAGCGAGAAGGCGGGACCAACGTGGTAGTGACTGGCCGGACGTCAGGGATCCTTCTCCATCCGACATCGCTCCCAGGACCGCACGGGGTCGGCGACCTCGGTGACGTCGCAGCGCGGTTCATCGACTGGCTGGGCGAAGCGCAGCAGGGCCTGTGGCAGATCCTGCCGCTTGGGCCTCCTGGCGCTGGAGACTCCCCGTACGACGCGCGGTCGTCGTTCGCGGGCAACCCACTACTGATCGCGCTGTCGCCGCTGGTCGAGTGGGGTCTGCTGACCGCTGACGAGGTGCCGCCCCCGCTGCCTTCGGATCCAGAGCGCGCCGACTTCGCCGGGGCGGCCAGCGTCAAGATGCCAGCCCTCGCGCGCGCATTCGAGCGCTTCGAGGCGGCCGGCGCCGGGGAGTTGCACGCCGCCTATGAAGACTTCTGGCACCGCGAGGGGGACTGGCTGGCCGACTATGCCCTCTACGCCGCGCTGCGTACCGCCCACGACGGCCTGCCCTGGTACCGCTGGGAGCCGGCTCTGGTCCGCCGCGAGCCGGAGGCGCTCGCTCAGTGGCGGGAGCGACTGGATCGCGACGTCCGCTTTCAGGCCTTCCTCCAATTTGTTTTCGATCGCCAGTGGCACACCCTGAAGCAGCGCGCCAACGAGCGGGGCATCCGAATCGTCGGAGACATCCCCATCTACGTGTCGCACGACAGCGCCGATGTCTGGGCGCACCAGGATCTCTTCACCTTGGACGAGGCGGGCCAACCGACGATGCGCGCCGGGGTCCCGCCCGACTATTTCTCCGCGACCGGTCAGCTCTGGGGTAACCCGTGCTATCGCTGGGATGCGCTGGCCGCAACCGGCTACCGCTGGTGGATCGACCGGTTCCGCCGGGTACGCGAGCTCGTCGACCTCGTGCGGGTGGACCACTTCCGGGGGTTCGCTGCCGGGTGGCAGATCCCGGCGGGAGAAGAGACGGCGATCAACGGCGCGTGGGTACCCGGACCGGGTTTGGACTTCTTCCAGCGACTGCAGCGTGAATTAGGTCCAGTCCCGATCATCGTGGAAGACCTCGGGGTCATCACGCCGGACGTCCATGAGCTGCGAGAGCAGCTCGGTTACCCGGGGATGCGCGTGTTGCAGTTCGCGTTCGGCAGTGGAAGCGACAACCCCTACCTCCCGCACAACTACGAGCCGAACACGGTCGTCTACACCGGCACGCACGACAACGACACGACGCTCGGTTGGTTCCGGACGTGCCCGCCGCACGAGCGGGAGCACGCCCTCCGCTACCTGGGGACGGACGGCCATGACATCGTGTGGGATCTGATCCGGCTCGCGTTCATGTCGGTGGCGAACGCAGCGGTGGTCCCGCTGCAGGATGTACTGGAGTTGGGCAGTGAGGCGCGGATGAACGTTCCCGGCACGGCGAGCGGTAACTGGGCGTGGCGCGTCCGTGAGGATGCGCTCACTCCAGAACGCGCGCACCGCCTTGCCTCCCTCACGGACACGTACGGTCGTGCGGCAGGGGCGGGACCATAGCGCCCCCGCGCTACACGTGGGCGGTCGTCTGGTCGCGAAGGCGGCGGAGTTCTGTGGTCTCGCGGACCTCGTCGGCCTCGAGCGGGTGGAGGAGCAGATCGATCGCGATCCAGATAGTGCGGGCGATCGGGTAGAACGTCACGGCAACGACGGCGTTGACGGCCAGGCCGACCAGGAGCAACGGGAGCATCGGCACGTCCGGCCAGGTCTCGATGACGGCGGCGATCATGATCACCGCGAAGACCAGCTCCGTGAAGATCAGGTTGATCGCCATCGCGCCGGTCCAATACCCCTCTTCGCGCTCGAAATGAATCCCGCACTTGCGGCAGCGCAACCGCATCTTCCACCACCAGCGGTAGGGGCCCGGATCACCGCAATTCGGGCAGCGGCGGAGGCAGCCGCGCAGGAGTACGCGCAGGGCCGTCGCACGATCAGGCATTCACCCATCCTCCTCGAAGAGGACCAGTGCGTCCTCTACGATCTCCAAGTGTACCATCCTCGGGCGTGCATTCGGCTCCGCCTGCGGCCGGCACGACGCCGATCGCGGTCCTCGAAGGGGCGTGTCTCACCACTGGAGGCGGTGCCGACGCCGACGATTGGGACATACAGAGCTCCCGGCGTTATCGACCGGATGCCCCGTTATCGGCGGCGATCGCCGGCGTCACCGGGCAGCGAGGTCCGCGGCCGTGGGGGCGGGGCAGCGCGGCAGTCGCTCCTGCCGGTAGCCGAGTGCATAACCGGCTTGCATGCCGGTGTGGATCTGGCTCGTCCCGCCGAAGATCACGCTCCCCTTGACGTTCCACAAGAGGCGCTCGAACGGCTCGTAGGGCGGCGGACCAAGCGTCTCGCGGATCTCGAGCGCGTCGCGGCAGGCTTGATAGGCGGCTTCGGTCGCTTGCCACTTGGCCAGGCCCGTTTCCCGCGCGTTCGGCACCCCCTTGTTCTTCAGCGCGCCCGCCCGGTGGATAAGGAGGCGACCGCGCTCGACGGCGCAGACGATGCGGGCGACGCGCTGCTGGACCCACTGACTCCGCGCGGGGCCAGTGCCGTCCGGGTCAATCTCGCGCAGGAACGCGACGGTGGCGTCGAGCGCGGCCTGGGCCGCCCCCACGGCGCCGGCCCCCACGGTGTACAGACCGTTGCCCAGGGCCGACATGGCGACGGCGAAGCCCTCGCCCTCCAGGCCGAGCAGTGCGTCCTCCCCGACCTGCACGTCCTGCAACACCACGCTCCCCGTGCTCCCGGCCCGGATACCGAGCTTGCCGTGGTACGACGTCGTGCTGAGCCCGGGAGTCCCACGCTCGACAAGGAACGCCGTGATGCCACGATGGCGACGGGAGCGGTCGACGGTGGCGAAGACCAGGAAGAGGTTGGCTTCGTCGACGAGGCTGATCCAGGCCTTCTCCCCGTTCAAGACGTACCCGTCGCCGCAGCGGCGTGCGCTGGCGATGAGGCTGCCAACGTCCGACCCTACGCCCGGCTCGGTCAGGGCGAAGGTGGCGATGCGCTCCCCGCGCGCGAGGCGCGGTAGCCAGTAGCGGCGTTGCTCCTCTGTGCCCCACTGCAGGATCGCCAGGCCGACGAGGGCGAGGTGGACGGTCACGGTGATCTGGTGGGCGGTGTCGATCCGACCCAACTCCTCGCAGAGGACGGCCAGGGCGCGGTAGTCGTACCCCAGGCCGCCGTATTGGGGTGGCAGGCTCCATCCGAGGAAGCCCTCTTCCGCCATGGCGGGAATTGCCCGAGCATTGAACCGGCCCTCGCGGAACTCATCCTCGATGGTGGGGGCGAGCACCCGCTCGCCGAAGGCGCGGACGCGCGCCGCCAGTTCCTGGTATTCCTCCATGGCCGTTTCGCTCCTCCGGAAGTCGCGCTGTCGCCCGCCTTGCGCCCGATTCCTGCGCCACTCTGGGGAGAGGAGGGGCGCGCCATTATAGCGCATGAGCCCGCCGGAGCACCCCTGCTCATCGCCACGTCGGAGGCTGGGGCACGGTTAGCCCGCGCCCGCGTTGCCATCGGTATTGTCGGCGAGCCGGCGTGGTGCGCAACTGGCGCCGGGAATGCGCGTGGCGCCGGCGTGGTTCCGAGCGGTAACGGAGAGAACCGCGTCAAGCGGGGTCACGAGTAGGTCGCGGGTGGGGAGGGCGGCTGCGCCCTGTGGCTGGCTGAGCTCGCACACGTGGTCGCAAGAACGGCGGCGAGGGGAGGAGAAAGGGATGGGCTTCCCTCCGGCATCACTCAACACCGTCGGGTCACGCATGGTGTAAATCGACTGGTACACTTCGTAGACGTCAAACCAAGCGCACTGAGAGGATACATCGATGGTGATCGTCACCGGAAAACGGCCTGTTGTTCCCGAGATCGATCCTCAGCAGGCGTGGGAGCGGGCATCGCGCGGCGACGCCGTGATCGTGGATGTGCGCGAGCCGGATGAAGTCGCGGAGGTCGCGGTGCCCGGCGCAATGGTGATTCCACTGGGCAAGCTGGATGAGCAGGTGGAGACGATCCCGTCCGATCGCGAGGTGCTCTTCCTGTGCCGGTCGGGGAATCGCAGCGCGTACGCGACAGACTTCTACCGGCAGCGCGGGCACGAGCGCACCGCCAATATCACCGGCGGGATCATCGCCTGGACCAAGGCGAATCTACCGACGACGCGCGGCCGGTGACGGATGCCCACACCTGATCGCGGACCCGCCGCGGAGGTGATCCGGCGCCTCACCGGAAGCGGCGACCGTTCCGGCCGGCGTGGAGGGCGAGGACGAGTCCGAGAACGAGCATCACGAGGACGCCGACACCGACTACCGGAGCTAGCCAGGTCAGCAGCCACGGCGGGTGGTAGACGGTCAGCAGGAGTCCCAGGCTTACCAGGCTGGCGGCGATGAGGATGGCGCCGATCAGGCGGTTGACCAGCAGGTGCGCTTGGCGCGTCATCTCCTCGATCCCGATTACCCGCATCGCCACCTCCAGATCGCCGTGCTCGGCGCGGGTCAGGAGCCGGTTGGCGCGGCGGGGGAGGGTGGTGAGCAGTCGCATCGCATCGTCGCCCGCGGCGAACAACTGCGGGACCCAGGTCTGCGGCAGGTATTGCTCCAGCACGGCCCGCCGCACGTAGGGCTCTGCGACGGCGAACGGCTCGAAATCCGGGTCCAGCTTCCGGCCCAGTGCCTCATACATCGCGAGTGTCTTCAGCAGCAGGCTCAGCTCGGCCGGGAGCTGGAGGCGGCGACGGCGCACCATCTCCATCAGGTCTTGGAAAATCTCGTTGAAGCGATACTCGCTCAGGCTCACCCCATAGTAACGGTCCAGCAGGTGTTGGATATCGCGGCGGAGCCCATCGCGGTCCGTGCCGCGGCCTACGACCGACAGCGCAGCCAACCCGTCCACCAGCCCGTCGGCGTCCTGGTTCACCGCGGCCAGAACGACGCTGAGGAGCGCATCTCGGGTCTCGTCGTCGATGCGGCCGATCATGCCGAAGTCGAACGCGGCGATGCGACCGTCGGGCAGGACGGCAAAGTTGCCGGGGTGTGGGTCCGCGTGGAACATGCGGTGCACGAAGACCTGATCGAGGATGAGGTTCGCCGCGTTGCGTGCCAGCCGCCGGCGATCGATCCCGGCGCTGTCGAGCGCGGCGATGTCGTCGATGTGGATGCCGTCGAGCCGCTCCAAGGTGATGACGCGAGACGTTGTGTGCTCCCAGAAGACCTTCGGGACCACGACGTACTGGGATCCCGCGAAGTACTGGTGAAGCTGGTCGGCATTGCGGCCCTCGCGCAGGTAGTCCAACTCGCTGCGGAGCGTCCAGCCGAACTCGTCGACCAGCGCCACGAGGTCGTACGCCTCGGCCAGCGGGGCGCGGCGTTGGGCGAAGCGCGCCATTTGCATCAGGATCGCGAGGTCTTCCTCGACCTGCGCCGCGATACCGGGCTTCTGGACTTTGACGACCACCGGCGTCCCGCCCGGGAGGCGCGCCGCGTGGACCTGCCCGATCGACGCGGCGGCGATCGGGTTGGGGTCGAACTCGCTGTAGAGGTCCGACAGCGGGCGGCCGAACGACTCCTCAATGGTGGCGATGATGATCTCGGCGGGGACGGGCGGCACGTGCTCGCGCAGCTTGCTCAGCTCGGCCACATACTCCGGCGGGAGCAAGTCCTCGCGCGTCGAGAGGATCTGCCCAAGCTTGATGAAGGTCGTGCCGAGTTCTTCAAGGGCGAGGCGCAGGTGCTCGGGTTGCGTGTGGCGCGGAACCTGCCTGCCGCGGCGGAGCGGCAATCGCTCCAGTGGTACGAGCGTGCTGAGGCCGAACTGGTAGAGGAGCCAGCCCAACCCATGGCGCGAGAGGACGGTGATGATCTCCGCGTACCGCCGGCGGTGAAGGAAAACCGGGCCACGGAGCGAGAGCGACGGCATCGGGCACCACACTCCGGAGAGTACAGACCAGGGACGGCAGGGAGCGCGGGCGTGTTGCCGGCAGCCTATCAGGGGAGGTTCATCTGCCGCAAGCGGAGGGTGGCGAGCGCGAGCGCGGCGACGACCAGCACCACGAGGACGATCGTGGCGGAGGAGAGTTGCAACGCGCGATCCAGGCGAATGGCCGGGTTGTCGAGGATCCGGACGAAGACCGACTGGGCGAAGTGCCGCACGCTCAGCATCTTGATACCCGGGATGAACCGCGCCAGGGCCGATTCCCAGATCAGCACGTAGATGATCCCCACAAGCAGGGCACGCGGAACCAGCAGGCTGATCAGCAGGAAGAGCGCACCGTAGGCGGCGACCCCGGCCAGGGTTCCGGCCAGCAAGGCGCCCAGCAGGCGCCCTGATCCGCTCCCCCCGGTCGCGACGGCCCAGGTGGCTACCAGCCCGAAGGTGAAGGCAAGGACCGTCACAAGCGTCGAAGCGATGAATTTCTCGACGATCAAGCGTCCCCGCGCGACCGGTTTGAGGACGATGTAGACAAGCGTGCGGTCGGCGATTTCATTCCCGAGGGCGTTGGTTGCCAGGATCAAGGTCGCCAGCGGCAGGATCGTCGGCGCCAGGATCTCCAGGAAGAAGTTGGACAGGAACTCGGTCGCGTCTCCCGTCGCACTGCTCCAGCGGAAGATAGCTGCGAAGAGGACGGGTGTGGCGGCGAACAGGGCGACCAGAAGGATCGCGCGACCGGCGCGGAACTGGCGCAGTGTCAGCCACAGGATCGGCGCGCGGTGGGTGATCGACATGCTGCTCTTCGCCCTCCTCGGGGTCTAGCGTGCGGTCACGTAGGCGAAAACGCTGGCCAGGGAGTCGTCAAGCGCCGCGACCTCGTACAGCCGGATGCCTAGCTCTCGCGCGACCTTCGGCACGGCGCGGTAGAGGTCGCGGACGTCGCCGGTCTCGATCAGGACGGCATCGCCGTCGACACGGACGCTTTCAAGCGCCGGAAGGCGGATTAACGCCGCCGCCAGGGTGCGCGGGTCGTCGGCACGCACGCGAACCCGGCGGGCGTGCTCGTCGATCTTGTCGCGGATAGCGCGGTAGTCTCCCGCTGCCGCCAGTTTCCCGTTGACCAGCACCAGGATCTGGTCGGCCAGGCGCTCGACCTCGTGCAGGATGTGGGACGACACGATCACCGTGCGGCCTTCTGCGCCGAGCGCCCGGATGAGCTTGATGAGCTGGAGGCGCTGCAGCGGATCGGTGCCGGTCAGCGGCTCGTCCAATATCAGCACGTCCGGCTGATGAACCAGGGCCGCGGCCACCTTGATTCGCTGGCGCATCCCCTTCGAATAGCCGCCGACCGGGCGATCGGCGGCAGCCGTCATCTCCACCCGCGCGATCGCCTCGGCGGTTGCGGCGTCCGGATCGGGCAGCCGCTGAAGGATGGCGTTGAGTCGGACGAACTCCCTGCCGGTGAGGAAGGGGTAGACCACCTCTTGCTCGGGCACAAGGCCGATGCGCCGGTAGAGACGCGGATTGGCGCGCACCGGCTCCCCGAGCACACGCACGGTTCCCATCGACGGGGCGAGGAGCCCGGCCAGCATCTTCAAGATGGTCGACTTGCCGGCTCCGTTCGGTCCCAGGAGGCCGGTGACACCCGGGCCGATCGCGAACGACACGTTCGAGACGGCGACGACGTCGCCGTACCACTTCGAGACCTCGGTGACCTCGATCGTCCGCGGGCCGTCCGGGGGCACGTACCCAGCGGCTGGCCTCTGCTCTTCGGCTTGCTGTTGGACTTCTACCACCGTGCCGTGCCTTTCGGTCCGCCCGAGTGCGTCATTCCTCGGCCAGGTAGCGCTGGTACATGACGACGCCGCAGATGACGGCCACGCCAGCCACGACGAACAGGTACAGCCAGCCCTGGAGCGGCGCCCCGACCGGCGGAGCGCCGACCGCCGATGTGCCGCCGAAGACCCAGTTGATGATCCGGTCGGGCACGTTGCCGAGGCTGATCAGGTCGAGGAAATCCCGCCACGATGCCGTGATCGCGTTCGCGAGCGCTTCGACAATGGCCGTCTCGATGGTGATGAACCCGATGTAGATGGCTGCCGCCACCCCTTTACGGGCGGTGAAGGACGCGATGACCAGCCCGATGGCGGCGTAGAAGATAGACAGCAGCGTACCCGTGGCCAGGATCCGGCCCACCTCGTCGGGTTGATCACGCAGGTAGCCGAGCGGAGACTCGGCTAGCAACGTGTTGCCGATGAACAAGAGCAGGGGCGGGAGGATCGCGATCGAGCCCAGCAGGATGCCGAGCGCGGCGATCTTGGCCAGGAGGTAGTCGCCACGGGTGATGGCCCGTGAGAAGTAGAGCGGGAGGACGTTCTCCCGCCGGTCGTCGCACAGCATCTCCGGCGCGGCCGCCGCAGCGAGGATCAGGAGCAGGGGCGAGAGCGCGACGTACAGGCTGCTGTAGTTGAACCCCTCCGCCACCGGGCCCACAAAGGCGCGAATGCCGATGATGACCGCTACCGGCAGGAACGAGGCGGCGTAGATGAAGATCGGGATGATCTTGGCTGTCCAGCGCTTCTTGATGCCCAGAGCACCACGAACCGAGTACAAGGTAAGCGCGCGCACCGCGTGTGCGCGACCCTCCCGGCGTCCCTCGTAGTGCTGGTAGCCACGATCGAAGACCTCGCCGTAGCGCGCGCCGGACTGGGCGGCGCCGGCCTCACCCGGCACGCTCGACACCGTCGCTCCCTCCGTTGACCGCCAGTACCTGCTGAACGTAGACGTCCTCAAGCGAGCGCGATTGGATCCGCAGCCCGCGGAGGGCAACATCGAGGTCGGCAGCCGTATCCCGGATCACGTCGAAGACCAGATCATCGGTGTGCTTCACGGCGAGCATGCCGTCGCTCGCCGTTACGGTCGCGCCGCGCGCGACGAGCGCCTCGCGGAAGCGAGCCGCGTCGCCGTCGACCTCTACCAGGATGTCGCCAGCCCCCGCGATCAGCTCACGGACCGGGCCGTGTTGCACCAGCCGACCCTGAGCAACCAACAAGACATAGTCGCAGACTCGCTCGACATCATCGAGCAAGTGGGAGCTGAGCAGCACGGTGATCCCGATCTCGCGGTGGATCCGGTTGATGAGCTCCAGCATCTCTTCCCGGCCCTGCGGGTCCATGCCGTTCGTCGGCTCATCGAGGAAGACCAGATCGGGGTCGTGGACGATGGCCTGTGCCAGCTTGACCCGCTGCTTCATGCCGGTCGAGAACTCCCGGATGAGGCGGTAGCGCTCCTCGTCGACGCCGCAGTGGTACAGCACCTCGGCCGCCCGGAGGCGCGCGGCCCGCGCGGGAAGCCCCGACATCTGCGCCATATGGCCGACGAAATCAGCGGCGGTCACATCGCCCGGCAGGCAATCCGACTCGGGCATATAGCCGGTGCGCTGGCGGACCTGGATCCCGTCGCGCGCGGTGTCGAACCCCAGGACGCTGGCCTCGCCCTCGGTCGGACGGATCAGGCCGAGAAGCAGCTTGATGAGGGTGGACTTGCCGGCGCCGTTCGGGCCAAGCAGCCCAATGGCGCCCGGCGGCACTTCGAGGTCGAGGTGATCCAGCGCGACAACGGAGCCATACGCCTTGCGCAGCCCGCGGCAGATGATGACGGGTTCATCGCGGTGCGGTTCCATCGCCCACCCTTCGGACATTTCGTTCTCGGACCAGCGAGGCGAAAGCGCGCTGGATGACCACCAGTATACCGCCTCCGGGCGATGATCGCGCGCATCCTCGCCGCGTCGGCCTCGTCGCTACGGGTATAATTCAGGTGAGGTGGCTCGGTGCCTAACATAAAGCGAGGAACAACGTGGCAAGCACTGTAGGTCGAATGGCCCGCTGGGGCCGGGACACTGAACTCTCCGTCCGCATGTTCATCGTCATGTTCTTGCTGGCGGCCGTCTACCTCGGCTTCATCGCGGTGCTGTGGTATGCCGGGGTCGACTTCGTCACCATGACCGTCATCGCGGCTGCGTTGCTGGGAGTTCAGTACTTCGCGTCGGACAAGATTGCGCTCATGACGATGGGCGCCCGCGAGGTGTCCCCGCAAGAGGCGCCGGAACTGCACGCGATGGTCGATCGCCTCGCGCAGATCGCCGACCTGCCCAAGCCACGTGTTGCCATCTCCCCGTCCCGCGTGCCCAACGCCTTCGCGACGGGCCGCAACCCCAAAAACTCCGTCGTGGCGGTGACCCAGGGGTTGCTGGAGCGGCTTGACCCGCCCGAGCTCGAAGCAGTGCTGGCGCACGAGTTGAGCCACATCCGGAACCGCGACGTCATGGTGATGACGCTGGCCACCTTCTTCGCCGTGGTCGCGCAGTTGCTGATGCGCTGGCTGTTCTGGGGCGGCATGTACGGCGGGTTTGGCGGCCGGCGTGGCGACCGGCGCGATGGCGGTGGCGGCGCGATCGCCCTGGTCTACCTCGCGTCGATCCTCGTCTGGGTGATCAGCTACTTCCTGATCCGCGCCCTCTCGCGCTACCGGGAGTACGCCGCGGATCGGGGTGCGGCGATCATTACCGGCGCACCGTCGCAGTTGATGTCGGCGCTCATCAAGATCAGCGGCGTCATGGAACGCATCCCCGACCGTGACCTGCGCGAGGTGCAGGGGATGAACGCACTGTTCATCATCCCGGCGGCCAAGGGCCAGTCCCTGGCTGAGCTCTTCTCGACGCACCCGTCGCTGGAGAACCGGCTGGAGCGGCTGCGGCGGCTGTCGCGGGAGATGGAGGGGCTGTGAGGCGGTTCCTGGACGCGCTGCTAGGACGCGCGCGACCCCTTCCGGCGAAGAACGAGCGCCTGTTCGCTATCTCGACGGCCTTGGTGACGCTGGAGATGCAGCTCGGTCTGAAGGCGATCGACCGAGCCGGGATCACCTTCAAGCCGGTGGAGTCCAACTACTTCGAGCGCATGAGCGTCGACTTGAACGCGCTCCTCGAGATCAGCACCCGCGACACCGGGTCACGCTTCGAGACGAAGACCGACCAGTACAACTTCCGCTGGATCATCCTGCAGGATCCCGAGTTCGAGGATCTGGTGGCGACGATCCACATCGTGAGCGAAGAGCTGGTCGCCAACGGGTTCGGCGAGCAGCTCCTCGCGAGCGTCTTCGGCTTCACCACGGCCGAGGGGCAGCACGTGTACTGGATCTACAACTACAAGCGGGGACGCTTCTACCCCTTCGTCCCGCGTGGAAACCGCGCCCGCGACAACGCGCTCGAGCTGCGGATGGGCAGCGCGATGGAACGGGAGCTGCCGGTCGAGCCGGAGCTCGAGCGCTGGTACCCCATTTGGGACATTCCGTTCTAAGCCGAGCGACAGTCGGAACACCGGCGCCCATCATGTGGGGAGTGCGGGTCGTGAGCTTCCGCCCTGCCCCGATCTACGTATCGGATCACAGTGACGCTGATCCGACCAAGAACAAGGGAGGGGAGCCAGCAAACGCGGCTCCCCTTGTGTATTCCTGTCATGCATGTGGTGCGGTCGGCGTCTATCCCGGAACCAGCCCGTCGCCGATGAACATCTCGCTGGCCTCTTCGAACGTCGTGTCGGGAGGCGGCAGGACGATCTCGGACTCCACCAATTCTTCCGGGGGGACCGGCGTGCCGTGTTCGCGCACGAGGGCGAGCAGCTCGTTGAGCAGCGCCTTGAAGCGCTCCTGGTCGCCTGCGGCGATCGCCTCCACGAGGTCGTTGTCGATTGCATTCAACTTGTCGAGGTAGGCGCTGTCGATCTGGTATTGGCCCTCGGTCGCGATCCGCACGATCATTGCTGACCTCCCTCTGGGAGTGTCTTCGGCTGCTCGGGCGCACCAAGCTCCGCCTTGAGCGCCGCCAGCTCAGCGTCGACGCTTTCCCGCACGGTAATCTGCGCCAGTTCGCGATCGATCGCGTCACGCCCGGAGGTGGTGAAGTCCTCCAAGGCACCGGAAGCGATCAGCTCGTCGATGGCTCCGGCGCGAGCCTGGAGCTGCTCGGTCTTCTCCTGGGCGCGATCGAGAGCCAAACCGACGTCGGCCAACTCCTCGGAGAGTCCGGTCACCGCCTCACCGATACGCACCTGGGCCTCGGCTGCCGAGTACTGGGCCTTGACCACTTCCTTGCGCGTGCGGAAGGACTCGATCTTCATCCGGAGCCGGGTCTCAGCCTGCTCCAGCTTCGCCTGCTCCTGGTCGAGCTGCGCCGCCTGCTGATCCAGGTCCGCCAACTGCTGCTGGATCATGGCGCGACGCTCGAGTGCGGCGCGTGCCAGGTCATCTCGTCCAACCGCGACGGCCTGCCGAGCCTGATCGTTGAGCCGGTTGACGCTCTCCTGCAGCTTGGCCTTCTGGAGCTCCAGCCGCCGCTTGGACGTCGCGACCTCGACGACGCCGCGCTTGACCTGCTGGAGCATCTCCAACTGGCGCTCGTAGGAGTAGTCGAGCGTCTCACGCGGATCCTCGGCCGCACCGAGCAGCCGGTTCACCTTGACCTTGATGAGGGTGGTGAATCGGGATAGCAAACCCATCGTCCGTCCAATCTACTCAGTGCGCATCGCACTGCGGGCGCCGGTGAGTCGTTGCGGTCATTATAGCCGCATCCTGCCGGCATGGGAACGAACCGCCAGTCCGATTGGGCGGCGGTATGGGCGGCATCAGAGCGGACCGTGACGGACCATGCCGCCCTGCGTGCCGGATGGGGATTTGGGGAAACTGCCGCTAGCGGTAGCGGTAGGTGATGCGACCCCGGGTCAGGTCGTACGGTGATAGCTCGACGACCACGCGGTCGCCTGGGAGCACGCGGATGAAGTGCTTGCGCATCTTCCCCGCCAGATGAGCGAGGACAGTATGCCCGTTATCGAGCTCAACGGTGAACATCGCGTTGGGCAGCGCCTCGACGACCCGGCCCTCTGCGGTGATGGCGTCGGGGTTGCTCGGGCGCGGCCCGCGTGCTGGCGCCTGCGCGCCACCTCGTCGTTGTGTTGGTCGTGCCATGAATCCTCCTTCTTTGCTCGCGCGGTCAAACCTCAGCCTGCCTCGGGCACGTAGCCCCTGGACCCACACCAGCGGCGGGGTGCGGCCTACGGCGCGCGCACGCCTCGTGGCTGTATCGCATCACGTGGACCGGGACTGCTATGGGAGTCTCTGCCAGCCGCGTGGTGCGGAATCCTCGCCCACGACCGGGACCGGCCGCTGCCCGCACCGGCACCTATCGAGGTGTTGCACGTGCCGGAGGGGCGAGAAGGCAAGAACACGACGTAATCGTACCACATGCGGTCACGCGAGGCCGCCGCACAATCTTCTCTCGCGTAGCCGCAGGCAGGCTGATCCCGGCGGGGAGCGCACCAACGCGCTCGTCACTAGCCGGGAGTCTGGGAAGGTGCGGCGTGTGTTGTGGAGGGGGACTGCCCACCTTACCGCGTTGGGCGATTGGCGCCGTACGAGCCGGCGCGCCCGGTGGGGGCGGGACACCTAGGTTCGCTCACGTCTGGAACGGCATGAGCGTGACGCTGTGGGGGTGGCTCGTCGCCCGCGAATCACCGGCACACGTTGCCGGTCACTCGTACGGGTGAGCCGGCGCGGTGGGGTGCCGGCGCCCATCGAGCCGCCTGTGATGGGCGGTCGACGAGTTTTCGTGATGCACCTGCGCCAGGAGCGTCGCTAGGTCCCTCTCCTCCTGAGCGGAGCCGGGGGGGGGGGGGGGGGGGGGCCCCCGCCCCCCCCCCCCCCCCCCCGCCGCCCCGAGGGGGGGGGGGGG
>NZ_JADGHZ010000129.1 GCF_019683595.1 Sphaerobacter sp. | reverse complement strand
GAGAGCGAAGCCGGAGCATGGTACTCGAAAGGTCCAGGAATCATGCGAAGCCGACTCCTCTCGCCGGTCGGCGCCCAAGACCGCCTGACCGATTTTTCACGCTGCCGTACTCACAGGGTACCTAACCCATATGTACCACCCTCTGGCGAATTGCGCTAGCCCCCCGGCACCAGCATCCGTGAATTGCCCGCCCCCGGGCCGGTCGGTGCAGACTGAAATAATGTTTGGCACAGCGAATTGTCACTGCACTCGTGATAGTTGCGCAACGCGGAGGGATCCGCTGGGGTGAGGGGGTGCAAGGCAAGAGGCCCCCGGGCGACAGGAGAAGTCGGCTATGAACTGAAGGGGTGTGCGCCTGGAGAGGGGGCCTACGGTTCACCCCGGGCTGGCAAGGCGAATCCGTCTCACTCGGGCTAGGGCACAGGCAAGATGCTGGCACGATCTCGCGCCGTCCAACGAGCGCGCGATGAGTGGTGCGACGGATCCCACGCCGTGGCGCGTGCCCGGGGCTAAAGCCGCCGGGCTGACAAAGCGAAGCCCACTGAAGGGGCTAAGGATTGGACGTCCCGCGGGATGCCGGAACGGCTCCGCCGGGGTGTGGCCATCGTAGCCCCTTCAGTGGGCTTACCCAATGGCAGCCCGGCGGCTTTAGCCCCGGGCACGCGCCGCGCGGCGAGACCGGCACATCGGGGTCTGATCCGTACCGCGATCCCAGCCGGCTTGAGCCGGCTTTCGTGCTGAGCCCGGCGGCTTGAGCCCCGGGCACGTGCCACGGCGTGGGATCCGTCGCGCCACCCGCCCCCGAACGGGACCATGGCATAGGATCCTACACACCACCCACCTCGCGTCCCAATGTCGGCGCGGCACCAACCCGGGTGCGGCTGACGCCGCGCGATACCAAAGCGGCGGCTCGGGCCGCCGCACTCCAAAGAGCCGGCTACAGCCGGCTTTCGTTGTCAGCCCGGGACTTTTAGCCCCGGGCCGCAACCAGCATCTGAGGTCCGCTCCGCCAGCCGATGAGGGCTATAACGCCTTACCCCGCCTGCTCTGGGCGCAGGTGACGGTCGAACCAGCCGATCACGCGGTTGATGAGGTCGCTCTGGTGCTTGCGCTCCTGGATGGCGTGGCCCTCGCGCGGGTAGGTGACGAACTGGGTCTCGACGCCGAGGGTCCGGAGCGCGACGTACATCTCCTGCCCCTCCGCCATGGCCACCCGGCGGTCCTCCTCGCCGTGGAGGATGAGGGTGGGTGTGGTCGCGTTCCGGATGTAGCGGATCGCCGAGCGTTCGAAGTACGGCTCCGGGTCGTGGTACGGGCTCGTTTCGAAGTAGGAGAGGTTGGCGCTGGGGATGTCGCCCAGGCCGTTGTCGCTGATCATGTTGGGCAGCCCCGCCCCCATGACCGCCGCCTTGAAGCGGGTGGTCTGGCTGACGATCCAGGAGGTCATATAGCCGCCCCAGCTCCAGCCGCCGACGCCGAGCCGCTCGGGGTCGGCGATACCACGCTCGATCAGGTAATCGACGCCGGCCATGATGTCGCGGTACTCGCAGCCGCCGACATCGCCGAAGAGCGCGTTTGAGTACTCCGGACCGCGACCGGTGCTGCCCCGCGGGTTGGGCATGAGGACGGCATAGCCGCGCCCGGCCAGAGCGTGCGCCCACTCGTGCCACGTGGCGGCGAACTGGTTGGTCCAGAGCCACGTCGGCCCGCCGTGGATCTGCACCACCAGCGGGTAGCGCTGGCCCTCCTGATAGCCGACCGGCTTGAAGAGCAACCCCTCGACCTCGACGCCGGGATCGCTCTCCCAACGCACGATCTCCACCTCGCCCAGGGCGGCTGCCTCCAGCTCCGGGTTGAAGTGCGTGCGCCGCTGGAGCGCAGGGGATATGTCTTCACGCGACAGCACCCACACGTCCGGCGCGTGCGTCGCGTCTTCCCACACCACCGCGATCCGTTGCCCGCTGGCGTCGGCCGTCGCGACCGGCGCGAACGTCCCCCACGGCTCTTCAGCCAGCAGCCGCTCACGCTCGCCCTCCCAGCTCAGCCGGTAGAGGGTCATGTTGACGCCCTCGTCGGCCACCATCAGCAGGGCGTCGCGCCCCAGTGGCCACAGCGCCTCGCTCGTCCCGTCGTAGCCAGGGGTCAGGCAGACCGGCTCACCCCCCTCGACCGGGATACGGTAGACGTAATCGCCGTTGACGACCCGCCCGGCGCGTGCCCGGTAGGCGAGATACGCGCCGTCCTGCGACCAGGTCAGGTGCTCCGCCATACCGATCTGGCGGAAGACCGGCGTCGGCTCGCCACCCGCGCGCGGGACGATAACGACCTCGTTCTCCTGGAAGATGTCGTCGATGCGCGGCGTCGGGGTGAGGTTGAGCGCCAACCGCTCGCTGTCGGGCGACCAGGCGTAGGTCCAGACCTGCCGTCCCTCCGGCGATACGGCCGCGGCCGTCCCGGCCTCGACGTCGATCACCCAGAGCCGCTGGTACTTGTAGTCGGTGTCCCACACCCGCGCGTCGTCGCGCTCTTCCTTGCGCTTCTTCTCCTCCTCCGTCTCGGGGTCGGTGAAGAGGACCGCCAGGAAGCGACCATCGGGCGACCAGGAGAGATGCTCCATGTCGCCCTGCTGGTCGAAGACGCGCCGCGCCTCGCCCCCGTCGGCCGGCATGATGTAGACGCTCTTCTTGCCGCGCTCGGCCCGGTCGGAGAGGAACGCCAGGCGACGGCCATCGGGCGACCAGCGTGGCTCCTCGTCCAGCCACTGCCCGGCGGTGAACTGGCGCGGCTCGCCGCCGGCGAACGGCACGACCCAGATCGCCGACTCGGGATGCTCCTTCTCGTTGCTGACCGGCCGCAGCGTGAAAGCGACCCGCTCACCGTCGGGTGAGATCTGCGGGTCGCTCGGTCGCCGGTGGGTAACCAGTTGTTCGGTCGTGAGCGGCTGCGGGACGCTGGACGCCTGCTCGTCACCTGTCACAGGAGCTACCTCCTCATGTGATCATGCCGGCTGGAGAAAGACACCGGCCGCGGATCTTACCACTCAGTGAAGGGATCGAGTGCATCGCGCAACCCGTCCCCGATGAAGTTGACTGCCAGGATCGCCAGGACCAGCACGGCGCCTGGCGCGACCGGCAGCAGCGGCACCTGGAGATAGTAGTTCGATGCGCCGGTGAGCATGTTGCCCCAGGTCGGCACATTCGGCGGCACCCCGAAGCCGAGGAAGTCCAACGTCGCCTCGGCGATCATGTTGTACGCCATCGAGAGCGTCGTCGACACGATGATCGCGGCCGTCACGTTGGGCAGGAGGTGCTGGATGATAATCCGCGCATTGCTCGCGCCCATGGCACGCGCCGCGTCGATAAAGTCGAGCTCTTTGAGCGCCAGGATCTCACCCCGGATCACCCGCGCCAGCCACATCCAGCCGAAGAGCCCGAGGAAGAGGATCACATTCCAGACCGACGCCGAGACGATGGTGAACAGGACGAGCAGGAAGAAGAGCGCCGGGAACGCAAGCATCAGGTCGATGAACCGCATCAGCGCCGCGTCGATCCAGCGGCCGTAGAACCCGGCCACGGCACCGACGACGACGCCGATCAGGCTGGAGATCAGCGCGGCCGCGAGCCCAACCGAGAGGGAGACTCGCCCGCCGTACATCACGCGCGTGAGCACATCGCGGCCCAATTCGTCGGTCCCCAGCCAGTGCGCACGCGACGGGGGCGTCGTGATGCTGAAGAGGTCTTGCTCGTCCGGACCGTAGGGCGCGATCACCGGCGCCAGCACCGCCAGCAGCGTCAACACCCCGAGAATCAGCAGGCCCACCATGGCCAGCCGGTGCCGACGGAAGCGCTCCCAGGCGATCCGCGCGTGGCTCCGGCCGGCACTCACGTGCTCGGGCAGCAGTGGCGTGACCGATTGTGTCTCGGTTCGTAGCCGCTCCTTCACCGGCGCCCCCTAGTCGTACGTGATCCGCGGATCGAGCAGGGCATAGATCAGATCCGCGATCAGGTTGCCCAGGATGATCGCGACCGAGGAGAGCACCAGGATACCCATCTGCACCGGGTAGTCCCGCGAGGCGAGTGAGTCGTAGAAGAGCCGCCCCATCCCCGGCCAGGCGAAGACGGTCTCGGTCACCACCGCGCCGACCGCGTAGAGCGGGATGTCGATGCCGACGACCGTGACGAAGGGGATCAGTGCGTTGCGCAGCGCATGGCGCAGGAAGATGGTTCGTTCCCGCACCCCCTTCGCCCGCGCGGTGCGGATGTAGTCCTTATGGATGACTTCCAACAGCGAGGAGCGCACGTACCGGCTCCAGCCGGCGATGGTCCCGACCGCGAGTGTGAAGGCGGGCAAGGCCAGGTGCTTCAGAAGGTCGAGCAGGCCGGTCTCGCCGGTGGCGTGCATCCCAGCCGTCGGCAGCCAGCCGAGCCGCACCCCGAATAGGAGCTGCAACATCAGGCCGAACCAGAAGACCGGCATGGCCAGACCGAAGAACGAGATCGCGCTGACGATGTGGTCGAAGAGGCTGTACTGGCGCACCGCAGCCAGCACCCCGAAAGCGAGGGCCAGCACCAGCGCGATGCTGAGTCCGGCGCCGACCAGGATCAGGGTGCTCGGCAGACGCTCCAGGATGACGGTCGTCACCGGGCGGTTCTGCACGTAGGACGTGCCCAGGTCACCCTTCAGCAAATTCTTTAGCCAGTGGAGATACTGCACCGGCACCGGCTGGTCGAGACCCATGTTGCGGCGGATCGCCGCCAGTTGCTCGTCGCTCATCCGTCCGCTGCGCGCGAACATGGCATCGGGCCCGCCGGGTGCGAGTTGCATGAACAGGAATGAGATCAGCGAGATCCCGATGATCAGCGGAACCGCTCCGAGCAAGCGCCGCACGGTGTAGCGCAGCACCGGCCACCGTGTCCTTCCTGATGCGGCCGCGCCTCACCCGCAGGCGAGGCGCGGCCTGGCCCTTACCGGATCAAACGGCGCTCACGCGCTGTACGCCCACTCGTGCACGTTGTAGAAGAGCGGCGTGAACGCGTTGGGGTTGAAGCCTTGCAGGTTCTTGGGACAGACGAAGATCAGCTTGTTCCAGTAGATGAAGATAACCGGCACGTACTCGTGGAGCAGTTCCTGGATCTGCCAGTAGATCTGCTTGCGCTCCTCCTGGTCGATCGTGGAGACGCCGCGCTCGGTGAGCTCGTCGATCTGGTCCTGCATGTCGTACGGGTTGAAGTACGCCGGCAGGTTGCCGCCCGATCCGGTCGGCGAGTCCGGGATCTGGCTGCTGTGCCAGTAGAACGTGTTGTCCGGGTCGTTCCCGTTGAACCAGGAGAACCCGCAGGCGGTCGGGGTTTCGGTGAACTGATACCCCTCCGGCCCCCAGAGCGTGCGGATGTCCTGGAACTTCAGATCGGCCTGGACACCGATCTGCTTCCAGGAAGCGGCGATTACCTGGAGGATCTGCTGGCCCTGCTGGTCCCCGGCGATGCCCCACAGTTCGAGCTGCATCCGCTTGCCATCCTTCTGGCGGATGCCGTCGGGGCCGGGTTTCCAGCCGGCGTCATCGAGCAGCTTCTTGGCCTGCTCCAGGTCGTACGGCCGCGGCTCGATGTTGGGGTTGTAGGCCCAGGAGATCGGCGCGATATCCGCGACCGAGATCGTCGCATGCCCCTTCAGGATCTTGTCGATGATCTCCTGCTTGGGCGTGGCGAAGTCGAGCGCCTGGCGCACCGGCTTCTCCATCAGGAAGTCGATGTTCTTCAGGTCGAGGTGGTACCACGCCTGGCTGTCGGTCTCGATGACCCGCTTGTCTTCCATCGCGACGAAGGTGTCGTACTGCTGCGCATCCACATACGCCGCCAGGTCACCCTCGCCTGACTTGAGCTGCACCGCGATCGTGTTCGAGTTCGGCACGAACTTGCAGACGATCTGCTCCAGCTTCGGCGCCCCCTGCCAGTAGTCAGGGTTCGCGTTGGCCGTCACATGATCGCCCGAGACCCACTCGACAAACGTGTACGGACCGGTGCCGTACGGCTGCCGGCCGAATTCCTCCTTGAAGCTCTGGATCCCCTTGGTCAGGGCGCTCGCGGGGGCAATGTAGGTGCCACCCACATTGGCGATGAAGGGCGCGAACACCCGATCCAGCTTGAACACCACCGTGTGGTCGTCGGGCGTCTCGGCCTCCGTGATCTGCTCCCACCCCTGCTGGTTGAAGGCGCCGAAGTCGGGGTTCATGATCATGTTGTACGACTCGATCACGTCCTGCGCGGTGAAGTCGCTCCCGTCGTGCCACTTCACACCCGTGCGCAGCTTGAAGGTGTAGCTCAATCCATCGGGCGCGGCCTCGTACGCCTCCGCCAGCCGAGGGCCGTACTGGCCGGTGTCATCCGCCTCAAGCAGGCTCTCCATGAACAGCGAGAGGATGTCGAAGCCCACGACGAGCTGGGTCAGGTAGGGGTTGAGCGTGTCCGGCTCCTCGTTGGTGACGTAGGTGAGCGTGCCGCCCTGGACGCTCTCGCCGCCGGACCCGCCGGGGGTGGCAGCGCCGCCCGGCTGGTCACCGCTCGCCGTCGGAGTCGTCTGACTGGTCTCGTTGCTCCCGCCCCCGCACGCAGCGAGGATGCCGCTCGCGGAAACCGCCGCAGTCGCGCCGATCAAGGTCAGGAAACGCCGCCGCGACCAGACACGCGATTGCTCGCCCGCCGGGATCCCCGGCTGAGTAGCGGTGCCCATGATCGACTCGTCCCTCCTCAACCACCCTGATAGCCGCACCCGACCCGGCAAACACCCGAAAATACAATCGTCTCGCATGCGGTGATGTGTGGCACGGGTCACAGTGGATTTCAACGCGCGTATGCTACGCACTGGAATGGGCCGCTGTCAACGCGGTCAGCGGCCCTTGCCCGGCCCAGCGCGGCCGGCTACAGGAGGGTCGACACCCGCCGTCCGGCATCGTGCGACCGAGTTGCGGAGCAGGCACTAGACCGGCACGGAGGCCGCTCGCGGCGCCGGTGCCCGCGGCCGCCGCAGCCGGATCGCGAGGTAGAGCGCGGAGAGGAAGGGGGAAAAGAGGACCAGCATCCCCACCACGAAGGCCGCGAGCCGCACAGGCACGTCCCACCATGCCGACGACTCCGAGGCTCGCTCGACCGGTGCCGGCGTTGTCTCAACGGAAGGCTCGCGTTCGTTGGACGGCACGTCCCCCCGCCGCTCCATCGGCACCGGCACGTCCTGCCGGTGCTCCTGGACCGCCGTCGCCGAACCGACCCGAAACTCCATCAGCCCGACGATGGCGAGGACGATCGCGAGGCACCCGATGAGGGTCGCGACGACCTTGTCGCGCGTGCGCCACATGGGTGAGAGCCAGGCCAGCAGGATGCCGACCGGCCAGAAGAGAGCGGTGAGCACGATCGCAGCGTATTCGAGGAACCCCGGTCCCGCCGGCGCGACCGGGATCGGCTCCGGCACCCCGAGGCGCTCGCGCGTCTCACGCGCCAGTTCCTCCGGGCTTCCCAGGCGGTCGAGGATGGTCCGCACCGTCGCCTCATCGCGCGTTCCGGCAGCCGCTAGCGAGGCATCAATGTGCGTGCGCAGGTCCTCCAGGATCTCCCGCCGTTGCGCCGCCGGCACCCCGACCAGCGCCTCGTCCACCTCCTGGAGGTAGCGCTCGATCAGTCGCCGGACTCCGTCGTCGGTTTCACCGTTGCGGACCATGTGTCTCCTCCGTTTTGTGGCGTCCCGAGCACGCCGTCGACGGCGTCCCGAAACCCCACCCACTGCTGCCGAAAGACGGCCAACGCTTCCCGCCCACGCGGCGTCAGCCGGTAGTACTTCCGCGGCGGCCCGGCGGGCGACTCGCGCCACTCGGTCTCGACCAGCCGCTCGCGGTGAAGGCGGCTCAGCAGTGGGTAGATCGTCCCCTCGCTGGTGAGCAGCGCCGGGTTCTGCCCCAGCCGCTGCACCAGCTCGAACCCATAGCGCGCCTCGCCCTCCAGTAGGGCCAACACGCACGCCTCCAGGGCGCCTCTTCGCATCTGTGTCAGCAGCGCGCTCGTATCCATGGCCACATGGTAGCACAAGCTACCTTGTGACACAAGGTAGTGGCATGTGGAGGTCCGTGTGCCGGGGGTAAGCCGCCTTGCTGACAACGAAACCCGGCGGCCGGGTTTGGAGTGTGGCGGCCCGAGCTGCCGCTGTGGTAGCACGCGGCTGATACCGCGGCGGGACCGGTTTCGTACCGTCGTCGGAACGTGGGATGGGTGGCGTGAGGATCCCCGCGCCGTGGCCCATGCTCGGGGCTCAAGCCGCCGGGCTGACAACGAAAGCCGGCTGATGGAGGTTGACGAATTAGTCGTGTCTACCCGCCAGCCCCCGCGACTCCCCGCGTGTCATCCTGAGCGGAGCCGGGGGCCGCGGCCCCCCCCCCCCCCCGGGCGCAGCGAAGGATCTCTCCGGTGCATGCTGGAACCGACGCGAGATCCTTCGCTCCGCCGCACGGCGCTCCCGCGCCGGCCGGCTCCGCTCAGGATGACAAGGACGAGACCACGGTGATCGGTACATGTACCACGGTAATTTGTCAAACTCCATAAGCCGGCTGAGGACGGTAGTCCGTCCGGGTGGTGAGAGGATCCCGCCGCGCGGCCCGTGCCCGGGGCTAGAGCCGCCGGCACGGCGGACACTCGTATCATTCTTCAGACTTCATCACCCTTGGACACATGCCGACCGGCGGACACCGTATCACCAGGATCTGATCCCGTTTCCGACAGCCGGCTTTAGCCGGCTGTCGTTGTCAGCCCGGCGGCTTGAGCCCCGGGCACCTGCCACGGCGCGGGATCCTTCCCACCACCTGCCCCGAAACGGGATCACGGCGCCGGATCCGTCGCACCACCCATCGCGCGTCCCAACGGCGGCGCGGCACCAACCCCGGCGCGCGGCTGGGGCTGCCGCACTCCAATGCAATCCCTAGCCGCCGGTCGCCGGCTTTCCTTGTCCGCTCGGCGGCTTGTGCGCCCCGGGCATCCGCCACGCAGGCCGGCTACATCACGGCATCAGGCCCGAGCACCGTCGGGTCTACGCCACACGGTCGCCCCACACGTGACGCATGACGGATGACGCATGACGCATCACGCATCACTGATAGATCACCACGTCCGGCTGCGGGGTAAGGAGGTTGACCTGCTCGGGGGTCATCAGGTCGGCGTCCTGGTCGTAGAAGAGTTTGAAGCCGCCGTGGGGCGCGCCGTCCTCGTTGACGAAGCGCTGGTAGCCGCCCATCTTGTCCTCGGCCCATCCGAAGCCGTCCATGTCGATCACCAGATCGATCCCCGGCACCTGCCGCAGCGCTTCCTTGTTGCGGATCATGACGTAGTCGAACTGGTGGACCACCAGGATCTTGTTCGGCAGTTTCTCGTCCTCGATCAACTGCGCGAGCATCTCCTGCGCCCGGTTGATCTCCTCAGCGTCCATGTCGCCGATGATCGTACCCGGCACTTCGCCCGGGGTGGCGAATTCCGGGTCGAGCGCCAGGTGAACCCGCGGGTTCTTCAGGTACTCCAGCACGTGGGGGAGCTCCGCCTCGACCGTACTGTGGCCCATCTGGATATCGAGGATCACGAGAAGATCACGCCGCTCCGCCACCTCGAGGTACTGCTGCACCAGCTCGTCCGGCATGCGGTAGAGGTAGGTGCCGTCGTCGGTCTCGGATCCCTGTGCCACCGCGTAGATCAACTCCAGCGCCGGAGCGACGGTCCGATCACCATTGGTCGCGTCGTACTCCGCAGCCTGGGCGAGAAGCTGGTCAACCACCGTGTTCGGGTCGGCGCTGCCGAGGACTCCCATGACCGGGGTATCCGGATAGCCGTAGTAGGCGACGACCTGGCAGTTCTGGAACAGCGAGCGCGGGTCGGCAGGGCGGAGGGTGAATGGCGACTCCGCCGTCTCGTCAGACGGGGTAGGACGCGGCTCGTAGCAGTGCGCGAGTGGCGGCGGGACCGGTGTCGGCGTGGGTGTCGGGGTCGGCGTCGGCTCCGGGGTGGGCGTGGGCGCCGGCGTCGGGGTAGGGGTGGTGGGCGGATCCTGCTCGGCCGTCGCGGTCACCC
>NZ_JADGHZ010000021.1 GCF_019683595.1 Sphaerobacter sp. | reverse complement strand
GAGCCGGCCGGCGCGGGAGCGCCGGGCGGCGGAGCGAAGGATCTCGCGTCGGATCGGCCACGCAGCGAAGGATGACACGCGGGGAGTCGCGGGTAGCTGGCGGGAAGACATGGTTAATTCGGCAAACTCCATCCTATGCTCGCCGGTCCGTCAGCTTCCACCAAGCCCAGAGCGACACCGGACGGTTACGTCCGTGGACGGGGCGGCGCGGGAGATCGGGGCGTGCCTTCCAGCAGCGGTGGCACGCGTCTTGGGTTAGCCCAGTAGAAGGGTCTCGCACCTGTACGCGAGGCTGACGGAAAAGGAGCATCTTCTGATGTTGTGGGCTATCATCGCGATCCTGGTCATTCTTTGGCTCTTGGGGCTTGTGGGGAGTATCGGCGGCAGCCTGATCCACCTGCTCCTGGTGGTGGCATTGGTTGTCCTGATCGTGCAATTGCTGACCGGCCGGCGCGCGGTCTAAGAGTCAGAACCATGACGACGCACAATCACGGGCGGTGGGGCGATCCCTCCGCCCGTTTCCATGCCGTCATCCTCCTCTGCACGCGGCCTTGAATCTGGTACGATCTGCCAGGCATGCCGCGCTCGACGTGCGGCATGGGGTCGAGACACTGAACCCGCGATGAACCCGCTCCGCGAAGCAGGAGGATACCGGTGCGCTGTCCGAGATGTCAGTCGATCACACCGGCCGCCGCCAACTATTGTCCGCAGTGTGGCCAGGCGTTGCGCGATCAGGCGCCCGCGGGGCGGCGCCGAGTCGTCGTCACGGGCGTCGGTGCGGTCTCACCGCTGGGGCTGACTGCTGAGGAGACCTGGCGCGGCCTGATCGACGGCCGCTCCGGGATCCGACGCATCGAGGGCTTCGACCCGAGTGACCTCCCGGTGCAGATCGCGGGGGAGGTGCGCGGCTTCAGCATCGGTGATTGGGTCGATTCCAAGACGGCGCGGCAGATGGCGCGCTTTAGCCAGTTTGCCGTCGCGGCGGCCGGTATGGCGCTGCAGGACGGACGGCTCGACCCGGGGTCGATCGACCCGTGCGCCGCGGCAGTGATGATGGGCACCGGGGCGGGCGGTATGGCCACGATCCTGGAGGCCCAGGAGGTGGCGCAGCGGCGGGGGCTGATGCGCGTCTCCCCGTTCTTCATGACGACCTTCCCCCACAACCTCCCGGCCTACCACATCGCCCAGACCTTCCGCTTCCTCGGCCCGAGCCTAACGGTTTCCACCGCCTGCGCGACCGGTGCCCAGGCAATCGGCGAGGCGCTGGACGTGATCCGGAGCGGACGGGCGGACGTGGCGCTCGCGGGCGGGACGGAGCACGCGATCTTCCCGCTGTTCGTGGCGAGCTTCGCGGTGCAGCGCGCCGCCTCGACCCGCAACGACGAGCCGGAGCGCGCCAGCCGGCCCTTCGACGCCGACCGGGAGGGCTTCGTCATCGGTGAGGGTGCGGCCGTCCTGCTGCTTGAGTCGGAGGAGCATGCCCTGGCCCGCGGCGCGACGATCTACGCCGAGGTGGCCGGCTCGGGCAGCAGTAATGATGGCTACCACCCGATCGCCCCGGACCCGGAGGGTACCGGCGCCGCGCGCGCGATCATGGCTGCGCTCGCCGACGCGGGCGTGGATCCGTCTGAGGTGGACTACATCAACGCCCACGCGGCCAGCACGCCGCTGGGCGACAAGGCGGAGACGGTCGCGATCAAGCGAGCGCTGGGCGCGCGCGCCGCGGAGATCCCGATCAGCTCGGCCAAGTCGATGATCGGCCACCTGATGGGCGCGGCAGGGGCGATCGAGGCCATGGCAACCGTGTTGACCATCCGCGACCAGATCATCCACCCGACGATCAACTACGAGACGCCCGATCCGGAGTGCGATCTCGACTACGTGCCCAATGTGGCGCGCCGCGCGTCCGTGCGGGTCGCGATCTCCAATTCCTTCGGCCTGGGTGGACAGAACGCCTGCCTGGTCTTCCGCCGCTACGAGCCGGCGGAGACACGGTAGACGGGACAGAGGAGAGGAGCGCCGCCGGTGGGTCGCTACGCACCGATCAACGCCCTGGAGAGCCCGCGCTTCAGCGGGCTGCGTACCTTCGCCCGGCTGCCGCACGTGCGCGATCTGGCGGAGGTCGATGTCGCCGTGTTCGGCATCCCCTTCGACACCGCCACCACGTACCGCACCGGAGCCCGGTTTGGGCCGGCCGCGGTGCGCGAGATGTCGGCGATGCTGCGGACCTACAACCCGTCGCTCGACGTCAACGTGTACGACCATCTTTCGGTGGTGGACTACGGCGATTTGCCGACGGTCCCGGGCTACATCGAAGACACCTACGACCGGGTCGTCGCGGCGATGGAGCCAATCCTCGCGGCGAATGTGGTTCCGGTCGCGATCGGCGGTGACCACTCGGTCACGTTGGGCGAGCTGCGGGCGATCGCGCGGCGGTACGGGCCGGTGGGCTTCATCCAGTTCGACTCGCACGGTGACACCTGGGACGAGTACTTCGGGCGGAAGTACAACCACGGCACGCCCTTCCGCCGGGCGGTGGAGGAGGGGCTGATCGACACGGCGCGGGCCATCCAGGTCGGGATGCGCGGCTCGCTCTACGGGCCGGGGGACTTGCAGCAGTCACGCGACCTTGGCTTCGAGCTCTGGACCACGGACGACGTGCGCCGTGAGGGGCTGCCCGCCGTGCTGGAAGCGATCCGACGGCGGGTCGGGACCGGGCCGGTCTTCCTCACCTTCGACATCGACTTCGTCGATCCCAGCTTCGCCCCCGGCACCGGGACGCCCGAGGTTGGCGGCTTCACCAGTCGTGAGGCGCAGGAGCTGGTGCGTGGGCTGGTGGGGATCGACTTCGTGGGCATGGATCTCGTCGAGGTGCTGCCGGCGCATGACCCGAGTGGAATCACCGCGCTGATCGCCGCCAACGTCATCTTCGAGTTCCTGAGCGTGCTGGCGGTTAACCGGCGCGAGCGCGCCCGCTAGTGCGCGGAACGCGGAGGAGGAGAACCCCGTGGTGCTCAAGCGCAGCGAGATTCTGGCCGGGCGGATGCCGATCCGGGCCGCCCAGGTGCGGCCGCAGTCGCCGATCGCGTTCCCGATGAAGGAGGGGCAGTTCCTCCAGATCACCGACATGCAAGGGCAGCAGGTCTGCGACTTCGTCTGCTTCAACCGGCACGACATCGACGAGTACCTGTCGACCGCCCACACCCGCGGCATCAACAACTCGATGATGCTCATCAAGGGCATGAGCCTGTACAGCAACCGCCGCAACCCGATGATGGTGCTGCTGGACGACTCCGTGGGGCGCCACGACATGCTTATGCCGGCGTGCGATCGCCTGCGCTACCTGAACGACTACGGGATCGAGGACCACCCGAACTGCCGGGACAACCTGGCCTCGGTGCTGGGGCCGTACGGCATCCACTACGACCACATCCCCGACCCGATCAACTGGTTCATGCACGTCGGGCTCAAGGCACGCGGCGAGCTGGAGATCCGAGAGCCGCTGTCGGAGGCAAACGACTACGTGCTGCTACGGGCGCAGATGGACCTGATCGTCGCGGTGTCGGCCTGCCCGCAGGACCAGAACGCCACCAACGCCTTCCACCCGACGGACATCCTCATCCGCGTCTACGCGTAGGCGGCGCGGCACTCCCGGTGCCGCGCTTAGGACTCAGCCTCTGCGGGGCGACGGAGGATCTCGAAGCGCTGGCGATGGGGGATGCCGCGGTCGCGCAGCAGGCGGCCGACGTCGATGCGCCGGAGTGCGTTGGGGCTGGTCGGCGTGCGGTGCGGCGAGACGGCGATGCGCGCGGGCAGGAGCGAGCCGAACCGGCCTTCGAGGATCGCAGCCACGAGCAACTCGAGATCGGGCACGCCCGGGACGTCCTCGATCTCGGTGTCGGGCGGCTCCACGCGCGGGTCGGCGTCGAGCCATACGTAGAGGGGTGGGTGGTTGGCGCGCTCAGATTCCGGCGACTTCTCGCTGCTCATGGTTGGCGACATGGCGCGTAAAGACGGCGACCTGGGCCAGCAGCGCGTCCAGATCGAACGGTTTCGAGAGTACGCCGTCGGCCGGGAGATCATCCGCTTGCAGGCGCAGGTTGTGGCCGGCCGACATGGCGATGATCCGGATCTGATTCGTACGAGGGTCGCTCTTCAAGATCCGAATGGCCGAGGCGCCGTCGAGCACCGGAAGCATCAGATCCATCAAAATCAAGTGCGGCTGCGTGGCACGCGCTTGCTCGATCGCGGACTGCCCGTCACACGCTAACACGGTCGTGTAGCCTTCCTCGCGAAGCAGCTCGTCGAGCAACGTTCGAATCGCGGGATCGTCGTCGACGATGAGGATGCGCGCCACGTGACCTCCGTCCGATCCCGCGGGATCATGCTCCAGCATGCCGGTAGTCCCCTTCCCGGCTGACGACAGGTTGGACGGGCGGCCGCTCCTTCCGCCCGGTTCCGTTCATGGAGTCTACCGCACTGGTCACGAATAGGGAATCCACGTCTCGGCCAGGGGGAGATTCGTTTCGGTGTCGTCGGACCCAGCCGCGGACGGGCGGACGCGCAGGAGGGCCTCCACTTCGGCACGCCGGTAGAAGCGCTCGCGCTTGATGCCGCGCCGATAGCTGCGAATGCGGCCGCGGCTGGCATAGGCGTACAGCGTGGTGACCTTGACTCCGAGCAACTCGGCGGCTTCCGTCGCAGTCAAGTACTCGATACCGTCGATGTTGATCATGGTCGGCCTCCTGCGGCCAGTATAGGCGGTTGGTTGGACGGCGTAAAGCCGGGCGCATGGGGAATCAATATTCGTCATGATGTGTACACAACCTCCGGACGCGGTGCTACCATACGGATGAACGCTTTTCCCACACGGCGGCACCCCGCCACGGGGCTGCGCGCCCTTGAAGGAGGTTCGATCGATGGCTGATGCAGGGACAGGCGCGGCGACCACCGCGGGCAGAGGGCTCGAGGGCATCGTCGTCGCCGAGTCCGAGCTGAGCCTGGTAGACGGGACCAACGGGCGCCTGTACTACCGGGGCTATAGCATCCATGATCTGGTGCAGAGCGCGTCCTTTGAGGAGGTGCTCTACCTGCTCTGGTATGGCGAGCTGCCGACCCGCGCGGAGCTGGACGAGCTGAACGCGAAGCTCGTCGCCGCTCGCGCGCTGTCCCCCTCCGTGATGGAGGTGCTGCGCGTGCTCCCGCGCGGCGGGGAGCCGATCGACGCGCTGCGGGCGGCCGTCACCGTCATGGGGATGGAAGACGACGACGCCTTCAATTTCTCCCGCGACGCGCTCTTGGAGCGCTCCATCCGGCTGACGGGGGCGATGGCGACCATGCTGGCGGCGTTCGATCGGTTGCGACACGGCAAAGAGCCGGTCGAGCCGGACCCGTCACTCGGGCATGCCGCCAACTTCCTCTATATGCTCCGCGGCGAGCGAGCCAGCGAGCTGCAGGAGCGCGCCATGGACGCGTACCTCGTGCTGCTGGCCGAGCACAGCATGAACGCCTCGACCTTCTCGGCGCGCGTCACGCTGTCGGCGCTGTCGGATATCTACTCGGCGGTCTCCAGCGCGCTGGGCACCCTCAAGGGTGATGCCCATGGCGGCGCCAACCGCCGGGCGATGGAGATGCTGCTGGCCATCGGGTCGGCCGACAAAGCCGAGGCCTATGTGGAGGAGTCGCTGCGGATCAAGCGGCGGCTGATGGGCCTGGGCCACCGCATCTACAAGACCCGCGACCCGCGCGTCGACCATCTCATGGGCTACTCCGAGAAGGTGGCTGCGGAGAAGGGCGACACGACCTGGCACGATCTGGCGGTGCGCCTGGAGCAGATCACGAGTACCCACCCGTACTTCCTGGAGCGCAAGCTGTTCCCGAACGTGGAGTTCTACTCGGCTCCGCTGCTCTACGCGCTGCTTGGGGAAACCGACCTCATGCCTGCGGTGTTCGGGGTCAGCCGGATCGGTGGCTGGACGGCGAACCTGCTGGAGCAGGCGGCAGCCAACCGGATCATCCGCCCGCAGGCGGCGTACGTTGGGCCTGACCCGCGGCCCTACGTGCCGCTGGAGCAGCGCGGGTAAGGCGCGAATTGCGGCAACAGAGCGGCCGGTCCGGCCGGTGGTGTGCTATACTGATAAAGACATCACCGGACGGCCGGCCGTTTCAGCGTGCGCGCGAGCGGCGCGACGCACCCGCTCGCCGGCGCCGCCGATCCTCGAGTGGGTCGCTGACGGGGTGTCACCATCTACCAGGGAGAGGAGGTGATCCGGCTCGTGCGCGTAGAACTCAGGGATTCCGAGAGTTTCGATTCACTGCTTCGGCGCTTCACCAAGGAAGTTCAGAAGTCGGGCCTGCTGCGCGACTATCGGAGCAAGCGGCGGTTCGTGAGCAAGAGTGAGCAGCGGCGCGCCAAGGCCCGCAAGGCGGAGCACAAGCGCCGGCGCAAGCTCGCCAAGATGGCGCAGCAGCAGTAGCTGCTGCCCGCACCGGAGCGCAGAACCGGATCACGCCGTCCGTTGGTTTGGTGTGCATGCAGTAAAGCGCCCGCTGCCGTTCGCGGCACCGGGCGCTCGTGCTGATTCGCCCGACTCGGCCCGCAGGGGGCCGGAGGAGTCCGTGAATACCCAGAGCATCAAAGGGCTGACCTGGCTGCTGCCGACCGCGTCGATCGTGGCGCTCCTCTACATCGGTGGCATCATCACGCTGGCGCTGACGCGCGACATCTCGATTTGGTTGATCCTCCTGCCCGCGTTCCCGGCAGTGGTGCTCACCTGGGTCGCCCTGATTGTGGCCTTACTCGATGTCACGCAGCGCCCCAAGACCCAGATCACCGACGAGGCGCGGATGGTCTGGCTCCTCTTGCTGGCGATGCTGAACATCTTCGCCCTGCTGCCCTACTGGCTGATCGTTGTCCGCCCCAACCGACACTCCACCGCCGGGTAGCCGGCCGTTTCCTGCACACGCACATGCGCCGGTGGCGCCGGCGTGCACCGTGGCAATGCACCGCGAGTGCGCCTAGCGCCGGCGTGCCTGATTGATCGCGTCGCGGAGGTCCGTGGCGACCTGGCGGGAGGCCTCGGCGAAGTCGGGACCGGAGCCGGCGTAGATCACGCCGCGCGCGGCGTTGATGAGGATGCCAGCGCCACTCTCGTCGAGCCCCGCCTGGACGGTTGCAGTCAGGTCGCCACCCTGGGCGCCGACACCCGGCACGAGGATTGGGAGGTCCGGGCACCGCTCGCGGACTTCGGCCAGTTGCCGGGGGTAGGTGGCGCCGACGACGAGCCCGCAGGTGCCAAAGCGCTCCTGCCAGCGGCGAGCGCGCGCCGCGACCCGCAGGTAGAGGGGCTCGGTCGCGCCGTCGTCCGTCACCAGCAGGTCTTGCAGGTCGCCGCTGCCGGGATTCGAGGTCTTGACGAGCACAAAGACGGCGCGGTCGGCGCGGGAGAGGAACGGCTCGAGGCTGTCCTCGCCCATGTAGGGGTGCACCGTCACGGCGTCGAAGTCCCAGGCTTCGAAGTAAGCGCGGGCGTAGGCGATCGAGGTGTTGCCGAGATCGCCGACTTTGGCGTCCAGGATCACCGGGATCTCCGGCGGGATCAGCCGGCGCGTTTCGATCAGCGCCTCGACGCCGGCGGGGCCGTAGGCAAGGTAGAACCCCAGGTTCGGCTTGTAGGCGCAGACGAGGTCGGCAGTCGCCTCGATGATGGCGCGGTTGAACGCGACGACCGTGCGTGCGTCATCGGCTGGGCCGAGGTGGCTCGGCAGTCGCGCCGGGTCGGGGTCCAGGCCGACGCAGAGGAGCGATCCGTTCCGCTCGCTGGCCGCCTGCAAACGCTCGCGAAAGCTCATTTCGCCCCTCACCTTCGGCATTTCCTACACTGTGTCCGTTCACACCGGCGCGTTGGGGTCGCCATGCACCGCGTCCGCGAGATACTATAATGCCGGTGGAGCCGGAGCAACGAGGGGGACCGTGGCGGCCCACCGAGGGGGGAATGGAGAGACGATGGGGACCGGGATCGGTTCGGCGTATCGTGTGCCGACGCTACAGGACGTTCTTGATGCGCGCAACGTGGTGCGGCGCTACCTGGCTCCGACCCCGCTTCTGCACTCGCCGAATGTCAACGAACACCTCGGCTTCGACGCGTATCTCAAGTGTGAAAACCTCCAACCTATCAATGCCTTCAAGATCCGTGGTGGGCTCTACCTCATGAGCCGTCTCGCGCCGGAGGAGCGCGAGCGTGGGGTCGTCACGGCCTCCACCGGGAACCACGGGCAGTCGATCGCGTACGCCGCGCGTCTCTTCGGCGTCCGCGCCGTGGTGTACGCGCCGGACGGGGCCAACCCCGACAAGGTGGCGGCGATGCGGAGGCTGGGAGCGGAGGTCGTACTGACCGGGCGAGACTTCGACGAGGCGCGCCTGGCGGCCGAAGAGCGAGCGGAGCGCGATGGTCTGCGCTACATCCACTCGGCCAACGAGCCCGACCTGATCGCCGGGTTTGGCACCTACGCGCTGGAGATGATCGAGGCGGTGCCGGACCTCGACACCGTGATCGTGCCGGTCGGCGCGGGCGGCGGCGTCTGCGGCACCGCGATCGTGATGAAGGCGGTCAACCCGGCAATTCAGGTCATCGGTGTGCAGTCGGAGGAGATGCCGGTCGTCTACCGCGCATGGCGGGAACGGCGTTTGCTGGAATTAGACGGCGGCATGACGTTCGCCGAAGGGTTGGCAACGCGCGTCGCGTTCGAGTTGCCGCTCCGAATCATGTGGGATCTTGTGGACGATATGCGGCTGGTCTCGGAAGAGGCCTTGCGCACGGCGATCGTCCACCTCATCAAGACGGCGCATCTGCTTGCCGAGGGGGCCGGCGCGGCGGCGTTCGCTGCCGCGGAGCAGATGCGCGAGGAGCTGGCCGGGCGGAAGGTCGGCTTGATCGTGAGCGGCGGGAACATTACGCTTGACACGTTGCGTTGGGCGCTAGCGATGGCGGGGAGCTAGATGGCGATGGACGGGGACTGGGTCGACGCCGAGCGGGGGACGAACTCGAGGCGGGGCCTTGGGTTCGAGCAAGTCGGCCGGTGGCTGCGCCGCCGGCAAGGGATTGAGCGGAACCCGGTCTACCGGCTCGCGACCGATGTGTGGGAAGGGCGCATTCCGGTCGAGCGGGCCTATCAGGAGGTCGAAAAACATTCCATCCTGAACCGATTGGCCGACGGCGACCTCTGGGAGCTGGACCGGGAGGCGGCGCGCGCTGCGGTCGATGACCCGGAGCGGGCGCTGATCCTGGCACGGCTCGCCATCCTGGCGGCCCGCTACAAGGGCTTCGACCGGGTGCTCGTCGACTGCAACCTGCGCGCGGCCGAGCTGCTCGCGGAGATGGGCGAGACGCGCGAGCAGGAACTACACCTGCGCGAGGCACTCCACGCCGCCGAGCGCATCGCCAATATCCCCGGCCAGCGTCGTGCCCTGTCCCGCCTGGCGCGCCTCGCCTTCGAGCGGGGGGAAACCGAGCGCGCCCGAGAACTCCTGGCCCGCCAGTTGGATGCCGGGCGCGAAGATGTCGACACCCTGGAAGATGTCGAGACGGCCCTGCTGTTGGGTGACCTGGCGCGCGGCGAGGGGGATGAGGCCGCGGCGCGCGAGTTCTACCACCGTGCCGGTCGCAGCGCCCGCCGCGTCGGTCACTTCGCAGGCGTCGTCGATGCCCTGCTGCGCCAGGTGGTGATCCTGCGTGAGCAGGGAGACCGCGACCAGGCCATGCTGCTGCTGCAGCAGGCGCAGGACGCGGCGGAGCGGACGATCGACACCCGCCTCCAGGTTGAGATCGCGGTGCAGGCCGCGGCGTTGATGGCGGAGGCCGGGCAGTTCGACGGCGCCCGCTCGCAGCTCCTGGGCGCGCTGGAGCGCGCGCGGGAGATCGGTGACCTGACGATGGAGAGCCGCTGCCTGACGGGGCTGTCGCGGGTCGAGCAGCACGGCGGCTACCTGGCGGAAGCCGCGTCGCACTTCCGCGAGCTGGCCGAGCTGGAGCAGCGGCTGGGCAACCGCTCGGCCGCGGTTCGGGCGCTCCTCGAAGCCGCCGAGGCGCTCATCAAGCTCCGCGACGCCGAGGGTGCCCGTGGCCTGCTCGAGTCGGCGGCGCAGGTGAGCGAGACCCTGGACGATCCGCTGCTGCGGCAGCGGGTGCTGGGCCTGCTCGGCCTGGCCTACGGGGCGCTGGAGCGGCGCAACGAGGCGCTGGAGTGCCTGATGCAGGCGCTCGAGGACGCGCGCCGCAGTGGTGACCGACAGGCGGAGTGCCGCTGGCTCCTCGGCATCGGCGAAGTGCTCTTGCAGTTCGGCGAGACGGCGGATGCGCTCGCGGTTGCGGCTCGGGCGCTCGATCTGGCCCGCGAGGCGGGCAGCAGCCGCCTGGAAGCCGAGGGCTACGCGCTGGTCGGGTCGATCAACCTGAGCCGTGGCATGCTGCGGGATGCCGAGGAGAACCTGCAGCGGGCGCTGGCCATCGCGCGGGCCTACGGCGACCCCGGCGAGCAACTCCACTACCTCCAGATTCTCGCGCAACTGAGCATGCAGGCGGGGCAAACCGCGGCGGCGATCAAGCACCTGCGCCAGGCGCTCGAAGTCGCCACGGTCGACGGCAGCGCCGAGATGCGTGCGCGTCTCCACGGGCAACTGGCCCGGCTGTACCAGTCGAGCAACCACCTCGCGGAGGCCGAGGAGCATTACCGTGGCGCCGCGATCGCGGCCGAGGAGGCAGGTTCTCAGCGCTTCCTGGCGCGGGCGCTCCGCGGGCTCGCCACGGTGCAGGACGCCGCGGGCAAGGCCGACGCTGCGATCGAGACCTACATCGAGGCGCTGAAGGTCACCGAGGAACTGGGGGACCGCGGCAGTGCGGCGATCCTCCACTACAACCTCGGCGCGCTGCTCTACGACCGGCAGGAGGACGACCAGGCGCGGCGCCACCTGGACAAGGCCATCGAGCAGGCGATGATGGCGGGCGACTTCGCCACCTCGGACGCGGCGCGCGAGCTGCTGCGCTGGCTCAACGCGCCGAGCAACGGCGGGCAGGCCGACGTTGCGGACGACTTGCTGCTCGGGGAGATCGCGGTCAGCGACGACTCGGAACCGCTGCCGGACCTGTTCCGCGAATAACGCCTCTGGCTAGCTAACCGTCCGTACAAATTGTACCTACGTACTCTAGACGTACGTACACCCGTGTGCTAGACTGGCCCTTGTCAGCCAGTCACAGAGGCTGATCCCCGCACGGTACCAGTAACTGACGGCTCGGCGGAACCGAGAGGGGCCGCCGCTGGGGGATCGTGCGTGCCGTGCGCGGCCGTAGTGACGCTGCGGCGAAAAACAGACCAGGTGTTGGGAAGGCCGAACATGCCTCGTCTGCAGACACGGGAAGCACCCATGGCCGTGGTGGCGATCGACGCGGGACACCTCCTGGACGACTCGCCGTTCCTCTCGCTGGACCCCGCGGACGACCTCGGCTGCCGCGGCTCCCGGCATGTGTTCGCGATCCTGGAGCCGGTCGACGACGTTCCCGGGGTGGAGTCGGCCGCTCGCGAGGTGCTGGATCTGATCCACGAGGAGATCGCGCGGCGGGGCGGGCAGTCGCCGACGGCGGCGCTCCTGGCGGCGGTCGAGGCCGCCAATGGGTGGCTGTGTGCCGCGAACGTCGACCGGCCGCTGACGCACCGGCTCCGCTTCGGGCTGACGCTGCTGGTGGCGCGGGATGACGACCTCTACCTGGCCCAGGTGCCGCCGAGTCAGGTTCTGATCGGCCAGGAAGGCGTGCTCTACGCCTTCCCTTCCCTCGAGACGTGGCGGGGGCGGCATGGGCTGGAGGAGACCGCCCAGCCTCTCGGCCAGTTCCCGGAGATCGAGCCGGAGCTCTACCACACGCGCATCGAGCGTGGCGACATGATCACCCTCGTGTCGACCACCCTAGCGCGGGCGATCGACCTGGCGCCTCAGGATGTCTTCGTCGAGGGCGATGCCGCGGCCGTGGCGGAGCACCTCGTGGGGTTGATCGAAACCTTCGGCGTGAGCGAGGCATACGGCGCGGCGATCGCGGTCACCGCGGCGGGCGCCGGAGGGGGGGCGCACGGGCAGATCAGCTTCTTGCGTCGCGCAGCCGAGATGTTCACTCAACTGCTGCCCGAGGAAACGGCGCGACGTTTTCAATCCAGCGCGAAACATCGTCGTGAGACGCTTGACCTGAGCGCGGAAGGGATGCACACTGGGGTCACCCCAGGAGACGCGCCGGACATCGAACCCGGCTACGCTGCACCCGACGAGTTCGCCGCTGGGGCGGATCCGGCGGGGTGGAACGGGCCGCTGGAGGAAGACCAGGACGACGCGCCCGTGGTAGGCTTTTCGGGAGACGACGGCGCCTACTGGGTTCCGGGTGCGCGGTATGGGGTGGACACGGATGCCGACGCGCCCGAGTGGTACGGGGACGATCCGCTCGCCGAAGCTGAGTCCGACGGGGACGACGGGGAAGGGAGACGTACGCTGAGCGAGCTACTCGCTGGTGCGGTCTTGGCGCTCTCTGCCGCCGTCGTAGGTGTCTGGCAACTGACCGTCAGCCGTGACCGGCCGGTGGTGCCGCCGCGGGATGACGGGACGCTCGGCCTGCCCCGTCTCGACCGCTACGCCGATCGGCCCCGCATGCCCGACCTCGCGGGGGTCCGCAGCCGGCTGCCGCGCGTGCCCGCCGGCCGCCTGACCGCCGCGGTAACGCTGATTCTGGTCCTGTGCCTGGCCGGTGCGCTGGTCTTCTCCATTCAATCGAGTCGCGCCCGGGCGCGTGAAGCTCGGATCGAGCAACTTTTCCAGGAAGCGGTGGAGTTCCGCCAGCAGGCGGCGCAAATGACCGTGCCGGTTGCGGCCCAGGCGCACCTGGAGGCGGCTGAGGCGCGCATCCAGCTCGCCCTGGCGGCGGGGCTGGATCAGGCCCAAGCGGAGCAGGAGCTGGCGGCGATCGCCACCGCGCGTGATCAGGCCCTGGGCATCCAGCGCCTGACCAACATCCAGGTGCTGGGCGGCGTCCCGGCTGCGCCGGAGGGCGTGTCGCCGCGCATCTTCTTCGGCAACGGGCAACTCTATGTGTTCACCGACGCGCTCTACCGGCTCGACAACGACGGGACGACGTTGATCCGCCTGCTGGCGCCTGAGGACGTCGTGGGCGGCGAACCGGTCGGAACGCTCCTCGGCGCCGCGTGGGGCGACGGCAGTCCGGTAGCCTTCTCCGGCACGGCCGCGTTCCTGTTTGACCCAACGACCGCGACCTGGCAGCGCCGGCCGCTCGGAACGTTTGGCACGCCCTTCAGCGGCATCGTCCAGTCGAACGGCTACGCCGGCAATCTCTATCTGCTCTCGCCTGGGTCGGGGCAGATCCTCAAGTTCGCCAGCGGTGCCTACGAGCAGCAGCCCGAGGACTGGACCGGCGGGCTGGCGTCGAACGACCTCATGTCCGCGGTCGATATGGAGATCGACGGCCGCATCTACGTGCTGCTGTCCGACGGGCGCATCCTCGACTTCTACATGAGCGCGCTGGACCACACCTACACGCCGTCGGTTACCCCGCCGATCCAGGACGCCGTGGCGCTGTCCGCACAGGCAGAGCGGCCGTACATGTACGTGGCGGACGGCGAGAATCGCCTGCTGCGGCTGACGCGGGACGGCACGGTCGTGCAGCAGTTCATGGCCGGGTCGGGCGTGCCGGAGCTGGCCAACATCCGCGACATCGCTGTCGACGACGTGCTGGGCGTCGCCTACGTCCTGACGGACCAGGCGCTCCTCCAGGTGCGCCTCCCCGCCCCGCCTCAGTAGGGCGCAATCCACTGACAACGCTGCTGAACCGGCCGGGCATCGCGCCCGGCCGGTTTCGTCATGTGTGCATCGCATCGCGCACGGTTCAAGACCGCCTCTGCACACCATTCGCAACGTGGTTCCGGATGCTACGTTCTCCTGTCAGGTAATCAATGATGAACCGGCATGAAAGGAGATCGACGCTGCGACGCAAGTGGGTGTTGCTGGCAGTGGTGGTCATCCTGCTGGTCGGGGCCGGTCCGGTCGGTGCAGCGGACATCTTGCACGACACGGTCGACAAGGTCTTCCTTGAGCAACGGCTCAAGGGGCTGATCGGGAAGACCGGACTTGATCCGTTCGACCCGGTGAGCCCGCTCGCCGAGGCGCGGGTGCTGGACATTGAGCGGGGCGGGCGCGGTGAGTACGACGCGGCTCTGATCCGCTTCATCTATGAGGACGGCCGCAGCCGTGACGTTCGGGTGTGGCTGTCGCATCCATACCGCCTCCGGCCCGGCTGGACATACACCGGCCTCGATCGCTACAACACGCCGCATGAAGCGTTGCCCGGCTTGCTCCTCGATTCACCCGACGCACCAGTCCGGCTGGGCACCCCGCGTCGCCTCGATCACGCGGACCCGGTGTTCGCCGGGGTCGCGGGCTTCGATTCGTCGCCGCCCGGCGGTGTCGACCGCCTGATCTGGTCACCGCAGGGGGATGCGGTGATCGTGTCGCGCGGCATACCCCACGAGATACGACTCGACCTCCTGCCAGTTGACGGTGGAGAGCCGCTCACGTTGCCGGGTGGGGCTGTGACCCTTCCCCGGTGGACGGCGGACGGCTCGGGGATCGTCTACGTGAGATATGACGGAGGCCAAGATCCGGTGCTCACGATGGTGGACCGTGCGGGAACCGTCGTCTGGCGCGAAGTGGGCAGCAACGTGGATGGGTACGCTCCAGTGCCTGACTGCGTGCTCTTCGTGCGCTCCGGCGCGCTCTGGCACATCTCGGCTGGTGCGGCCGGCGATGTGACGGCTCACCGGCTGATGGATCTCCCGGCCGGTTGGTCTTCGGGTGTCATCGCTCCCGATCCGAGCGGGAACCGCCTAGCGTACACCTGCGGGAGTGACCTCTGCCTGTTCGATCGCTCCACTGGTTGGTCCCAGCGCGTGGAGTTGCCGTATCCGGAGCCGGGTATTGTGCGTGACCCGGATGGGACATGGCGCCCCCCGTCGCGTGGACGGGCTCATGTGCTCAACCTGAAGTTGCGGATCGCCTGGAGTCCCGACGGCCAGCGCGTGGCCCTGGTTCAGTCCGACCAAAATGCGCGCCCGTTGCTGCTGCTCTTCGACCGCGACGGCTCCTTGGTGCGGCGAATCCCGCTCGGGCCTGACGGGTGGGTCGTCGATCCCCAGTGGACGCCGGACAGCAAACTGCTGTTCCTTCAGACCTTTCCGGCGTATGGACGGCGCCTGGTGGTGGTCGATGCCGACTCGGGGGTGGCCTACGACCTGAGTCAGCCCGGTTGGCACGCATCGGGTAGTCTCTCCCCGACCGGCGATCGCCTGATCGTCACCGGGTGGGAGCCCGCGCTGTGGGTCGTGCCGTTCGAGCGGCGGTGATGCTAGTCGCCGGCAGGGCCGAGGTCGGCGATGGGCACCGTCACCTCGGTGCCGCTGTCGAGGCGGACGGTCGCCTGCCAGTGGCGGGTGGAGACGGACAGGACGATGCCGGGTCCGTCCGGGGTCCGGACCCGGCGGCCGATGCGGGGAAGTCCCTCCGGCGCGAAGGTTTCGGGGCCGGGTGGATCGAAACGCGCGGCCACGATCGCGTCGAGGTCGTCGTCCCGGGTGCGGAGCCGGCCGACGCCGCCGAAGAGGTGCTCGGCGGCCGGCTCGAGCGGCCCCTCACGCTCCGCGTGGACCGGCAGGCCCAGTGCACCGGCCAGAGTACAGGTGAGCGTTCCCGCCTGCTCCTCTCCCCCGCGATACGACACGAGCGCGGTGGCGCCGTCCAGCGTGAGGCGCAAGCCAGTAAGAAAGACGGGAAGCCCGGCCTCGCGTACGACGTCGAGCGCGCGGTCGAGCGCCGCGCGTGCCTGCTCGGTCAGGTCGGCAACCCGCCTGATCTCCTCGTGTGTGAGGCGGCGGGTGACGGCGGGGAGCGGGCGGGGCAGGCGCTCCAGGACCACCTGCTGGGGCGTCACGACGACCTGCGCGGGCTCCTCCCCGGCCGGACCGGGGATGGAGATCCAGTCCCCGAGGGCCGGGTCAGGCAGGCGCGCCTCGCAGAAGCGCACGCGGCCGAGCCCGGGCGTGCGGGCGCCCAGGACCGGGATCGTCGCTGCGGGCGGCTGCTTGGGATTCATCGCGGCTGCGGCCATTGCGTCACCATGTGGTCGAGGACCAACCGCGGCTGGGCGTTGATGGCGAGGTCGCCGAGCGCCTGGAGGGTGGCGACGACCCCGCGGTGGATCTCCGCGAGGGTCCACTGCCGCGCGAGCCGGGCCAGGCGATCGCGCCGGTCGGCGTTGACGATCGCCTCGTCGCAGCCACCGGCGAGCAAGAGCAGGTCGCGCCACAGCCCGAGCAGCAGGTCGATCTGCCGCTCGACCGCGTCGCGCTGGCCGCGGCGATAGGTATCGGCCAGGCGCCGCGCCCCGGCGATGGCCGCGAGCGGGCTCTCGATCATCTCCAGCCCGGCGTCGACCGCCTGTCGCCGCGCGTCGAGTGCCTCCGGATCGGCCGCGAGGGCGAGCGCATGACCGATGCGCCCACGGGAGAGGCTGGCGATCGTCGCCGCTTCCTCCGGCGGGATGCCGCGCCGGGTCAGCTCGGCGGCCACGGCACCGCGGCTCAGCGGCTCAAGCGGCACGGGCTGGCAGCGCGAGCGGATCGTCTCCGGGAGTGCCTCGGCCTCGGTGGCGATGAGGATCAGCACGACGAAGGGCGGTGGCTCCTCCAAGGTCTTGAGGAGTGCGTCGAAGGCATCGCGGGAGAGGAGGTCGCTCTCGGCGATGATGGCGACGCGCCAGCGGCCCTCCATCGGCCGTAAGGAGATCGACGCGCGGAGGTTGCGGACGGTCTCGATGGAGATGCGGGTGTGCTTCCCATCGCCGCGCTCGTCGCCGGCCGCCTGGGTCTCGCGGCTGATGATCGACACGTCGGGGTGAACCCCACGCTCGACCCGCTGGCAGGCGGAGCAGCGGCCGCAGGGGCGTTCGTCCGGCGGCGCCTCACAGAGGAGCGCCTGGGCGAAGATGCGCGCCAGCGTAAAACGGCCGATCCCCTCGGGACCGAAAAAGAGATAGGCGTGCGCCACTTGCCCGGTGCGTGCCGCGCGGGCAAGCATCTCTACGGCGACAGTGTGGCCGACGATCGGCCAGGGGGTGGCGGCAATCTCCATCGTCGGTCCCGTGTCGGTTCGGATACCGCCTAGACCTCGGCGCGCCGGGCGTTGGGGTCGCGGCTCGGGATTGAGATCGGCCCCTCGACCTCTTCGCCCTCCGAGAGCGCGGCAATGATCTCCTCGCGCTGCTTGTTGTGCAGGAGTGCTTCGGTGCCCAGGTCGCGCACCGCCGCCAGGAGTTCATCCGCGCGGACGACGGTCAGGTCGGATGAGATCACCTCCAGCTCGACCTGCGGGTGGACGAAGACGATCATGCCGTCGATGAGGTCGCCGCCGGGCAACTGCCTGGACTCCAGAAATTGCTTCAGGGACTCCTGCTGGCGCTTGTTTTCGTCGGTAGGGTTGCCGAGCGGCGGTCCTGCCAGGTTGAATAGTGCCAGCCAGCGGCGACCGAGCCGGCGCCATCGGTCGTTCTCGACCCGTACGCCGCCGAAGACCTGGCGCGTGGTCAGGACGATCAGGCCGCCCGGGTAGACGAGGACGTGCTCCGGACTGAACCCCGGGATCTGCGGGTAGTGGATCAGCGTGTAGCGGTCGTTGAGCCGGCGCAGGTGCTGGTCGAGGATCTCATCCGGTCGTGGGCTGCGGCCCCACTTGGCAAGCTGCTGCATGCCGGTGTTGAACAGGATGAAGCCCACGATCAGGACCGCGTAGGCCAGCACGATGAGTTGCGTCTGCAGGGTAAGCGGGAACGAGGCGAAGAGCCCCACCAGGCCCGTCAGCACCATCAACCGCGCCGTGCGGCGGCGCTGTCGCATGAACCCGCGGTGGACGACCAGCCGCATCGACGAACTCCCGCCTTCCCGCGTCGTCCGCGAAAAATCGTGGGGAATGCCGATCGATCCCCGTCCAGCGGAGTCTAGCACGGGCCGTGGTCGCCGAACCAGCCCCGCGGCCGGGGACAGGTGCGCACCAAGAACGCGTGGAAAGCAGCACGATGGTTTCGGTTCAACCGCGAGAGCGGAGGAACGGCCGATGACGGAGACCAGGGGCGACATCGACATCACCACGATCGTCGTTTCCTGGAACACGCGTGAGCTGCTGGCGCGCTGCCTGGCGTCGGTCGAGCGCGAGCTGGAGGCGAGCGGGCTGCGCGGTGAGATCGTCGTGGTCGACAACGCCTCGACCGACGGGACGCCCGACGTGGTGCGGAAGCATTTCCCGGTCGCGACGCTGGTGGCGCTGGAGGAGAACCGGGGCTTCGCGGCGGCCAACAACCTGGCCCTGGCGCGTGCCCGCGGCGCGGCCGTGTTGCTGCTGAATCCCGATGCCGAGCTACTTCCCGGTTCGCTGGATGCGTTGTGGCGCGCGCTGTATGCGGCGCCGCACGTCGGGATGGCCGGCGCGCTCCTGTTGAACCCGGACGGCTCGGTGCAGTCGGCGGGGTACCGCTTCCCGGGGCTGACGCAGGTACTGCTCGACTTCTTCCCGCTTCACCCGCGCCTCGTGGGCTCGCGCCTGAACGGGCGGATGTCTCCGGGGGACGGCCTGAGCCCGGTCGCCATCGACCACCCGCTGGGGGCTTGCATGCTGGTCCGGCGGGAGGTGGTCGACGCGGTCGGCGGGATGGATGAGGGATATTTCCTCTACAGCGAGGAGATCGACTGGTGCCGGCGGATCGCCCAGGCGGGATGGACGATTGTGACCGCTCCTGCCGCGCGGGTGATCCACCACGGGGGACAGAGCACGAGCCAGGTGCCCGACGCGATGTTCCTTCAACTCCACCGCAGCCGCGCCCGCTACTTCCGGCGCTACCACTCGCCGCGTTTCCTGCGCGCCGTCGCGCTGGCGGCGCGTACCGCGGCTGCGGTGGAGGCACTGCGGGGTCGACCGCGCGCGACCGCCCTGCGGGAGGTGGCTGGCATCTACGCCACAGCGGAGGCGGCCGATGCCTGAGGGGAACGGCCCGCTCCCGCTGGCGGTGGTCGTGCTGACGCGCGACGAGGAGCGCCACCTGCCGGACTGCCTGGCGAGCGTGCAGGGCCTGGTTGAGGCCGGGGCGCTGCTGTTCGTGCTCGACTCGGAGAGCACCGACCAGACGGTGGCGATCGCCCGGCGCTTCGGCGCCCGCGTCGCCGTGCGGCCCTTCGACGGCTACGCCAGCCAGCGGCAGGCTGCACTCCGCATGGTCGACCGGCCCTGGGTCTTGTTCCTCGATGCCGATGAGCGGCTGAGCCCGGCACTGACGGCGGAGGTGATCGACGCCGTGCGCACCGGGTCTCCCGACTTGGCTGGCTACTGGCTTCCCCGGCGCAATTGGATCCGCGGGCGGGAGATGCGGGGCGGCGGGTGGTGGCCGGACTACCAGCTCCGGCTCCTGCGCCGCGACCGCGCACGCTATCGCGTCGGCCGTGAGGTCCACGAGATCGTAGACCTGGACGGCTCGGCCGGGTGGCTCTCGGAGCCGCTGCTGCACTTGAACTACGACAGCCTGCGGGAGTTTCGTGACAAGCAGGCGCACTACGCGCGGATGCGCGCGGAGTCGCTGCGGGCGGCCGGTCAGTTCCCGCGGCGGCGCACCTACATCGGCCAGCCGGCCCGGGAGTTCTTCCGCCGTGTCGTCCGCCTGCGTGGCTATCGGGACGGGCCGCTCGGGCTGGTTCTCGCGGGCATCCTGGCCTGGTACGAGCTGCGCACCTGGCTCTGGGTGGGACGGCCGGCGCCGCCCGAGCCGGCCAGTGTCGAGCCGATCGCCTTGCCCCTGCCGGAGATCGACCTGAGCGTCGTGATCGTCAGCTACAACGTGCGCGACCTGCTGCTCGCCTGCCTGACCTCGCTGGAGGCGGCCTTTGCGTCGGGCGGGATGACGACCGAGATCATCGTGGTCGACAACGCCTCGGGCGACGGCACCGCCGAGGCGGTGCGGCGTCGCTTCCCGTCGGTCCGGGTCGTCGAATCGGGAGCCAACCGGGGCTTCGCCGCCGGGTGCAACATGGGGATCCGGCTGGCGCGCGGGCGTGCCATCGCCCTGCTCAACCCCGACACGACGGTCGTCGGGGACGCGCTCGGCACGCTGGCCCGCTACCTGGAGGAGCACCCCGACGTCGGCGTGGCCGGGCCGCGGATCTACCGCCCGGACGGGACCACCCAGCCGACCCGGCGCCGCTTCCCGACGCTGGCGACCGGCCTGCTGGAGAGCACCATCATCCAGGACTACTGGAAGAACAACCGGGTGCTGCGGCGCTACTACGTCGCCGACCGGTCGGACGACGAGGAGCAGGAGGTCGACTGGCTGGTCGGCGCCTGCCTGGTCGCCCGGCGGGAGGCGGTCGAGATGGCGGGGCTGCTCGACGAGCGCTTCTTCATGTACTCGGAAGAGGTCGAGTGGTGCCGGCGCATCCGTGAGGCCGGGTGGAAGATCATGTACGTCCCCTCGGCCGCGGTGACGCACTATGAGGGCGCCAGCAGCAGCCAGGACATCCCGGCGCGGCAGGTGGACTTCGACACGTCGAAGGTGCTCCTGTTCGAGCGGCTGTACGGCCGCGGCGTCGCCCGGTTCCTCCGCGCCTTCCTGCTCACCAGCTACCTGGTGCGGGTCCTGATCGAAGGGGCGAAGGGGCTGGCGGGCCACAAGCCCGAGTTGCGGCGAGCTCGGGTCGCGCTTTACCTGCGCGCCTTCCGCACCCGGCTCCGCCCCGGGAGGCGCCTGTCGTGAGCCACGGCGGCCGCGTCCTCTTCGTCACCGGCGAGTACCCGCCGATGCGCGGCGGCGTCGGGGACTACACGGCGCGGCTGGTCGCGGCGCTGGCGGACACCGGCTGGCAAGCGTCGATCCTGACGGCGACGGCCGCCCGGGACAACGACGACCCGCGCGTCCTGCCTTGGGTCTCCCGCTGGGACTGGTCGGCCCGAAGAACCGTGCGCCGCGCCCTGGAGGCGACCGGCGCCGACCTGGTGCACATCCAGTACCAGACGGGCGCCTTCGCCATGCACCCGGTCATCAACCTGCTTCCCACGCTCCTGCGGCGTGCCGGAACCCGCGTCCCCGTCGTGGTGACCTTCCACGACCTGCGTGTCCCCTACCTCTTCCCGAAGGCGGGGCGCGTGCGCCAGTGGGCGAATCGGCTGCTGGCAACCAGCGCCGACGCCGTGTTCGCGACCAACGCGCTCGACCGGAGTCATCTGGCGCGCTGGCCGCGCGTAGCCGAGCGGACCGTGCTCGTCCCGATCGGGAGCAACCTGCCCGATCCGGGGAACGTGGATGCGGCCGCGGTCCGAGCGCGGCTAGGCATCGCCGAGGGTGAGTGCGCGGTCGGCTTCTTCGGGTTCCTCACGCGCGACAAAGGGGTGGATCTCCTGCTCGACGCCCTGGAACGGCTGCGTGGACACCGCGTCCGCCTGGTGATCGTCGGCGGCGGGCTGGGGGACACCGACGCGGCCAACGCGGCTTACCACCGGGCGCTGCGCGAGCGCCTCGCCCGGAGCAGTGTGCCGTCCACGGTGACCGGCTTTCTGGAGCCGCGCGCGGCGGCGGAGGCGTTGGCTGCGCTCGACCTCGTCGCGCTCCCGTTTCGCGAGGGTGCCAGCTTGCGCAACGGCACGCTCATCGCCGCGGTCCACGCGGGCGCACCGGTGGTGACGACGAGTCCGGCCCCCGGCGATGCACTCGATCCGCTGGTGGGCGGCGAAAGCGTCTGGCTGGTGCCTCCGGGAGATGTGGATGCCCTGGCGCGTGCTGTCGAGTCGCTCCTCGGCGATGCGGCAATGCGGGACCGCCTTCGGCAGGCGGCACGGGCGGCTGCCACCGTGTTCGACTGGTCCCGCATCGCTGCACACCACGCCACGGCCTATGAGAGCGTACTGGGGAAGGGCGCTGGTGCTCGGTAACGCCACCAGCGCCCCCGTGTCGATGCTCAATCGCCGTCCGAGAGCTCCGGTGCCGATTCAGGCGGTGGGAGCGTCGTCCGGAGGATCCGGTAGCCGAGCGCACCGATCACCACCGACCCGATCAGGATCCCGATCCGTGCATCGTCCGCCGAGATTTCCGGACCGAAGGCCAGCTCTGAGATGAAGAGCGACATCGTGAAGCCGATCCCGCCCAACGTGGCCACGGACAGGACATCCCGCAAGGAGATGTCCGACGGCAGAAGGGCGACGCCGGTCCGCACGGCGAGCCAGGAGAAGAGGCTGATCCCGAGGGGTTTGCCCAGCACCAACCCTGCGATCACGCCCCAGGTGACAGGGCTACGGACCGCGTCCCCGAGCCCGTCCACCAGCGGAATCCCGGCGTTGGCAAACGCGAAGAGCGGCAGCACCGCGTAGACCACCCACGGGTTGAGCCGGTGCTGCAGATGGGTCAGCGGCGTCTCGACATCCTCTGCCAGCTCTTCCAGCTCCTGAGTCGCACGCTGCTGGCGCTCGTTACTCAGGATGCGCATCGTGCTGTCGCAGGCTGCCTCGAACTCGTCGAGCAGCTCGCGCGCCCGCGTCACGAACGCCTTCGGGTTGATCCAGGAGCGGGACGGCACGGTCATCGCGACGAGAACGCCGGCGATGGTGCCGTGAATCCCGGAATGGAAGACCGCCAGCCACACACCCAGGCCGAGGAAGGCGTAGATCGGCCAGCGGTGGAAACCGGCGAGATTGGCGACGACGAGTGCCCCGATAAGGATGGCCGCCAAGCCGAGCGAGGGCCAGGCGATCTGATTGGTGTAAAACACCGCGATCACCATCACCGCGATGATGTCGTCCACGATGGCGAACGCGGTGACGAAGACGACGAGCAGCGGTGGTACCCGAGCCGCGAGCAGGCTGAGGATACCGAGTGAGAACGCGGTATCGGTCCCGATCGGGATACCCCACCCGGACATGGTGCCATCGCCGGCGTTGAGCACGAGGTAGATGAGCGCGGGGGTCAAGGCCCCGCCAATGGCGGCCGCGATCGGGAGCGCTGCCTGACGCGGGCGCCGAAGCTCGCCCACCAAGACCTCGCGCTTGATCTCGAGGCCGACGGTGAAGAAGAAAAGGGCCATCAGCGCGTCGTTGATCCAGTGGCGGAGCGACTCGGTGATCCCGAAGGACGCCGTGCCGATCGTGAACTCGGTTTCCCAGAAGTGCTCGTACGCCGCGGCCCACGGGGAGTTAGCCAGTATCAGTGCCAGGACGGCACCGATGAGCAACAGACCGATCCCCGAGATGCTGGTTCGAACGAATTCGCTGACGGGCGCGAGCGCCAGGGCAAGGGGCTGCTCCTGGGCGGTGCCGGTGATGTTCTCGATTCGAGGGCTGTTCTCCGCCAGCCCCTCTCCGCGCGCGTGCCATCCCTTCTTTTCCTCCGACTGGAGCCACTGTTGAAGGTTGACCTTCTTGTCGAACCGCATGACCACCCGGTACTCGCGGCTCCCGCGAGGCGGGCGGATCACCCGAGCTCCGAGGAATCCGGGAAAGTTCGCTGCTGCCTGGTTGACGCTGCGGAGATATTGCTCGAACTCCCGTTCCCGGCCTTGCCGGGCCTCGATGCGGATCTCGAGCGTGATTGGCTGCTGGTAGACAGCTTCCGTAGTTGCTTGCTCCACGGACTGTGCCCTCTCGTTGGATCACGCCTCCCCGCCTGGCACCGGTCCCGGCCGGTCGGCGGGCAAGCTCCGCTCGCCGCGGGCCGGCTTGCTGGCGCCGACGGACACGTTCCCCCGACGGGTCGCCCGTAAACGCGGTGACGAGGTGGATGCCGAGGTTCTGCTTGTCCACCCTCGTCGCTTCCCCGCAAGTGCGACCGGCCGCGCAGGACGCTGGCTTGGACGCGGGAGAAGTGCGTAAGGTAACAACCCTGAACTCTTCTCTTGCATTCCCGATGCCCTGCGATCGCTACCAAGGGCGGAGCATGGCGGGATTCCGCGCGTGGCGGCGGCGAGTTCGAGGCGGGAGCGGCCCACGACCGTAGTACACTAACGGGTGACGACAGACTTGATGGGGTATCGCGCGGTGACCCCCGGCGCTCGGGCGCCGCGCCACAGTCGGAGGTTCATTGGTGAAGTACTACTTGAAGACGGGCCGGGGTACACCCGCAGAGGAGATCGACGAGGCGACCGGCGCTGCGATCCTGAGCAAGGGCCGGCACGAGGGCCGGCGGGTCGTCGAGGTATTCACCCTCCACCCCAACGGCCGAATCGATCGCTGCGTGGAGCGGCCACGTCGCAAGCTGGGCAGCAACGCGATCGCCAGCCGGAGCTGGCTCTGCGAGACCTATATGCCGGACGATCCCGAGGGGTGGGGCGACGACCGCTACATCCACGACGCCGAGGAGGCCGTGAACGACGCCGACCCGGCCCCTGAGGCCGTCATGCTCGTGCTGCTCGGGGCTGAGGGCGACTCCGACGCCAACGTCGCGCAGTTGCAGTCGGTCAAGGCGCATTCGTAGCAGGTCCGCTGCGCTTCGCCCGCCCGTGACGGTCCCGCCCGGAACACTGGGCGGGGCCGCTGATTCAGGGATGGCAACCGCCGCTGAGAGCAGAGAAGGGAAGGTCCGACGATGGCCAGCATGCCGGTCCGCCGCACGTCGCATCGGCCGCCGATTCAGGCGCGGCACTACGTCGCGGCATCGGGACACTACCTGGCGACCGCCGCGGCGCTGCGGATTTTGGCTCAGGGCGGGAACGCGATCGACGCGGGCGTGGCGGCGGGTATCTGCCTCAATGTGCTCCTGCCGGACCTGACCAGCTTCGGCGGCGTGGCACCGACCATGGTCTACCACCGCGCCAGCGATGAGCTGAAGGTCATCACCGGCCTCGGCTGTTGGGGCCGCAGCGCGAAGATGGAGATCTTCCTGGAGGAGGAGCAGGGAGAGATCCCGGTCGGCGTACGGCGCTCGGTCGTCCCTGGTGCACCGGATGCCTGGCTCACGGCGCTGGCGCGCTACGGGAAGCTCTCCTTTGCCGAGGTGGTGCAGCCCGCCATCGAGCTGTGCGAGGGCGGTTTCCCGGTCTACCCCTCGCTGCACCGCAATCTTGCCAAGGAGGCGGACGTCATCTCCCGGTGGCCCTCGACGGCGGCGATCTTCCTGCCCGGCGGCGAGGTGCCGGCGGTCGGCGACGTGCTGCGCCAGCCGGACCTTGCGCGGACCTTCCGCCGGATGATCGCCGCTGAGCGCGCGGCGGCGGGACGAGGCCGTGTGGCGGGCATCGAAGCCGCGCGCGACCTCTGCTACCGGGGGGACATCGGCAAGGAGATCGCCGAATTCATCACCCGCGAGGGCGGCTTCGTCTCCGAGGAGGACCTTGCCGAGTTCCACGTCGACGTCGAAGACCCGGTCCACACGAGCTACCGTGGCGTGGACGTCTTCGCCTGCGGGCCGTGGTGCCAGGGGCCGGTCATCCCACAGACGCTGAACGTGCTGGAGGGGTTCGACCTCCGCGCGATGGGCCACAACTCGGCCGACTACGTGCACACCGTGGTCTCGGCGCTCGACCTGGCCTTCGCCGACCGGGAGGCGTACTACGGGGATCCGAAGTTCGTTGACGTCCCGCTTGACACCCTGCTCTCGAAGGAGTACGCGGCGCGGCAGCGCGAGCGGATCGACCCGAGCCGGGCCTTCGGCGCGATGCCGGAGCCGGGACTCGGCCGCGCGGGGGCGACGCCGGAGGGCGCGGACGCGCGGGTGCCGTTGCAGCCGGACACGAGCTACGTCTGCGTCGTCGACGAGGAAGGGAACGCCTTCTCGGCCACGCCGAGCGACGGGATTGGGAGCACGCCGATCGTGCCCGGTTTGGGCCTGATCTGCTCCGGCCGCGGGTCGCAGAGCTGGCTGATCCCGGAGCACGCGTCGTCGCTCCAGCCGGGCAAGCGCCCGCGCCTGACCCCCAACCCGGCCATTGCCTTCCGCGACGGCCGCGTGTGGATGCCGTTCGGCACGCCGGGGGCAGATATGCAGCCGCAGTCGATGATCCAGGTGCTGCTGAACGTCCTCGAGTTCGGGATGGACATCCAGGAGGCGATCGAGCAGCCGCGCTTCGGAACCTTCAACTACCCGGAGTCGTTCTGGCCGCACACCTACCGCCCGGGGTCGCTCATGCTGGAAGCGCGCATCCCGCCGGTGGTGGCTGAGGATCTGCGTGGGCGGGGATACGACGTGACCATGTGGCCGGAGTGGACCCGGATCACGGGCAACGTCTGCGCGATCATGATCGACCACGACCGGGGAACCCTCACCGGCGGCGCCGACGCCCGCGCCGAAGCCTACGCCGCGGGGTGGTAGACATCCCGCCGGGAGTGAATCACGCTCGACGCGGGTTATACCCTTTGGAAGACTTAGCACGACGGGGTGGGGGACCACCCCGCTCTTATCACGCGCGAGCGCGCGGCGGAGGGTGAGACGTTGGCCGAGATCCGGCCGTTCCGTGGTGTTCGCTACGACACAGTGCGGGTCGGTGGACTTCGCGCGGTGATCGGACCGCCGGAGGACATCCCGTCCAACGAGTGGGCGCAGGCGCTGACGGCCGGGCGTCCCTACCACTCCGTGCGTCTCGAGATGCACGACCCGGACACGACCGACCGTTTCGCCGCGGCCGGAGAACGATTCCGGCAGTGGCTGCGGGAGGGCGTGCTCGTTCGGGACGAGCAGCCCGCGTTCTACGCCTATGAGCACGAGTATCTGCTGGGGAACACGCGGCGGCGACGTCGCGGGTTTTTCGCCGCGCTGCGCCTTGCGGACCCGGCGGACGGGGTCGTGCTGCCGCATGAGGAGACCCTGCCGCACAACGTGGCTGTGCGACTCGCCCTGCTGCGCGGCATCCGCGCCAATCTGAGCGCGGTGTACACGCTGGTTGAGGACGAGGGACGGCTCGCGCGCATCCTCGACGCGGTGATGGCTGCCCCGCCCGCCGAGTCCGGCCTGGACGACGAGGGCGGCTGCCATCGGCTCTGGGTCGTGACCGACCCGAGTGTCATCGCGGCGTTGCAGGCGACTGTCGCCGGGCGGCCGCTCTACATTGCCGACGGCCACCACCGCTACACGGCGGCCCTGATCTACCGGGACGAGCGCCGGGCCGCGACCGGGGACGCCGGGGCGGCGGAGTACGTCCTGACCCACATCGCGTCGGTGGAAGACCCGGGCATCATGGTCATGCCGATCCACCGGGTCGTGCGCGCGTTGAATGGCTCGACCTGGGACGAGGTCGTCGGGCACCTGCGCGAGCACTTCAGCGTCAGTCAGGCACCGCTCCCGCCGGAGGATCCGGCGTCCGGTGTTGCCGCCCAGATCGCGCGGCTCGACGCCCTCGGCGGTCCGCCTGCCTATCTCTTGCTTGAACCGGGCGCGAGCCGTCTGACCACCCTCCGGGTACGGCAGTGGGACCAGGTGGAGCACGTGTTGCCGCAAGAGGCATCCGGGTTGACACGCCACCTGGACGCGACGGTGGCGGACGCGGTGGTGCTGCGCCACGTGCTCGGCATCGACGAAGGCTCACTGGAGGAGCGGGTCGACTTTACGCCCAACGTCGCGCAAGCCGTGTCCGAGACGCGCGCGGGCACGGCAGCCGCGGCACTCTTCGTGCGGCCGACCCGCCTGCGTACCCTGCTCGCCGTGGCGGGGGCGGGAGAGCGAATGCCGCAGAAGTCGACCTACTTCTACCCGAAGATCCCGATCGGCCTGGTGGTGTATGATTGCGCCACGACCGATGGATTGGGGGACAGCGGACCGTCGTGAAGACGCCATTGCGCGCGCTTGAACCGGCGCTGCAACACTACGGGGTGACGGCCTCGGCCGCCAGCGAGGTCTACTCGGGCTTCAACCTCCACTTTCGCGTCACGACCCCCGACGGCGACAAGCACCTGATCATCTTCCGGCCTCAGGCGGGCAAGCCGCCGCGCGAATTCCAGTTTGACCTCTGGCAGTACATCCTGGCCCAGGGCTTCACGCTGCTCCCGCAGCCGGTCAAGACGGTGGGTGGGCAGGACTATACCGGCACCTCGCTGGGCACCGTGGCGTTGACCGAGTGGGTGTCGGGCGAGAACGGGTCGCTGCACGATGACTGGTCGGGCCCGATGATCTGCAAGGCCGCGGGCGTGCTGGCCGACCTGCACGGGGCTGCGCGCCACTTCCGCCCCGCTCCGGCGGAGGCGGACCGCCTGGCGCCGCTGTACCTCCCGGCGGATGCCTGGGTCGACCGGGTCGACGAGATCGTGGCAGACTTCGGCGATCGCACCGCGGCGGACGCGGAGCTGATGGACGCCGTGCGGCACCGCGTGGACGAGACCCTCGCCCGGTTCGACGCGGCGGCCTACGCGTCCGCGCTGGCGAGCGGGACGACGGTGGTGCACGGCGACTATCGTCCGGGGAACCTGGTCATCAACGACAGCGAAATCGCCGCCGTGGTCGACCTGGACGCGGCCTTCTGGGAGAGCCGGGTGTACGATCTGGCCTACGCCGCGTTCCAGTTCGGGGGCAAGGAGGGGGTCTACCCGCAGCCGAGCGCCAAGCCGGGGGCCGACTTCGTCCGCTGCTACTGCCGGCGCTGGCCCCTGACTGAGGCGGAGCAGGCCCTCCTGCCGTTCTTCCTTCGACAGGTCGTCCTGAAGCGCCTGCTTGTGGGGCGCGATGCCGAACCGCGCCTGGCCCTGCTCGACCAATTGGACAGCGGGCTGGAGGACGCGCTCGTCCGCGCCGCGGCCTGACCGTCTCCGGCAGAGTCCGGTGTCGACGCGGGGCTGCAGGCGCGCGTGATGCCGCGTGCCGCGCGGCAAACGGGAGGTCGAGTCAGCCATGTCCACGCCGATTCGGCGGCAGTACCTCTCGATCAAGCGCCAGTACCCGGACACGATCGTCTTCTTCCGGCTGGGCGACTTCTACGAGACCTTCGACGACGACGCCAAACTGGCCGCCTCCGTGCTGGACATCACGCTCACGTCCCGCGAGATGGGGCGGGGCAACCGCATCCCCATGGCGGGCATCCCGTGCCACGCAGCGCAGGGGTACATCGCCCGCCTCGTTGGAGCCGGTCACAAGGTCGCCATTTGCGAGCAGATCGGGGAGCCGACGGGCCGGGAGCTGGTTGAGCGGCGCGTCACCCGGATCGTCACGCCGGGCACGGTGACGGACCCGGCGATGCTGGACAGCGACACCAACCACTACATCGCGGCGGTCCTCCTGGACGGCGCGCGGGCGGGCCTGGCCGTGGCGGACATCTCGACCGGTGAGTTCGCCACGACCGAGATCAACGCCGCGGACGCTGCCGCCGCCCGTGCTGCGGTGCATCGCGAACTCCTGCGCCTCCACCCGGCCGAGATCGTCGCGCCCGCCAGCCAGCCGGACGGGGAGGATCCCCTGCCGGCCGAGGTTGTTCCCGAGGGTGCCTACATCACCCGGCGGGACCGCTCCGAGTGGCGCCTCGAGGTGGCGGATGAGGAGTTGCGGCGCCACTTCGAGGTGGAGACGCTGGAGGCCTATGGCTGCGCAGGCAAGCCCTTCGCCATCCGAGCCGCTGGGGCGCTGCTGCAGTACCTGGCGGAGACGCAGGTCGGCAGCCTGAAGCAGATCGTCGACCTCGTAACCTACAGCACCGAGCGCTACATGTCGCTCGACGGCCAGACGCGCCGTAACCTGGAATTGACCGAGAGCAGCCGGGGCGAACGGCGGCACTCGCTGATCGGCGTGCTCGACCAGACCCGGACGCCGATGGGCGCCCGGATGCTACGGCGCTGGGTCGGCCAGCCGCTGCTCGACCTGGCCGAATTGCAGGCCCGCCAGGCCGCGGTGGCCTTCTTCGTCGATCGCGCGCTGGTACGGGCGCGCCTGCGCGACGCACTGGGGCACGTTGCCGACCTAGAGCGGCTGATCAATCGGGTCGTGACCGGCGCAGCCGGGCCGCGCGAGTTGCTGGCGCTGTCCCGCTCGCTCCAGCGGTTGCCCGAGATCAACGAGATCCTGGGCGACGGGGATCGGCCGTGTCTCGTCGCTGATCCACCCGACTGCTCGGAGACGGCCCGTCTCATTGCCCAGGCGCTCGTCGACGAGCCGCCGGCCGTTCTCGGGGGCGGGCCGACGATCCGCGCCGGGTTCAGCCCCGAACTCGACGGCCTGCGCGCGTCCTCCCGCGAGGCGCGTGAGTGGATCGCCGGGCTGGAGCAGGCCGAGCGCGAGCGGACCGGGATCAAGTCGCTCAAGGTCGGCTTCAACAAGGTCTTTGGCTACTACATCGAGGTGAGCCGCGCGAACATCAGCGCGGTACCCGCCGACTACCAGCGCAAGCAGACGCTGGTCAACGCGGAACGCTACATCACCCCGGAGCTGAAGGAGTACGAGAGCCGGGTCCTGAATGCCGAGGAACGCATCGCTGATCTGGAGGAGCAGGTGTACCGCCGCGTGCTGGCCCAGGTCGCGGCGGCCGCCGACTCCGTGCGGGCGGCGGCGCAGGCGGTGGCGCAGCTCGACGTGTTGTCGGCGCTGGCCGAGGTGGCGGTGCGCCGGCGCTACGTCCGGCCGGAACTTGATGACAGCACCGTGCTCGAGATCGTTGGTGGGCGACACCCGGTGGTCGAGGTCACGCTGGAGACCGGCCAGTTCGTGCCCAACGACACGTACCTCGACACGGAAAGCAACCAGATCACGATCCTGACCGGACCGAATATGGCCGGGAAGAGCACCTATCTCCGGCAGGTCGCACTGATCGTGCTGCTGGCGCAGATCGGCTCGTTCGTCCCTGCCGAGCGGGCGCGGATTGGCATCGTTGACCGGATCTTCACTCGGATCGGCGCGCAGGACGACATCGCCACCGGGCAGAGCACCTTCATGGTGGAGATGGTCGAGACCGCAACGATCCTGCACCACGCCACGCCCCGCTCGCTGGTCGTGCTGGACGAGATCGGGCGCGGCACCAGCACCTACGACGGTCTGGCGATCGCGCGGGCCGTTGTCGAACACATCCACAACAGCCCACGCCTCGGTTGCAAGACGCTCTTCGCGACCCACTACCACGAGCTGACTGAACTGGAGAAGATCCTGCCACGGGTCCGGAACTACCGGGTCGATGTGCTGGAGGAGGGCGACGAGGTCGTCTTCCTGCACCGGGTTGTCCCCGGTGGCGCCGATCGCAGCTATGGCATCCACGTGGCGCAACTCGCCGGGATGCCGCGCGCGGTGGTGCGCCGCGCCGGGGAGATCTTGGCGGACCTGGAGGGGGGTGCCGAGCGCGCCGAGCGCAGTCGCCGTCGCAAGGCGATGGCGGCACCGCGCGTGGAAGCGATGCAGTTGACCCTCTTCGGTGTGCCGGACCCGATCGTCGAGGACCTCAAGGCGCTGGACGTGGAGTCTCTGACGCCGCTCGAAGCCCTGACCACCCTCTACGAGCTGCGCCGCCGCGCGCTCGACGGGACGGGATGAGCCGAAGCGGGCGGGCGCCGCGCGGAACCTCTACCCATCCCGTTTGTCTCATGAAGGATGAGCACGTCAGGCTGAGCATGGACCCCGCGCTCCTGGCAGCGCGACTACCGGCCGCGCGCGGCGGGCTCGTGGACCGGGGCGTGTTCCCGGGCGGCCGCTATTGTCCGGAGCCTGGCGAGCGGCGCGAGGACGAGAACCGCCATGGCCGCAGCGCCGACGAAGATGGATGCCGGGGACATTCCATACAGCGGCGTGTACCAGAGCGGCGCCGACCCCTGGCCGATGAACTTAGCGCTGCCGGTGATTGAGGAGACCGTGCCGCGGCTCTCGGGCACGGCCTGGACGACCAGGGTGTTGAACGCGGACCAGGCGACGATCCCGGCCAGCCCCACGCCGAAGTGCGCGGCTGCCAGCACGAGCGGGGAGGGCGCCGCGGCCATCAGGAGGAAGGCGAGTGCCACGCCGACCATCCCGGCCGTCAGTCCCCGGTACGGCCCCACACGGTCGACCAACCGACCGGCTCCAGGCCCACCCAGCAGGCCCGCCAGCCCGTACATCGACAGGATGATCCCGACCTGCCCGGTACCGCTGCCCCACGTGTTAGATAAGTACTCCGCGTAGAGGTAGCTCGCCCCGCGCATCGCGCCGTTCGCCAGGAAGGCGATACCGGCCAGCAGCAGGACCGGCACGCCGAGCGACGCGACAATCGCCCGAAGGCTGGCGCCGATGCTTTCCCCGCGCACGCGCGGCGGCACCAGCGCCCCGTACCGCCGGAACCAGAGGGCATACCAGACGGCGAGCGACCAGCTCATGGCGGTGATGACGAGATAGGCGAGGCGCCAGTTGAGATCCCCCAGCGCGCCGGCCACGAGCGGCCCGACCATCGCACCGGCCTGGTTGACCGCCGAGAAGTAGCCCATCGACCGGCCGATCCGTTCGCGGGGCACCACGTCGCCCAGCGTCGCCATCACGATCGGCGTCGTGAAGGCGTTGGTCGTGCCCTGGAGCACTTGGGATACCAGGAAGACCGGGAAGTTCGGGGACAACGCCGCCAGGAGCGACGCTGCGCCGTAGCCGCCGAAGCCGATGAAGAGGCTCGATCGGCGGGAGGTCAGGTCGGAGACGGCACCCGAGGCGAACTGCACGATCGCGTAGGGGAAGAGGTAGGCCGGGACGGCGAGCGTGAGGATCGAGCGGTCAACGTCGAAGGCGCCGAGCAGGATGGTAAACAGGACGGTGAAGACGTTGCTGCCCATCGGGCCGATCGCCGCGCCCAGATGGAACGGCACAAGCTGCCACTCCGACAGCTTCGTCCGCCCGCCCTCCACTCCTACTCCTATCCCCCTCGTCCTAGCGGTTCACCTGCACCAGCAGGGCTGTCAACCGTTCTTCGAGCGTCCCGGTCAGTGTGCCACATCTCCGCCGACTCTCCTAGAGGGTGACGGCGCCTGCGCGTTGGGCGACCGCGGCAGGAACGAGCCCAGAATACCCGCAATCAGCCCGCTCCCGTGCTGGCGTCATCCTTCGCTGCGTGGCCGGTCCGACGCGAGATCCTTCGCTCCGCTCAGGATGACCAAGACAGGACGACGATGACGGCTCAATAGCCGCGGTCGCTCCACTGGCGGCCGGGTCTACTGGATGGCCTCCTCCGAGATGGGGCCGATGAAGCACTCGAAGATCAGGCGCGAGACGTCGGACAGCAGGCGCTGAGAGGCGACCATGTTGGGGCTGCCCTTGCTCATGAGCGCGACGGCGTAGGTGCGCTCCCCGGCGAAAACCAATCCCACATCGTTGCGGACGCCGCGGACGGTGCCGGTCTTGTGGGCCGCCTGGACGCCGAACGGAAGTTGCTCGGGGATGATGGTGGTGTACTTCTGCCGCTTCAAGATGTCGATGACCGCCTCCCGCGATGCGGGGCTGAGCCCCTCCCCGCGGTGGATCGCCTCCAAGAGGCGCAGCATGTCGCGCGGGGTGGAGACGTCGTTGTCCGGCGTCTCGCGCAGTGCCGCGCAGTCCCACGGGGCCGGCTTGGACGCCAACGCCTGCTTGAGCCCGTCGTAGGTCAGCGTGGGATCATTGGGGTCGAGGTCGTGCAGCCCGGCCAGGATCTCCCAGGTGTCGAGCGGCAGGTGCGTATTGGTCATGCCGAGGCGCTCGATGGTGGCCGCTACGGCCTCGCGACCGATCAGGTCGTAGATCATGTCGGTGGCGGTGTTGTCACTCACGGTGATCATGAGGGTGGCGATGTCCTTCACCGTCGGCGCGACGCCCGCGTCGAGGTCCTGGAGCACGCCGGAGCCCGGCACGCGGTGTCGCTCCTCCAGGGTGATGCGCATCGCCGGGTCGATCTTCCCGGCGTCGACCTGCCGGTACAGCTCGTAGAGGAGGACCGTCTTCATCGTGCTGGCGGTGGGGACGACAACGTCCGGGTTGTACATCACCTCGGCGCCGGTATCGAGGTCGCGTGCCGCCACCGCGATCGTTCCCGTGAATCCCTCCGCCAGGTCGCGAATGCGCTCGACGGTCGCCTTGGGATCGGTCGCCATTCCCTGCTCCTCCCTGTGCTCGGCTCTCCGGACCAACAGCACGCAGCACAATAGCATGACCGTACGGTGTTCACAAACAGAGAAGGAGCCACCGAATGGCCTCTCCTCTGCTGGTTGCGTGAGGGCGGGCGTGCCGGATGGGCGGGCTAGGCTGCTCTGACGAGGTCCGCGCCGCGCTCGACCGACTGGCCCTCGGTGACCCAGGCGTTGATCCCACCGTCGAGATGGGTCACATCGGTGACTCCTGCGGCGCAGAGCAGGCTGACCCCGATGGCCGAGCGGGCTCCGCCTCGGAATGCCGGATCGGCGGCAGGACCGGTCTCATTGTTGGGATTCGGCAGACGCTGCGCGATTCCACCGGTATCAGTGCTATACTGCGCGCATCGGATTGAGTAAGATTCCGCCGCCGCGCCGCCGGTCGGAGCGGGCGGTCTGTGGAGGGAGTTGGGGACTCATGGGTAACGGCGCTCAGGCCGCAGGGGTGGGGTCGGCCCAGGCTCTGGAGCAGGAGGCGCTGGACCACGTCTGGATCCATTCAGCCGAGTGGGTACGCCTCGCCGAGCAGAACGGCCTGCGTGTCTTCAAGAGCGCGCACGGCAGCACGCTGGTGGACATCCACGGCCGTGAGTACCTCGACGGCATCGCCGGGCTGTGGGTCGTGAACGCCGGACATGGTCGGACCGAGATCGGCGAGGCGATGGCCGCTCAGGCGGCGCAGGTGGCGTACGTCTCCAGCGCGAGCTATACCTCGGTGCCGGCAGTGCAATTGGCGAACGTCCTGGCCGAGCTGACGCCGGGCGACCTGAACCGGATCTTCTTCTGCTCGGGTGGTTCGGAGGCGGTCGAGAGTGCGCTGAAGATCGCCAAGCAGGTGCAGGCAATGCGCGGCTTCCCCAAGCGCTACAAGATCATTGCGCGGCGGGGTAGCTACCACGGCATGACCTTCGGCGCGATGAGCCTGACTGCGAGCCGCAACGAGACCTACTTCGGCCCGTTCATGTACGGCGTCATCCATGTCCCGTCACCCAACCGTTACCGCAACGACTTCGGCCTGGAGGGCGAAGAGGGCGACCTGATGTGCGCCGAATACATCCGGCAGGAGATCGAGAACCAGGGGCCGGAGACGGTCGCCGCGGTGATCGGTGAGCCGATCTCCACGTCCAACGGGGTGCACGTGCCCTCGCCGAAGTACTGGCAGCGGCTGCGCGAGATCTGCGACGAATACGGCGTACTGCTGATCATGGACGAGGTGATCAACGGGTTCGGCCGGACCGGCAAGATGTTCGCAACCGAGCACTTCGGGATGCAGCCGGACCTGATGACGATGGCCAAGGGGATCACCTCCGGCTACGCGCCGCTGGCGGCGGTGGCGGTCAGCGACAAGGTCTTCGAGATCTTCACCGAGAAGAAGGACGTGGCGCTGGGGCACCTGCTCACCTTCGGCGGCCAGGCGGTTGCCGCAGCGGCGTCGCTGAAGAACATCGAGATCATCCAGCGTGAGGGGCTGGTGCAGCAGAGCGCCGAGAAGGGCGCCTACCTGCTGGAGCAGCTCAACAAGCTGCGGTCGCACCCGACGGTCGGCGACGTGCGCGGTCTGGGCCTGATGTGCGGCATCGAAGTGGTCAAGAACAAGGAGACCAAGGCCAAGTGGGGCCGCGGGTCGGAGTTCCTCAAGCGGCTCGACCAGCGCATCCACGAGAAGGGGATGGTGACCCGTGTTTGGGACATCGTCCACTTCGCGCCGCCGCTGGTGGTGACCTACGAGGAGATCGACCGCATGGTGCAGATCGTCGACGAGGCGCTGACCGAGGTCGAGAACGAGTTCGCCAGCGAGATCGGGAGCTAGCGTCAACGCGCTGGATCGTCGATCAGGGACTTCCCGCCGGGGGGGGGGGGGGGGGGGGGGGGGGGGGGGGGGGGGGGGGGGGGGG
>NZ_JADGHZ010000128.1 GCF_019683595.1 Sphaerobacter sp. | reverse complement strand
GGCATATTCCGGCGACCGCCGTCGCACACGACACCGCAGCCCCCGCCACCGCACGGCGGTCAGCGGGCCGCGAATGGGTTCTCCACCAGCCCCAGCAGGTCGAGGACGGCGACGGGGCGGCCGCCGCGGAGGTAGACGCGCGGGACGCGGGCGGCGAGGGAGCTGACAATCTCGTAGCTGATGGTCCCTGCCAGGGCGGCGGCCTGGTCGGCGGTCATGGCGCCGTCCCGGCCGTCGCTCAGCAGTACGACCTCGTCCCCCTCGGCGACGTCCGGCGCGGCGTCAACCTCGATCACCGTCTGATCCATGCAGATGCGACCACGGATCGGGCAGACGGCGCCGCCGACGACGGCCCAGCCCCGGTTGGAGAGCAGGCGCACCAGCCCGTCGGCGTAGCCGATCGGGAGGTCGGCACAGCGGATGGGTCGCTCGGCGATGTAGCTCCAGCCGTAGGAGATGCCCTCGCCGGGTGGGACGGTGAAGACCTGCCCCACGCGGGTCACCAGCCGCAGCACCGGGCGAATCGGCGCCGGGAGAGGGCGCTCAGGGCTGGGGTTCAGCCCGTAGAGGATGAGGCCGGCGCGGACCGCGATCGTGGCGCCGGGAGCCGGGATCTCGACCACGCCGCGGAGGAAGGCGGCGCTGTTGGCCATGTGCACCAGGGGCGGCTGCAGGCCCGCCGCGGCGAGCGCCTGGACGGCCGCGGCAAAGCGCCGGGTCTGCTCCTGCAGCACGCGGTCGTCGGCCGCGTCCGCGGTGGCGAAGTGGGTGAAGACCCCCTCGACCTGGACCCGCGGCTCCGCCGCCAGCGCGCGCACCAGTTCGACCACGCCCTCCGGCTCGACCCCGAAGCGGTGCATGCCGGTGTCGACCTTGAGGTGCACCGGGAGCGGCGGCAGGTCATCGCCGAGGGCGTCGAGCAGCCGCTGCAGACCGGTGGCCGAGCCGACGGCCAGGGCAATCCCCGCCTCGGCCGCCTGGCGGGCCAACGCGGGGTTGGGCGGACTGAGGACGAGGATGGGGGCGACCACTCCCGCCGCGCGCAGCAGCAGCGCCTCCTCGATACGGGCCACCGCCAGCCGGGAGGCTCCGGCTGCCAGCGCAGCCCGGCCGCAGGGGACAAGGCCGTGGCCGTAGGCGTTGGCCTTGATCACCGCCATCAGCTCGGCTCCTGGGGGAAGTTGGCTGCGTACGTACGCTACATTACCGGCGAAGGCGTCGAGGTCGATCAGCGCGTGGGTGCCGCTCTGGGCAGCGGCTAGCCGCGCGGCGAAGGGCTCGATCACGTCCGGCAGCTCCTCTCTCATCCCGGCGTCTGCCGAGAGCGAAATATAGCGTACGTACGCGTATACGGACATCGTGCGCGGACGGCCAATGGGCACGGCTGCGCCGTCCGTCCGACCCGTCCTACACGACCGGCCATAGCAAGCCCCGGCCCAGTCCGATCGCGAGCGAGAGCCACAGCAACACCCCAGCGCTGCCGACCACCAGGACCAGCAGCAGCCAGTCGACCGGCCGCATCGCCAGGTCGTGCAGCGTCGTGCGCGGGACCGGCGCGCCGAAGGCCCGCGCCTCCAGGGTCCACCCAAGCTGCTCGCTCAGACGCAGCACCGTCACCAGCGCCGCGATCAGGATCGGGATCATCGCCCGTGCCCGGCGCAGCACCCCACCGCTTAACACCAGCCCCCGCGCCTGCTGCGCGTCGGACACGGTCTGGAACACCCCGGCGAAGGTGGGGATGAAACGGAGCCCGATCGTCAGCGCCATGCCGAGCCCGAACGGCAGGCCCAGGCGGACGAAGCCCCGCACGATCTGCCGTTGGTCGGTGGTGCTCAGCCAGAGGACGAAGACGAACGAGAGCGCGGCGATGCGCAGCGCGGCGCCCACGCCCGCCAGCAGCGCGCGGCCGGTGATGCGCAGCGGGCCGGCTTCGAGCAGCACCGGCGTCCCGCCCCGGTTGAAGAGCGGCCAGAGCAGCACGATGAGCAGCAGGAACGGCGCGAGCGTGCGCCAGACCCGCGCCAGTCGCGTCCCGGGCACGCCGGCGCTCACCAGCGCCAGGTGGGTCAGCCCCAGCGCCAGGACGAACAGCGGCAGGTTGGACCAGACCAGCAGCAGCGCCAGCGCGCCGAGCACGAACGCCAGCTTGACCCGGGCATCCACCCGGTGCAGCCAGGAATCGCCGGGAACGTACAGGTCGAAGCCCGCCGCGCTCATCGCTCGCGCCCCTCACCCGTCCGCCCGCCGGCCGGGCACTCCGCCCCGCCGGGCACGCGGCGTAGGAACGCCGCGCAGAAGGACCCGACGGTGAGCGCCGGGGGCATCCCGGCGTCGGCGAGGTCCAGCGACAGGCGCGTCACCGGCGCCGGCCGCAGCCCGGCCGCGGCCAGGCGCTCGGCGTCGGTCAGGATCGCCTCGGGCGGCCCGTCGGCCACCACCCGCCCGTCCGACATCACCACGACCCGCCGCGCGTGTGCCGCGGCCAGGCGCAGGTCGTGGGTGATCAGGAGCACGGTGACGCCCTCCGCCACCAGCGCCTCCAGCGTCGCCATTAGCTCCGTCGTGTCCCGCCGGTCGAGCCCGCCGGTCGGCTCGTCGAGAACCAGCACGCGCGGGCGTGTGGCGTAGACCGCGGCCAGCGCCACGCGCCGCCGGGCGGCGCGACCCAGCAGCATCGGGTGGCGCTCGCGCAGGTCGGTCAGGCCGAAGCGCGCGAGCGCCTCGTCCACCCGCGCGGCGAGATCCGCCCCGCGCGCACCCAGGTTGCGCGGCCCGGACGCGACCTCGGCGGCCACAGTGGGCTGGAAGATTTGATGGTCGGGGTTCTGGAACACGTAGCCGACGACGCGCGCCAGCTCCCCTGGCGGGTGCTGCCGCGTGTCGCGCCCGGCCACCAGCACCCGCCCGGCGTCGGGCCGCAGCAGCCCGTTCAGGTGCTTCGCCAGCGTCGTCTTCCCCGAGCCGTTGACCCCGAGCAGCGCGACGAATTCCCCGGGCGCCAGGGTCAGGTCCACCCCTCGCAGTGCCGGGACCGACCCACCGTAGCTGTAGTGCACCCCTTCGATCACGACCAGCGGCTCCGGTGCAGCCGCGTCGTGTTCCCCGGCAGACTGAGCGGATCCCATGGACACGCTGCGAGCGGCGTCGAAGGATCCATCTCGCGGCGCCGGGTCATCACCCACGACCGGGTCCGTCGATTCGGACAACGCCGCCGGAGGCGGCTCCCGCCGCTCCCGGCTCGGCTCGGGGTGACACGGACTGACCAGCCATCTCCGCAGGGCCGGGGCGGCCTCCTCCGGGGTCAGCGCCGCCAGGTCGGTGCCGAGCGCGGCGCTCAGCCGGGCCGTGACCTCTGCCACCTGCGGCGCGAAGACCCCGACCCCGGCTAGGTGGTCCACCTGGGTGAAGACCTCCCGCGTCGGGCCGGAGAGCACGATCCGCCCGGCGTCGAGCACCACGACGCGGTCCGCCAGCCGCGCCAGCAGTTCGGCGTCCTGCTCGACCAGCACCACCGTCAGGTCCGCCCCGCGCTCCCGCCGCAAGGCCGCGATCGCCGCGGCGACCTCCTCCTTGCCGGTCGGGTCGAGCTGGGCGGTCGGCTCGTCGAGGACCAGCACCTGGGGTCGCATCGCCAGCACTGCGGCGATCGCCACCCGCTGCTTCTGCCCGCCCGAGAGTTGCGCCGCCGGCCGGCGGCGTGCCCCGGCCATCCCGACCGCCTCCAGCGCCCAGGCGACCCGGGCCGCGATCTCCTCCCGCGGTACCCCCAGGTTCTCGGGGCCGAAGGCGACCTCGTCCTCCACCGTCAGCCCGACCAGGTTGCTCTCCGGGTCCTGAAAGACCATCCCGACCCGCGTCGCCAGCCGCGGCACCGGAACCTCCTTGGTGCTCCAACCGCCGACGCGCACCTCGCCCCGCACCGTGCCCCCGGTGGCGTGCGGCACCAGGCCGTTCAGCGCCAGGCAGAGCGTGCTCTTCCCGCTCCCGGCCGTGCCGGTCACGCCGAGGCACTCCCCGGCCGCGATGTCGAGCGTGATCCCGTCGAGCGCCGTCACCGGCGCCCCACCCGGCTCGGCCGGGGGGTAGCGATAGGTGAAGTCGCGGATCTCGATGAGTGTCTCAGCTTGCGCTGACACGACCGGTCATCCTTCGTCGACCCCCAGGCCCCCACCAGCGCGAGCCATCCGCGCACCCTACGCTGCTCGCCCGCGCCCGGGCTCCAGTGTACGCCGCCCGGTGTACCGCTGGCACATCCCACCGACCAGCGTTCCCAGAACCGATTCCCGAACATTGGGAAGCTCGCACCCTTTCCCCCGGGAATCCCACTCCCCTATCGTCGTCATGGGCTCGCGAGCAGACCAGAGGCACCAGATTGATCAACGGCGACCCGTGAACCGTCGCCGTGACGGATAACGGCGCAAGCCGGGAAAGGCAACGCACCATGCTGGTACAGCACGCAGACAACGAGTTCGAAGGCGTCTCCCTTCGGTATCGCCTCGCGCTCATCAGCGGCTTCGCCTTTGGCGTGCTCATGTTCGTCAAGGGCTTCCTCTTCACTCCCGCCGAGCCAGATCTCGGCGGCTCGGCGCAAGCCATCGAGGACTGGCTGGCAACCAGTCGCATCGACTGGCTGATCTCCATCTATCTTGAGTTCGCCGCTGGCGCGTTCTTCCTCGTCTTCGTTGCCGGCCTCTACGTCGCGCTGCGCCGCGCGGGAGACGGCAGCGGACTGCTGGCACTTGCCGCTTTCGGCGGCGGGGTCGCGACCATTCTCGTATCGATCGCCCGCCTGGGCGTCGAACTCGCGTTCGTCCGCGTCGCATTGGATGGCGGCACACCGGAGATGCTGCGGGCGCTGGGCACCGTGGCGCGCTCGCTCCAGGAGGGGCTGGCCTTCCCGCAGGGTGTCTTCTGGGCGACCGCCTCGATCGCGATCCTGGCGACCCGGCGGCTGCCCCGTTGGATCGGCATACTCGGCGCGGTGGGCGCGGTGAGCCTCTTCGTCAGCACCGGCACGGTGTTCGATCCGGAGAGCCCACTGGGCATCTTCGGCTTCCTCGTCTTCCCGCTGTTTTCGATCTGGATGCTGGCGACGCCGGTGACGCTGCTTCGGCGGTCCATGACACGCCAACCAGCCCCGCAGGCACAACCTCTCGAATAAGCGCTCCGCTGCCGGTCGGCGCCGTTCTCGAGTAGGATACGGAGACACGAGCGGCAGCGACGGCGCTGGTCGACGGAGCCCCAGGAGGAGGCCGCGCATGCGCGTACCCCGGGCACGAGTCCCATCGCTTGTCGGGTTTGGCCAAGATTCGGAACGCGACCAGCGGCTACGGCAGGGTGGGACTGTGCGGCTCCACAACCCCGCGCTCGCCGTGGCCCGCATCGGCTGGGTTGCGATGGCGGCATTGAGCACGGCGCTCTTTGTCGCCAGCCTCCCGGCGCACTACACGCAACTGGCCAGCGTTTCCGTCGATCCAGAGGCCGGCGCCGTCCGCGCCGGCCTCAGGCAGTTGGGCCTCGCGCCGGAGATCTATGCCGGCTACACGCTCGCGCTCAAGATCGCATTCGCCGCGGCCTTTCTGGCAATCGGCCTGTTCATCTTCTGGCGCAAGTCCGCGGAGCGGCTGCCGCTTCTCCTCTCGCTCACGCTCGTCCTGTTTGGGGCAACCTTTCCGAACACGCTTGGGGCCCTGGTCGCGAACCACCCGAACTGGGGAGCCGTCGTCTCCGCGCTCGAGTACTACGCGATTTTCTCCTTCTTTCTCTTGTTCTGTCTCTTCCCGGACGGCGCCTTCGTGCCGCCCTGGACGCGGGCGGCGGCAGTCGCCTGGGTCGCCTTGGGCGGGGGCCTGATGTTCTTCCCCGGTTCGGTCGTCGACCCAAGCACCTGGCCCCTGCTGCTGTCGGGCCCCGTGTTCTTCGGCTTTCTCGGCGCCTTCCTGTTTGCGCAAGTCCACCGGTATCGGCGGGTGTCGGGGCCGATCCAGCGCCAGCAGACCAAGTGGGTCGTCTTCGGCTTCTCCGTGGCGATCGCCGGCTTCCTCGCGGTGGGTATCCCGGGCGATCTCATCCCCGCCCTGCACCAGCCCGGTATCCCGGCCGCGCTCTACGACCTGACCAGCACCACCGTCTTCGTCTGCGCCTTGCTCCCGGTCCCGTTGTCGATCGGCGCGTCGATCCTGCGCTACCGGCTCTGGGACATCGATGTCGTGATCCACCACTCCCTCGTCTACGGCGCGCTGACCGCCGGCGTCGTCGGCCTCTACGTGCTCGTGGTCGGCTACCTCGGCGCCCTCTTCAACACCGGTGGCAATCTCGTGATCTCGCTGATCGCCACCGGCCTCGTTGCCGTCCTCTTCCAGCCGCTACGGGATCGCCTCCAGCGCGGTGTCAACCACCTGATGTACGGCGAGCGCGATGACCCCTACGCCGTCCTGGCTCGCCTTGGCCGGCGCCTCGAAGCGACGCTGGCCCCCGATGCCGTGCTGCCGACCATCGTCTCGACCGTCCAAGAGGCGCTGAAGCTGCCGTACGTCGCCATCGCGCTCCCCCGAGATGAGGAAGAGGAGTTCGCTATCACCGCCGCCGCCGGCCAGCCGCCCGCCGACTTGCTCCAGGTGCCGCTCATCTACCAGGGCGACGTCGTTGGCCAACTCCTGCTCGGCCCACGCGCACCGGGCGAAGCCTTCACCAGCGCCGATCGGCGCCTGCTCGACGACCTGGCGCACCACGCGGGCGTGGCCGTGCACGGCGTGCGCGTGATGACCGACCTGCAACGCTCGCGCGAGCGGCTGGTGCTGGCCCGGGAGGAGGAGCGGCGGCGGCTGCGACGCGACCTGCACGACGAACTGGCCCCGACGCTCGCCGCGCTCGGCCTGACCGCCGCCACCGTCGGTGAACTCATCCAGACCGACCCGGAGGCGGCCGCTGTCGTCAACGCCAAGCTGCAGACGGCGATTCGGGCCGCGGTCGGCGACATACGGCGGCTCGTCTACGACCTGCGGCCGCCGACGCTGGACGAGCTGGGCCTGGTCGACGCCATCCGCGAGCGCGCCATGCAATACACCAGCGCCAGTCACGCCCAGGGCGGGCCGAACCCGACCGCGGGGTTTCAGGTGACCGTCGAGGTTCCAGCGCCGCTCCCGGCGCTGGCGGCCGCGGTGGAAGTCGCGGCCTACCGGATCGTCCAGGAAGCCCTGATGAATGTCAGCCGGCATGCCCACGCCCGGACCTGCCTCGTCCGGCTCACCTGCGTCGCCGACGAGACGTTGCAGGTCGAGATCATCGACGACGGCATCGGTCTACCAGACCCGGCCGAGCGAGGAGGCCGAACCGGCGTCGGTCTGCGCTCGATGCGCGAGCGGGCGATCGAACTCGGGGGAACATGCCTGGTCGAGCGCGCAATGCCGACCGGCACGCGCATCGTCGCCCGGCTGCCGCTGGGGAGGCCGATGTAAGTGTCCTGCCTGTGGCACCCGACATCTCCGCCAGGATGTCAGGGAAGGCAGCAAGCCTAAGCTGCACGATGCGAGACGCATGATGCATCAGAACGGAGTACGCTCATGGACCCGGTGCGCGTCCTGATTGCGGATGATCATCCGCTCTTCCGAGACGGACTGACACTGCTGCTGAGCACAACGCCGGATATCGAGGTGATCGGCGAGGCAACCACGGGCGACGAGGCCGTCACGCTGGCCGAGACGCTGCGGCCGGATGTCGTGCTGATGGACATCAAGATGCCGGGCCTCAACGGGATCGAGGCGACACGCCGCATCCTGGCAGCCCATCCGGCCACCCGCATCTTGGTCGTCACGATGTTCGAAGACGACGCCTCGGTGTTCACCGCGATGCGCGCCGGTGCGCGGGGCTACGTGCTCAAGGACGCGACCAAGGACGACATGCTGCGGGCCATCCGCGCGATCAGCCGCGGCGAGGCGATCTTCAGTCCTGGCATCGCCGCCCGCCTGATCGACTTCTTCACGACAGCGCGGCCCGCCGTTCCGATGGAAGCCTTTCCCATGTTGACCGGACGCGAGCGAGAGATGCTCCACCTGATGGCCCAGGGAGCCTCCAATGCCGAGATCGCCCGGCTCCTCTCCCTGAGCGGCAAGACGGTCGCCAACTACGTTTCCAACATCCTCGGTAAACTACATGTGGCCGATCGGGAGGAGGCCATCGCGCGAGCGCGTGAGGTAGGGTTGGGGAGGAATAGTACCTGACCGGTGTCACCTTGGTTCTTGTACAGCGAACGTCTTCTACCCAGCAACATCGATCCGTATCCTCGCTGTCCATCATGTAGCGACGCCGCATGAACGGGGCCGTGATGCTCGGTATCCGATCGTGCCGCGCAGGCGGCGCGCCGATCGGGCGTGGGGAGGGTTGGGCCTAAGATCGTGGTGGCCCTGATGCGACGCTTGATCCTGACGCTGCTGGTCGTGGGACTGCTGTTGGCACCAGCGGTCACGCTTGCGACTCCCGCGGTGCCCCAGGCGGGGATACCACCCGGCCAGTCCACGCTGGGTGACGGCAAGGCCGCCTACTTCCCGGAAACCGGCTTCTGGGTAAGCGATCCGTTCCTGCGCTTCTGGGAGCAGAACGGCGGGCTCCCGACCTTCGGCTATCCGATCAGCCGCGTCTTCTACCAGGACGGCCTGCTGCGACAGTACTTCGAGCGCGCCGTCTTCGAGCGCCACGACCACCTGGCCGGCGCCGGCTACGAGGTGCTCGTGACCCGGCTCGGCGCCCTGACGACGCTCGACCGCCGCAACGAGCCACCCTTCCAACCGGTCGACGCCGCGAACGATCATCACTGCCGCGTCTTCCCCGCCACCGGCCACCGGCTCTGCGGCGGTTTCCGCATCTACTGGGAAACGCGCGGCGGGCTGGCGGCCTTCGGCTACCCGATTAGCGAAGAGTTCATCGAGAACGGGCGCACCGTGCAGTACTTCGAGCGCGCCCGCTTCGAGTGGCACCCGGAAAACCCCTGGCCCCACGACGTACTGCTCGGCCACCTCGGCCGACAGGCGCTCGCGGCCCGGCCGGTCCCGCCCCTGGCGGTCACCCCGGAGGGCCCGGCAGGTCCGACCCCGCCCATCGGCCCGCAGCCGCTCTACAACCACCCGGTCGGCTGCGCCTTCAACGTCTTCTGGTGGGGCGACGAACCGAACCACGTCACCAACGAGACCTACCTCGACCTCGTTCGGGACGCCGGCTGCGACTGGGTGCGAGTCCAGGGCCAGTGGGGCCTGATGGAACCGGAGCCGGGCTACTACATCTTCCACCCGCTCGACCGCTTCGTCGACGCGGCGCGGGAGCGCGGGCTGCACGTGCTGGTCACGGTGAACGCGCCGCCGGCCTGGGCGCTCGACATCCCGCCCGGCACGCCCGCCAACCCGGTCTCCTTCGGGCGCTTCATGGAGGTCCTCGTCGCCCACTTTCGCGGCCGCGTCGACGCCTGGCAGATCTGGAACGAGCCGAACATCGCCCAGGAGGCCGGAGGGTTGATCCGCCCGGCCGGATACCTGGAACTGCTGCGCGTGGGCAGCCAGGCGGTCAGGCGGCACGACCCGGACGCGCTGGTCGTGCTGGCGGGGATGGCGCCGAGCAGCCTCCGCGAGCGGACCGTGATCTGGGACGACCTCGCCTACACCGAGGAGTTGCTCGCGCTAAACGGCGGCGAGGCAGGACGCTACATCGACGTGATCGGCATCCACGCCTACGGCGCGGGCAACCCACCCGACAACTACTGGCCGAGCAACCCGGCCAACACCCCTGCCTGGAACAACGCGCCGGAGTTCTACTTCCGCCGCGCCGAGGCGCTGCACGCTGCCGTCGTGAACGCCGGGCTGGGTCACCTGCCGATCTGGATCACCGAATTCGGCTGGGGCACCGCCACCGACTGGCCGTCCTGGGGCTTCAGCAAGTGGGTCAGCGAGGAGGACCAGGCACGGTACCTCGTGCGGGCCTACGAGATCGCACGCACGGAATGGCCCTGGGTCGAGCGGATGTTCATCTGGAACCTGAACTTCGGCGCCTTCAACGGCGACGGCCACCCCTTCACCGCCTACGCCCTCCTCTACCCCGACGGCACCCCCCGCCCCGCCTACGAGGCGATCAAGGCGATGCCGAAGGAGTGAGGGCGAGGGG
>NZ_JADGHZ010000020.1 GCF_019683595.1 Sphaerobacter sp. | reverse complement strand
CCCCTTCGCCCGGTCCCCGCCATCCTCGCCGGCGCCGCCGGCGGCGGGAGCGCCGGGCGGCGGAGCGAAGGATCTCGCGCTCTAGCGGTCACTCCTGCGGGAGATCCTTCGCTGCGCCGGGGACGGCTGGCCGCCGCCACCGGCTCCGCTCAGGATGACACGCGGGGAGTCGCGGACGGCTGGCAGGTTTACCAGGCCAAATCGTCAACGTTCGTAGCCCGGTTGCAGGGGGTTCCGTGGCAGGAGTGAGAGGAGCAGCCCCGTGGTCGTCTTCGGCGCCAGCATCCAAGCGATCCTGGCCGAAGAGTTCGCCCGACGACCGGCCGATCCCCGGCGGCGCGTGCTCGAGGCGGTCGAGGAGCTGGCAACGGACTTCGGCCTCGACGCGGTCGAGCTGTACCTCGACGGGCTCTTCCTCTTCCCCGACGTGGTCGACGACGGGCTCTTGGCCGACATCGGTCGCCTCCAGCAGCGCATCGGGCTGACGCTCACGGCGCACCTCCCCTACGTCTGGGTTGACATCAGCGCCGCCAACGAGTTGACCCGCCGGGCGAGCGTCGAGGCCGTCGTCCGCGCCATCCAGGCCTGCTCCCCGCTCGACGTCACCAGCTTCGTCCTCCACGCCACCGGCCCGTTCGGCAACGAGGTCGCCCCCGGCGTCGCGGACCCGGAGCAGAGCCTGTTCACCCGGCTGATGCTGGCCGCGATCGACCGGTCCTTCGCCGACCTGACGCGCACGGTGCCTGGTACGCCGCTCGCCGTCGAGACGATGGACGGGTTCCCCTTTGCCTGGCAGGCACCGCTGGTCGAACGGTACGACCTCGGCGTGTGCTGCGACGTGTCCCACCTGCTGGTGCGCGACGAGGACCCCATCGCATTCCTCGACGCCTGGCTGCCCCGCATCCGCCAACTCCACCTCCACGGTGTCCGCGAGCAGGCCCTCGGCGTCAACCTGCGCCGTCGGATCGACCACCGCGCACTGGGCGGCCCCGGCGAGCTCGTCGATGTCCCCCGCCTGCTGGACCACCTCACCGTCCGCGGCTTCACCGGCCCGGTGATCCTGGAGAACCTCTCCCGCGCCGATCTTGTCCACTCGGTCGCGACGATCAATCAGGCGCTGGAAGCGTGATGCGTCATGCGTCATACGTCATCCGTCCCCCTCACCCCCGGCCCCGCTCCCACGAGGGGAGAGGGGAGAATGACGCATGACGCGTGACGTATGACGTATGACGCATCACGGCTCAAAAAAACCGCAGCTCCGGCTCGATGGTGTCCGTGAAGCGGATGATGCCGTAGGAGTAGCGGGGTTCCCAGCGCTTCTGGGTGGGGGAGCCGGGGTTGAAGAAGAGCGTGCCCTCGCGCCACTCGCAGACCGGGCGGTGGCTGTGGCCGAAGATGGCCACGTCAACCCGGCCGGACAGCGTGTGCTCCGCCGCCTGCCGAGCGGTCATCCGCTCGACGTCGTGCCCGTGCATCAGCCCGGCGGTGAAGCGGCCGAAGCGGAAGTAGCGGATGCGCGGCAGGCGCACGTGGAGTGCCGCGTCCTCATTGTTCCCATACACCGCTCGCACCGGGGCGAGCGCCTCGAAGAGCGCCAGCGCCTCCAGGCTCGTCACGTCCCCGGCGTGGAGGATCAGATCGACCCCACGCAGCCCCTCCACCAACGGCGCGGGGAGCCCGGCGCGGGCCGCGGCCCGCGCCGAGAGATGCGTGTCCGCCACCACCCCGACCGTGATCGGCGTCGGGAAGGTCTCGATTCCCGGGAACGGCTCAGGCGCGGGCAAGGATGCCGGCTTCCTCCATGATGCGCCGAACCTCCGCCCGCTCCGCGTGGTTCAAGGGCAGGAGCGGCGGCCGTGGATCGCCGCCGTACAGCCCGATCATGTCCATCGCCGCCTTCAGGCCCGCGATCCCGAAGCGGGTGGTCACCGCCGCGTTCGGCGCGAGCAGGCGGAACTGGACCGCCTGCGCCCGCACATGGTCCCCGGCACGGAACGCCTGGACGATCTCCTGACACGCGTCCGGCGCCACGTTGGCCAGTGCCAGGATGCCGCCCGTCGCCCCCAGGCAGAGGGCGGGGTAGAGGAAGTTGGCCGACCCCGCCAGCACACCGAAGTCTTCCGGGGTGCGCGCCACCATCTCGGCGACCTTCGGCGCGTTCCCGCCGCTGTCCTTGATCCCCACGATGTTCGGGTGCTGGGCGATCTCGACCACGGTGTCCACCGGCAGGTCAACCCCGGTGTAGGCCGCCATCACGTAGACGATCACCGGGATGGGCGACGCATCGGCGACAGCATGGAAATGCCGCACGTAAGCGGCGCGGTCGTAGCGTGGCTTGTAGTAGTGCGGCGTCACCACCAGCGCGTAGTTCGCGCCTAGTTCGGCCGCGGCCTTCGTCAACTCGATCGTGCCGCGGGTGGACTCGACCCCCGTTCCGGCGACGATCGGCTTGCGCCCGGCGACCGCCTTGACGCCCGCCTCGATCAGCGCCAGCTTCTCATCCGGCGACAGGCTCACGTACTCGCCGTTGGAGCCCATGATCACGATGCCGTCGAGGGACGACGTCGCATACCACTCCATGTTGGCGCGGAACCGGTCCAGGTCCAACGCCCCATCAGGGGTGAACGTCGTGGCTACGGGCGCGAAGACGCCCACGGGGTACGGTCGAGCCATGCCAGCCGCTCCTCACCACTTGTCGTTCGTCTTAAACAGCCGCCACAGGATACCGCTCAGGACGCTCTCGGCGATGCTGCCGACCAGCGCGCCGATGAAGGTGATTTGGATGCCGTCGATGAGCGCGCCGGCGAGATAAAAGACCACCGCGTTGACCACCAGCGCGAAGATCCCCAGGGTCAGGCAGGTGATCGGCAGCGCCACCAGTTGCAGAATGGGGCGCAGCACTGCATTCAGCAGCGCCAAGACAATGGCGAAGATCACCACGGCCGCGGTGTCGGTGTAGCCGACATGCTCCGGGATCAACCGGGCGAGCAGCACCACCGCCAGGCCGTTCGCGATCAGGTGCGCAATCAGTCGTGTCACGCCGGTTCCCTCCGGAGCGGCACGTTAGCACACGGCGGGAAGCTCCGTCAACGCGACGCACGATGAGGGGAACGCGCGTCCCGGGCGCACGTGACACCCGGGACGCAGCGGGGAGGTTAGCGGTTCAGGCAAGCTGGAGCGTGAGCCTGACCGGGACGACGCCGGAGTCGAAACCGTTACTGACGCGCAAGCGGACGGTGCCGTCGCGTAATCCACCGGTCACATCGACCCGGAAGACGACCGGCTGGCCGGCGACGGTCGCGGTGCCGAAGATCGTCGCGGAGCCCTTCGTCGCCACCACGCTCGTAATCTTGCTGCTCTGCAGCTTCAGATCCGGGGCCTGGTAGTGAACGGTCCCGCTGGGGTGGCCCCAGAAGCTGATGGCCGTCACCAGCGCGAAGGGCCGCGGCGGGTTGACGACGAGGATGAGCGCAGCACCCGCCGATGGCGGCTCCCGCCAGGTGACGGTGGCACTCGCGGTTACCCCACCCGCCTCCGCAGTAACGGTGTCCACACCGGGGAAGACGGCCTCCAACTCGAACGTGGCCCGGCCGTTGACGGTGGTGGCGGTCAGGGACGTTGCGTTCACGCCGCTCACTTTGAGGGTCACGACCGACCCATCGGCAACGGGATGGCCACCGGCGTCCAATACCTCAACCGTCTCGGTGACTCGATCCCCGACGGTCGCGACGGTGTTGCCGGGCATGAGGGTTACCGTCGCCGGGCCGGCCGCGCTGACCATCAGCGTAGCCTGTCCCTCGCTACCGGCGTAATTGCGGGCCGGATCATCGTAGATACCGTGAATCGTGTACGTGCCGGTCGACAGCGGCCCACCGGTAGGGAAGGTGATGACGGCCTGCTCTCCGGAAAGCTGCACCGTGGACGGCGTGCCGATCTCGTTCCCGGCACCGTCGGTCAGGCTGAACGTCACCTGACCAGCCAGCACCGGCACATCGGAAGTAACGGTCGCGCGCAGCTCGACGCTGGTCGCGGTCGACGTCATGACGCTGTCTTCAACCGTGATCGAGGTCTGAGCAGCGGTGATGGTGAGCCTTCCGTTGCTTACCGTTACGTTGTAGTTGATGAGCCGGTCATCCGGATCTGACAGCGTCGGGGTGATCGGATATTGGCCGATCGGGCTCGTCAATGTGGCGGTGGTGGTGTAGTCAGCCGTGATGGCATCGCCGGGAACGACGCCGGTCAGCGTCCCCGAAAACGTCGGGTTGGGGTGGTAGTACTCGCGGCTCGCGTTGTTCACCTGCACGGATAGTGTCGCCCGGAGTACCTGGAGAGGCCGCGACTGCTCGACCGAGGTGTAATTTGTCGTGTCATCCGGTGTAAACGTCGCCGTCAGCGTGTAGGTGCCCGCATCGAGCACAGTGCCGATCTGGGCCGTTCCGCTGACCGAGCGCCCATCGACCGTCACCCCCTTGAATTGGTAGCTGAAGCTTCCAGCGACGGATGCCGTGGCGCCAAGTACGGTCGCGCTGAGCGGACTGTACGTGATCCACGTCGGCGGGTCCCAGGTAATCGTGGGCGATCCCTGATTGATCGTGAGCGATGCCTCCGCGGTCACGGGTAAGTTGACGCCGTCGGAGGCGGTGAGCGTGAGACGGTAGGTCCCGACCTTGGTGCAGGTGACGGTCGTCGTGAGCGCGCTGGCGTTCGCAACGGTACACGTGCCGCTCGTGCCACCGACCGCCTCCCAGTCCCAGGTAGTTGTGATCGTGTCGTCATCGCGATCGTCCACCTGGCCGGCGATCGAGACCGGCTGACGCACGGACCCGCTGTACGGCCCACCCGCATTCACGTCCGGCGGAACGTTCATGCGGTCGGTCTCGAACAACGAGACGTACGGCCCATAACCGCTGCCTTCGGAGAAGGTGATGGTGATCGCTCCGACATTGCTGAAGTCCGCACCGCCGTCCGGGCCTGCGGCTGTGAACCCAGCGAAGGGAAGTCGAACCGTGTCGTGCGGCTCGGAGTTGACCGGCGTGAAGGGAGGCATGAACGAGGTGGTCGAGTAGTGGGTTCCGTCAGTGTAGACGGTTACCACGACGTTATTCTGCATCCCGTTGCGACCGGCTACGATCGCGAACCCGTTCCAGTAGCCCCCGCCGGTCAGATCGACACCGCCGAGCCCGGTCGGATTGAGCGTCTCGGTGTTCGTGTTCCCGTGCCACCAGATCGCACCGTTGCCTTGGCCGTTTATCTGGCGCGAACTGTAGTAGTAACCGTCTTTGACACCGACCCAGAAGAACGAGTTCGCCGTCGTTGTGCCCGTGTGCTCCGCGCTGATGACGCGCGCCCCGCCGAGGATGCCCGCGCTCGTGACGGCCGAAGCGCTCCGCGTACCCGGTTGAAAGATCGCGATTTCGGCCTGGGGAGTCGAAAAATCGTCGATGATAATCGGCTGCGGCTCCGCCGCCGCAATGCCGCCTCCAGCAGTCAGCCAGGGGAAGGCGGCGCCTGCGACGAGGAGCGCCAGCATCCACCGCATCAGTATCGCTAAACGCCTCATGTCTTCCCCTCCTCTTCTTCGGCGCGCAGCGCGTGGTCGACTTCGCCACGGCTCATCCCCCGAGGATCACCCTGTCCCTCGGGCCTCATGGCGTGGACAACGCACACAGACGTCGATGCGGAGACAGGTCCGCTTCTTGAAGAGATTGACGCGTGTTGCGGTCGGGGACTATACTCAGCACCCTCACACCGGGCCCACACCAGGCTCACACTTCCGCCGGGAGAGAGGGCGCCTCACCGGATGGGCACCGACGACCGGCCGCCGTTCGGCGACCTGCTCCGACACCACCGAGAAGCGGCAAGCTTGACGCGCGAAGAGCTGGCAGAGCGCGCCGGGTTGTCAGCCAATGGCATCGCCGCCCTCGAGCGAGGTGAACGCCGGTATCCCTATCCCCACACCGTGCGCGCTCTCGCGGACGCCCTGGCGCTCTCCGAGGAGGAACGGCACGCCTTCATCGCGGCTGTCCCGCACCGGCGCCGTGCCATGGCCGATCCACCGCCGCACGACAACCTGCCCGCCCCGGTGACGCCGCTGGTGGGCCGCCGCCGCGAGGTGGCCCGGATTCGTCAACTCCTGACCACGAGCCGCCTGGTGACGCTCACCGGCGTGGGCGGCACCGGCAAGACCCGGCTCGCGCTCCAGGTCGCCGCCGAGAGCAAGGACGCCTTCCCCGGCGGGAGGATCTTCGTGGACCTCTCCCCGCTCGACGACCCGCGCCTGGTCCCCGGCACGATCGAGCGGGCACTGGATGCGCAGCAGGCCGTCGGTGCCTCGCCCGAGGAGCGGATCGCGCGTGCCATCGGCGATCGCACCCTCCTCCTGGTCGTCGACAATTTCGAGCATGTGATCGAGGCATCGACGATCGTCAGTTCATTGCTGGCCGCAGCGCCGGGCCTGCGGGTGCTGGCCACCAGCCGCATCCCGCTGCGCCTCTACGGTGAGCAGGAGTTCCGCGTCCCTCCGCTGCCGCTCCCATCGGACCCCCACCGCGCCGAACAAAGCGAGGCGGTGCAGCTCTTCCTCCAGGCGGCCCGCGCGGTGCGGCCGGATTTCACCCTGACCCCGGCCAACCGGGAGGCGGTCGCCGCCATCTGCCACCGGCTCGACGGGTTGCCGCTGGCCATTGAGCTGGCAGCAGCACGCATCCGCCTCTTCCCACCGGAGGCACTGCTGGAGCGGCTCTCCGAGCGGCGCGCCACTCTGGGCACCGCACCGCGCGATCTACCGGCACGGCAGCAGACGCTGCGGCAGACCTTCGACTGGAGCTACGCGCTGCTCACCCCGGAGGAGCGCGCGTTGCTGGCGGCGCTCGGCGTCTTCGCGTGCGGCTTCACGCCGGAGGCGGTCCAGGCCGTCTGCTTGGAGGACGGAACGCCCACGGATACGTTGATGGTGCTGGAAGCCCTCCACCTGAGCAGCCTCGTGGAGCGCTCGGATGAGCCAGGCGGCGGTCTCCGGTTCTATCTGCTTGAGACCGTGCGCGCGTACGCGCTGGCGCGACTCCGAGAGAGTGGCGCCTACGACGCGGTCCGGGAGCGCCACGCCCGCTATTTCCTGACGCTGGCCGAGGCGGCGGCGCCCGCCCTGACCGGGGCCGGCCAGACAACCTGGCTGACCCGGCTCGAGCTGGAGCACGACAACCTCCGCGCGGCGCTGCGCTGGGCGATCAACGGGGGAGAGACCGAGGTCGGCCTGCGGCTCACCGGGGCGCTGTGGCGGTTCTGGGTGGCGCGCGGCCTCGCCCGGGAGGGACGCCGCTGGTTCGAGGCAGTCCTGGCCGCCGGGCCTCCGGCACTCGATACACCGGAGGGCATGAGCACGTACTGCGACGCGCTCATCGGGGCCGCCACCGTCTCCATGCGCCTCGGCGACCTGGACACTGCCGAAGGCTTGCTCACCCAGTGCCTTCCCCTGGCGCGGTCACTGGGGAATCCGCACCGCGTCGCCGGGACGCTCACCCAACTCGGTCACATCGCCGTGCGTCAGGGTCGCCTCGCCGCGGCTCGCCAGGACTACCAGGAGAGCCTGGAAATCAGCCGGGCCAACGCTCACCCATGGGGTATCGCGATGGCGCATGCCGGGCTAGGCGATGTCGCCCTGGCCGAGTCCGACTACGCGGCAGCCCGCGACGCCTTCGAAGAGGCATGTCGCCTCGTCCGCGCCGAGGACGACCAGTTGAACCTGCACATCGTTCTCTGCCAGCTTGGGCACGCGCACCTGGAACTCGGGGCGACCGAGGCGGCCAGGGCATGCTTCGAGGAGAGCCTGAGCCTGGCGCGCGCCCACCGCAACCGGCGCGGCGTCGCGCTGGCGCTCGCGCAACACGGGTACCTGGCCAACCGCCTGGGCGACATCGACCGTGCGCTGAGCGACTACCAGGCGAGCCTGGAGATTTACCATCAGAACGGTTCGCGCCCGGGCATCGCCGACTGTCTGGAGGGGATCGCGGTGGTCCTGGCGCGGGGACGCGACCCGGAACAGGCGGCACGGCTGCTCGGCGCCACTGGTGCACTCAGGGCGGCGGTCGGCCGCACGCCGCTCCAAATCGATCGGGCCGAACTGATGCGCGCCGCCACCACCGCCCGCGCGGCGCTAGGAGAAGCGACATTCAAGGCAGTCCTTGCCGCGGGCGCGGCGCAGCCCCTGGAAGAGATCATCGATCATCCCCTGGGCGAGTGAGCCGCCGCCCGGCCCTCGGTACTCCTGGCGGCTACGATCCAACCAAACGGCGCAGGTGTGACGGATACGCCAGGGCCAGGATCAGCCCGCAGACCATCCAGAACAGCGCGACCATGTGTGGGAAGGTGATGTTGAAGAAGTAGTGGTCGAAGACCCCGACCGTCAGCGCCGTCGCCAGCGCGGCGAGCAAGCCGAGCGCGAGGTCACCGGCCGGCGTTTCGCGCTGCTCCCGCCAGTAGCGGAAGCCCGACAGCGCCACCGCGCCGACCGCGAACAGGAACACGGCGAGCCCGAGCAGCCCGGTCCGCTCGGCAATCGTCAGGTAGATGCTCGACACGCCCGTCTGCAGCGTGATCGACGGCGCCTCGCCGAAGCCGACGCCGAAGAAGGGGTGCTCGCGAATAATCGCCAGGGCGTTGCGGTATTCGGCGAGCCGCAGCTTGGTCGCCGGATCCTGGAGCGTCAGGCCCAGGTAGAGCCGGTGGATGAAGCTGCTGCCCAGCCCCAGGCCGAGCACCGCCGCGGCCAGCAAGCCGCCGGGCGCGATCAGCCAGCGGTAGCGCAGGACCGTCAGCACCGCCAGGCCCGCCGCCGCGCCCACCCAGGCACCGCGTGACTGGGTCAGCAACATCGCCATCCCCGTCAGCAGGATCACCGGTCCCGTCAACCCACGAGGCAACAGCCGCTGCCGCGCGATCGCCGCCGCGCAGGCAAGGACGAAGACCACGGCCAGCAGTCCACCAAACGAGTTAGGGTCGACCGAGGTCGAGATCAGGCGCATCGGCCTGGCCGGGTCGTCCTCGACGTAGCGCACGATGCGGGTCGACGGGTAGCCGTAGGGAATGAGGCGAGAGAGCACCCGCAACGTGAGCCCCGGCCCGCCGGCGTACAGCACCAGGCCGAGCGCCGCCGCCGCTCCGGTTCCCAGCAGCAGCACGGCCGTCAGCCGCCGCGCGTCGTCCAGCGTGCGCGTCGTGTTCCACACGACGAAGACGAGCAGGACCGCCAGCACGAACTTGCCGTAGTCGTGGTAGGTCTGCGAGGTGTAGGCGTTGTGCACCCCGAGCAGGAACGCAAACAGCGTGAAGGCGAGAAGGAACACGATGAGCGCGGCCGGGGTGTTCGAGACGATCCGTTCGTCCCGCCGGAGCATGACCCGCAGCGCCCACACCCCGAGCGTCCCCAGCGCTGCCGCCTCGAACAGCGTCAGCGTGAGCCCGACCCGCACCGGGATCACCGCGAAGGGCAGCAGGGTCATCACCCCGACCACCGCCCACACCCCGGCGCGCGGGTCGCTCAGCACCACCACGGCCGCGACCAGCCCGGCCACCACCGCGGCAGCCGGGATCGGCCCCTGCACCACCGACAACCAGCCGACCGCCGCAGCGAGGAGCACCGCCGCGGTGACGACGAGCGTTATCGCCAGCGGGCGTGGCAGTGTCCCGCGCACATGGGGGAAGGCCGGCAGGAAGGCGCGCCGGTCGCGCCCGGGAAGGGTCGCCGTCATGGCCGCTTCGGAGCCCGCATCAGGAGCGCGGTGACGAGCGTCAAGCGCTCGGGCACCGTCGTCAAGTCCACCCACTCATCGACGCTGTGGGCGTTCTGTCCCACCGGCCCGAGCGAGTCGAGCGTCGGCACGCCGATCGCGGCCGTGAAGTTCCCATCGCTCCCGCCACCACTCGTCAACTCCTGGTACGGGAGCCCCAGCCCTTCGACGATCTCCCGCGCCAGGTTCAGCAGCGCGTCGGTCCCGGGGACCTTCTCCATCGGCGGCCGGTTCAGCCCGCCGGTGAGGACCGTCTCGGTGTCCGGCACCCACTGTCGCGCGGCAATCTCGGTGATGGCCGCATGCACGCGCTCGGCCTCGGCCCGCGTCGGCACGCGGACGTCGACCTCGACCGACGCGTGGTCCGAGATCACATTGCGCCGGGATCCGCCGCGCATCACGTTGGCGGAGACCGTCGTCCCGGTATCCGGGTTGTTCAGCTCATGGAGCGCGATGATCTTGTGCGCGAGTTCCAGGTTCGCGCTCCGCCCCTCATGCGGCGCGGCCCCGGCGTGAGCCGCGCGCCCCCGCACGACCAGCTCGTACATGCCGACGCCCTTGCGGGTCGCCAGCACCCCGCCGGTCGCCCGGCCCGGCTCGAGCACGAAGACCGCATCCATGCGCCGGGCTTCCGACTCGATCAGCGCCCGCGAGGTCGGCGAGCCGATCTCTTCGTCCGAGTTGGCGACGAAGGTGATCTCGGCGAAGTCGTCGAAGCCGAGGTCGCGCAGGATGCGCAGGGCGTAGTAACCGAGGATCAGGCCGCCCTTCATGTCCATCGTCGCCGGACCGTAGCCGCGCCCGTCACGCACGGTGAACGGCCGCTCGGCAACGGTCCCCGCGGGGTAGACGGTGTCGAAGTGGCCGAGCAGCATCAGCCGCCGGGAGCCTGACCCGCGCAGGGTCGCGGTGAAGTTGTCGCCCAGGTCGCTGTTCGGATGGACGGTGATCTCGCAACCGATCCCGGCGAGGAGGTCGCGGAAGAAGCCGCCTGCCCGGTCGACCCCCGCCTTGTCGAAGGTGCCGCTGTCGATGTTGACGATGCGCTCCAGGTCGCGCTCGTAGTCGGGCTGGTAGGCCGCCGCCCGTTCTCGGATCTCCCCCAGCGTCGTCATCACACCCCTCCCCTGCCGGCCTGCTGCTACCCGATCAAGATCGGCTCCCGCTGCGGCGGCGTCAAGAACTCGCAGCCGTCCGCGGTGACGACCACGTCCTCCTCCAGGTTGACGCGACCGTACCCCGGCACGCTCATGCCGATCTCGAGCGTGTAGACCTGATCCTTTTCGACGCGATCGTAAGGCCGCTGGCCGTAGCGCTCCCACCGCGGCCCGAGCAGGCAGCCCCCGTCGTGGACGGCACGACCCACCTGGTGCCCCAGGCCGAACTCCCACGGAGCCACGCCCTCGCGGGCGAAGATGTCGCGCGCGACCTGATCCACTTCCCAGCCCTGCACGCCCGGCTTCAGCACGGCCGCCGCGGCCTGGATGGCCCCCGAGATGATACCGAACGCACGCTCCACCTCGGGTGGCGCCGCCGTCTCACCCGGTCGCAGGAAGTAGAAGGTGCGTTGCAGGTCCGAGGTGTACTCCTCCTGGCGGACGCCGAAGTCGAGGGAGAGCAGGTGCCCCGGCTCGACCACGATGTCCGTCGGCCCCACGTGACCGACCGGCGATGCGGGGCCCGCGGTGACGCTCGGGCAGTAGTGCGGATCCCAGGCCGTGGTGAGCCCGCGTGCCGCCACCCGCTCGTGCATGAAGGCAGCGATCTCCCGCTCGGTCAGCCCCGGCCGCAGCCACTGCCGCAGTTCCTCCCAGATCTCGACCGTGGTCGCCACCGCGGCGCGGATGCGCCGCTGTTCCTCCGGCGACTTGCGGCTGCGCACACGCGAGGCGACCGGCTCACCCGACACCACGCGGCTCCAGTACGGTGTATCGCCCAGGATGTCCTGGAGCACCAGGTACATCCCGTAGGTCAACCCGTCGGCGATGTTGTTGTCCTTGGAGAAGTTCAGCGCGATCTGCCGAGGATCGTACTCGGCGACGGCCTTCCGCAGCGGCTCGCTGATCCCCTCGACGTAGCCGACGACGTCGTCCCAGGCACCGGTTTGCTTGATGTTTTCCACATCTCCCGTGCCGACGATGGCGCGGTGCCGTCCGGTGCGGGAGATCAGGAAGGCCGACTCCCAGGTGACGCTGGTCCCGACCACCAGCGGCAGGCTCGGATCCCCCAGGGTGTCGCTCTCCCGCGCCACGACGAGCCAGAGGTCGATGTCGAGCTCGTTGAGGATCTCCGTCGCCTGCGCCAGCTTCTCCCGCACCAGATTCGCGCTCATGCGTCCTCCGTCGTCCGTCACGCGTCAGGCGTCAACCGTCACGCATCACGCCCCACGGAACACGCGGCACGAAACACGGAACAGGCGTGACGGATGTCGGGTGACGCCTGACGCATCACACCGCTAGCCGCCGATCTGGCTCATGCCCCGTCCGGTGTTGCGGTCGCCCTCTGCCAGGCCGTGGCCCCACGGCTTGCGCCAGACGCCGAAGCGGATCTGCTCGATCAGATCCTCCTCGGTGCCGCCGCTGCGCAGGATGTCGCGCACGTCCACCTCGTCGTTCCGCAGCAGGCAGAGGCGCAGCTTGCCGTCCGCCGTCAGGCGGATGCGGTTGCAGAACGCGCAGAACGGCTGGCTCACCGGACTGATGAACCCGATGGTGCCCTTCGCCCCCTTGATGCGGTAGATCCGGGCCGGATCGCCGGGCGGCGCTTCCAGCCCCTCCAGCGGGCCGTGCACCTGCTCGATCAGGTCCATGGTTTCGGCGGTCGTCACCAGCCCGGAGTCGTGCACGTCCGCCACGCCTTCGAGCGGCATCACTTCGATGAAGCGCATCTGCCAGGGGCGGTCGAGCGTGAGCGCGGCCAGATCAGCCACCTCGTCGTCGTTCTGCCCACGCACGACGACGGCGTTCAACTTGATCGGGGTCAGCCCGGCCGCCTCGGCCGCTTCGATGCCCGCCCACACCTTCTCGATCTTTCCGCCGCGCGTGATGCGGGTGAAGCGGTCGGGCTTGAGCGTGTCGATGCTGACGTTGACGCGCCGGAGCCCGGCGGCCTTCAGATCCTCTGCCAGCCGCGCGAGGAGCAGCCCGTTCGTCGTCATCGACACATCGTCGATGCCCGGCGTGTTCGCGATCTCACGGACGATGTCGACCACATGCGGGCGGACCGTCGGCTCACCGCCGGTCAGTCGGATCTTGGAGAAGCCGATCTTCGCCGCGGCGCGGACGACCGTCACGATCTCCTCGTCCGTCAGCAGTTCCTCGCGTGGGGCGAACTTGGCCCCGATGGCGGGCATGCAGTAGACGCAGCGCAGGTTGCAGCGGTCAGTCAGGGAGATCCGCAGGTAGGTCATCGGCCGACCGTATGCATCGCGGGTCAGGCGCTCCCCGTATCGCGGGATCGCCCGCTCGTCGGTGACCGGCGGGGTAACGGTAAGTGGTACGGCCATCACTATTCCTTCCGCACGACGCGGGCGGGTGACCCACCCGCGGCCGCCGGAGACGGCGGCCGGTCGCCTGCCCTGACGCGGTTGTCTCGCTGCATTCTACGATAACAGCGCCGGCACATATTCGCAACGAATTGGTTTCGGATCTCGGCCCCGCCGCGTCGTCGCCTACCGGCGCATCTTAATGACCTTGAACGCCTCGGCCAGCGCGATGCCCTGCGGCTCCCCGACCTCGGCGGCGCGCTGCCGCACGCGTTCCTCCAGATCCTTCGCCTCCCCGACCTGGCTGACATGGGCCCGGAGCGCGTGGATCTTGTCCTGGAACGTGTCGCTGATGTCGATGTAGGTGTCCGGGTACTCCGCGCCGAACAGCCAGAGTTCCGCGACCTTGTGCGGTTCAAGGCCCTCAGCCAGATGCTCGGGGAAGTAGAGCGGATCGCGTGCCGTGGGATAGACCGAGTCGACGGTCGTGATCCCGACCGCCCGGTGGTCCGGGTGGAGCGCATAGGGCCGGAACGGATCGTGAGTGATGACGATGTCCGGCCGATACTTCCGGATCTGGCGCACGATCTTCTCACGGAACGCGAGGTCGGGCATCAGCTCCCCATCGCCCAGGCGCAGGAACTCAATGTGCTGAACGCCCAGGCGCCGGCACGCCTCGCGCTCCTCTTCTTCCCGCAGCGCAGCCAGCTCGGCAGAGGTGATGTCCCGGCGAGCGGTGCCCTTGTCGCCCGAGGTGCACTGGACCAAGACCACCTCGCGCCCCTCACGGACGAACTTGGCGACGGTACCTGCCGAGCTGAACTCCATGTCGTCCGGATGGGCGACAACGACCATGACTCGCCGGTGCTCTTCCGCAGTCATACGTGAACCCCCACACACCCTTTCGTCATTCGGCTTGCAGCCTGCTGCGCGTGACTATCCGCCTCCGCGCCACTCCCGTCAAGCCATCCGCCAATGCGACCATCCGCGCCTCCCCGCGTTCGTTCTTGGGGGAGAGCCCACGACGCCGAGAACCCTCGACGCGTACAATGGCATACAGGGAAGGGAGGGATGTCGCACGTGTCACCAAACCCGGGCCCACTGCCTCGTCCGCTCCGGGTGCTGATGATCGCCCCTACGTCCTTCTTCGCCGACTACGGCTGCCACGTTCGCATCTACGAGGAGACGCGTGCGCTCCTGGAGCTGGGCCATCGGGTCACCATCTGTACCTACCACAACGGCAACGACGTGCCCGGGCTCGACATCCGCCGCTCGCTCGACGTCCCCTGGCGGAAGCGGATCGTCGTCGGTTCCTCGCGCCACAAGCTCTACCTCGACGCGGTCCTCTCGCTGGAGGTGCTGCGCACGGCCCTGCGCATCCGGCCCGACCTGATCCACGCCCACCTGCACGAGGGAGCGCTCATCGGCGGCGTGCTCGCCCGGCTGATCCGTCGCCCTCTGGTCTTCGACTACCAGGGCAGTCTCACCGAGGAGATGCTTGACCACGGCTTCCTGCGCCGCAACGGGCGCGTCCAGGCCGCTGTCCGCCGGTTGGAGCACCTGATCGACCGCCTCCCTGACCACATCATCGCCAGCACCGACAACGCGCGCTCGCGCCTCCTCCAGCGCGGCTACCCGCCCGAGCGCGTGACGACGGTGCTCGACGCGGTGGACACCGACCGCTTCTCCCCGGCGGCCGTCACCGACGCGGAGCGCGCGGAACTCCGCCAGCTCTTCGGCATCCCGGAATCGGCCCGTGTGATCGTCTACCTCGGCCTGCTCGCCCCCTACCAGGGCGCCGACCTCCTCCTGGAAGCCGCCCAACGGGTGCTAACGCACGAGCCGAACGCGTTCTTCCTGGTGATGGGTTTTCCGGGCAACGAGCGCTATCGTCTGAAGGCGGAGAGCCTCGGGCTCGGGCGTCACATGAGCTTCCCCGGCCGCATTCCCTATGCCGACGCCCACCGCTACCTGGCGCTCGGCGAGGTGGCCGTCGCGCCGAAGATGTCGCTCACCGAAGGGAACGGCAAGCTCTACAACTACATGGCCATGGGCCTGCCGGTCGTCGCCTTCGACGCGCCCGCCAACCGGGAGATCCTGGGCGACCTGGGCGTCTACGCGCCCCTCGGCGACGCGGCCGCCTTCGCAGATCGGATCCTCTGGCTGCTGGAGCGGCCGGAGCAGGCGGTGGCGCGCGGCGTCCGCCTGCGCGAGCGCGCGATCGCCCACCTCTCCTGGCGCGCCCGTGTTCACGAACTGCTCACCGTGTACGGCAAGATCCTCGGAAAGGGTCCCGCACTCGCGCCCCACGGGCACGCGACGCTCAGCGCCAACGGCCGCGTTCCGGACGCGGCACGGATCGACGAGGAAACCCCCGCCCGCACCCGTTGACAACGGGCAGGGAACCGGGCCACACGCCGCCCGCCTAGCGCTGAGTCAACTCCGCGACGGTCGCACCGACGCGCCGGTAGCTCTCACCGAGCAGTTCCCATGGTTCACCCAGCCGCGCGGCGCAGCGCCAGCGCACTTCCATGATGATCGATGGCAGTGGGCCGCGGGCAGCCAGCGCCCCGAGCTGTTCGGCGATGGGCACGCGCCCCAGCACCGGCGGGTAGTGAGAGGCGCCGTCATCGCCCAGATCGTGGACGTGGACATGCACCACACGGTCCAGGAACTCGGAACCCGGCACCGGCTCCCACCCCGGCTCGTGCGCGGCGTTCTCGCAGTCGTGCGCGAGGTCCCAGCAGATTCCGACGCGGGGCGAATCAACCGCCTGCACCAGCGCCAGCACGTCAGCCCGCGAGCGCGCGGTCGCCGCCGGCCGGTCCGGCTTCACTGCGCCCAGCTCCAGGCCGACCAGCACCTCGCCCGGCATCCGCTCGGCCGCCTCCGCCAGCCACCCCAGCAACCCGATAGTGGCCCGCCGGTTCTCCTCGTAGCCGCGAGCGGGGTCATTCGCCCCGTGCAGTACCAGCACCGCGCGGCCCTGCTCGGCAGCGAGGTCGCGCACCACCCCCAGGATCGGCTCGTACTCGCGCGCCAGATCCTCCGGCTCATCCAGCCACCGTTGCGTTGCAAACCGTGGATCGAGGGAAACGTGCACCTGCACGGCAATCCCGGCATCCCGGTAGCACCGGAGGACCCGTCCCCAATCCGGGTCCAGGAGGTGAACACGCGCGGTGCGCTCGTCCGCCGGGCCGTGGTGCAGGACCACTTCCGTGGCGGTCGCACCCCAAGTGCGCAGCCGCTCCAAATAGGCCGTCAGGCGCTCGGGTCCGCCCTGGTACCAGCGGGGCGCGCCGCTATTGCCGAGCAGCACCGTCACTGTCGCGCTCCCGCACGTGCAGGCGGTTGATCGCGTCGACCGCCTCCCCGACAGGAACCGTGAACTGCTCGCCCGTCGCCATGACCCGCACGTTAACCATTCCCGCCGCGATCTCCTCCGGGCCGAGGAACGCCGCGAGCGGGATCCCCTTGCGGTCGGCGTACTGCATCTGCCGGCGCAGGTCGCGCCGCTCGCCCAGGTAGACCTCGGCGTTGATGCCGGCGGCGCGGAGCTGGCTGACGAACCCCAGCGAGGCACCCAGCCCCTCGTCGCCGAAGATCGTGACCAGCACGTCCGTCACCGTCTGCGGCTGCGGCAGCAGGTTCAACACCTGAATGACGTCGATGATGCGCTCCAGGCCGAGCGAGGCGCCGGTCGCCGGGATGTCCTCGCCCAAGAACATCCCGATCAGGTGGTCGTAGCGCCCGGCACCGCCGAGCGAGCCGATGTTTGGCTCCGACACCATCGCCTCGAACACCGGCCCCGTGTAGTAGTCCAGCCCGCGCGCGAGCGCCAAATCCAGGCAATAGTGCTTGGGGTCGGCGTTCAACTCACCGAGGTAGCGGAACAACTCCTCGAGATCGGCGATGCCCTCCTCAGCGAGCTGATTCCCCGCCAGGCGGGTCCGCAGCTCGGCCAGGACCACCCCCGGCTCGCCCTCCAACTCGACCAGGTCGAGCACCCGGTCCGCCGCCTCCGGAGAGATGCCGTTCTGGAGCATCTCCTCCCGCACGCCATCCCGGCCGATCTTGGCAAGCTTGTCGATGGCCCGGTGGATCGTCACCGCCTGCGCGTCGGGCACCCCGGCGAATTGAGCCATGCTCTGGAGTAGCTTGCGGTGGTTGATGTGGATCACGAAGTTCGGCATGTGGATCGCCGACAGTGCGTCGATCCAGACCATGATGACCTCGGCATCGGCCAGCATCGACGCTGTCCCGACGATGTCGGCGTCGCACTGCCAGAACTGCCGGTAGCGTCCACGCTGCGGGCGATCGGCGCGGAAGACCGGTTCGATGTGGTAGCGCTTGAAAGGGAATGAGAGTTCATGGCGGTGGGTGGCGACGAAGCGCGCCAGCGGGACGGTCAGGTCGTAGCGCATCCCGACCTCGCGCCCGCCGCGGTCGGTGAAGTGGTAGATCAGCTTTTCGTCCTCACCGTACTTCCCGGTCAGGACGTCGAGGTACTCCAGCACGGGCGTCTCGATCGGCTCGAACCCATACCGCTCGAAGACGCGCCGGAAGGTGCTGATCACATGCTGGCGCAGCAGCATCTGCTGGGGCAGGATGTCTCGCATCCCCTTGAGGACTTGCGGTGGCCGCACGGGCCGCCCCCCACTCTGCGCCATGGTCTCCATCCTTCCGCGCAACCCCATCATCACGCCGCGAGGATCATACCAAAGGCGCCCGCCCGGCTTTGGAGTGCGGCGGCCGGAGACGCCGCTTTGATATCGCGCGGCGCACCTACTTCCGGATCTCATACACCATGTGGGCGATCTCGGGGATGATGAGTTTGTCCATGGCCAGGGCCACGGCGTTGCTGGAGCCGGGGGTGAGGAAGAGGAGCGTGTCGCGGTAGACACCGGCCACGGCGCGGGAAAGCATCGCCGCCGCGCCGATCTCCGCGTAGCTCAGCATACGGAATAGCTCGCCGAAGCCGTCCAGCCGCTTCTCCAGGCGCACCGCGACCGCGTCGTAGGTCGAATCCCGCCGCGCGATGCCGGTGCCGCCGTTGAGGATGATGGCATCGCAGGTTCCGGCCAGTTCGTCGATCAGGGCGCCTACCTGATCCGGTTCGTCGGGCACGATCCGGTAGGCAACCACACGGTGGCCGGCTTCGGTCAGCCGCTCACGGATCAGCGCGCCGCTGCGGTCCGTCTCGGGCGTCCGGGTATCACTGACGGTGATCACCGCGCAGGTGACGGATTCCGGCGCCTGCGCCCGATGTTCCTGGGTCGATGCGCTCATGGTCCAGCCCTCCTCCGGGCTACCCGGTGTAATAGGCGTCCGGCAGGTGGGTGAGGCGCTCCACGGCGCCGCGCGCGTCCAGCGTGATCGCCACCAGATCGATGCGCCACACCCGCTCGCTGTGCTCCGGGTGCGCGGCGACGTACTCCTCGCCCAACGCCAGGAGGCGCGCCGCCTTCGCCGGGCTGACCGCCTCCTCCGCCGCACCGAAGCGGTCGCCACGCCGGGTCTTCACTTCGACCAGCACCAACACGTCACCGTCGAGGGCGACGAGGTCGATCTCCCCGGCCTCGCCGCGCCACTGCCGGTCCAGGATGCGCCAGCCGCGGGCAGCCAGCACCCGCGCGGCGTGCCGCTCTCCGGCGTCCCCGAGGCGGCGGCGCGTCACGGCCGGGCTCCGGGAAGTTGGGCCGCGAGGAGATCGCGCACCGGGGCGAACGTCCGGCGGTGGTGGGGCGTCGGTCCGACCCGCAGCAGCGCGTCGAGGTGCTCGGCCGTGCCGTATCCCGCATTGCGCTCCCAGCCGTACTCGGGGTGGCGCCGCGCCAGCCGCGCCATGAGCGCGTCGCGGGTGACCTTGGCAACGATGGACGCACAGGCGATCGAGAGGCAGGACGCGTCGCCCTTCACCACGGCCATCGTGCGCTCCGGGTCGAGCTCGGGCAGCGGTCGCCCGTCGTAGAGCACGAAGTCCCACGCGCCGAGGCGCGCCAGTGCGCGGCGCATGGCGAGCGCGCTGGCCTGGCGGATGTTGTATTGATCGATCTCCCGGCACGACGCGGCGCCAAGCCCGATCCCCAACGCCACGCGGCGGATCTCCTCCGCCAGCCGCTCGCGCTGCCGGGGAGTGAGCGTCTTCGAGTCACGCACCCCGGGAATATCCTCAATACCCGGAGGGAGGATGCAGGCGGCGGCCACGACCGGCCCGGCGACGCAGCCGCGCCCCACCTCGTCCACGCCGGCGACCAGGCGCAGTCCCCGCGCCCAAAGCTCCGCCTCGATCGCGACGGAGGGCTCGGTCCGGCCCGGCGTGGAAAGCACAGGAGCGGCGCTTTCGCACCGCTCCTCGCCATACCCGTTGCTCATCACAGCCATGCCCGCGGGCTACCGCAGGTAGCTGCCGGCCGGCCGTCGTCGCTCCTTGATCCGAGCGGCGCGCCCGGTCCGACCACGCAGGTAGTACAGCTTGGCCCGGCGCACCTTACCGTGCCGCAGCACCTCGATCTTGTCGATGCGCGGGCTGTGGATCGGGAACGTGCGCTCGACGCCAATGCCGTGGGAGGCGATCCGGCGCACCGTGAAGTTCTCGTTGATGCCGCCGCCCCGCCGCCGGATGACGACGCCCTCGAACGGCTGAATGCGCTCGCGGTTGCCTTCGACGACCTTGACGTGGACCCGCACCGTGTCCCCAGGCCCAAAGTGCGGGACGTCATCCCGCAGGTGTTCCTGCTCGATACTCCTGATTACGTCCACCATCGCTGTGCTACTCCCACACTCCGTCGCGGCCCACCGGTCGCCGTTCGTACCCATGCAGAGAGAAGCCCGTCGTTCGCGGGCCGGGCGCAGTATAGCACCCGGATACTTTGCCTCGCAATGAAGCGGCAGTGCCGGAGGTGGAATGCCGTGGCGCGGTATCAAAGTCCTGTTTCTCTTCGGTCCGACCAGCCACAAGCGGAGATTCGCCAGTACCAGCGGGAGAAATGGGCGTGACGGCACTGCCCGGGGATGCGCTGGGACCGGTTGCATCCCGGGGTCGAATCAGGTATCGTCTTGGCGAACAGACATCGTTTGTTCGCGCTTGGGGTTGAGCGACCTCTTCGCCCCGGTCGGTCGCGCCGTGGCGCGCCCCACAACCAATCACGTGGCACGCTCGTTAGAAGGATACGGAGGACCTCATATGGATGGCTCTGCCGTCGTTCCTGCGGACGAGGCCATATGGGTGAGCCGGGCGAAGGAGGGAGACCAGGCAGCCTTCGAGGCAATCTTCCAGCACTACGAGCGCCAGATCTACGGCTTCATCTACCGCATGATGGGCAACGCCGAAGATGCCAGCGATCTGACGCAAGAGTGCTTCATCCGGGCATACCGGGCACTGTCGCAGACATCCGATGATCTCAACATCTCAGCCTGGCTGCACCGGATCGCGTCCAATGCCTGCCTCGATGTGCTTCGACGGCGTCAGCGCATTCGCTGGCTTCCCTGGGAGACGCACAAGCACGAGCACCTCCTCCATGGGCGTCCGATGGACGATCCCGAGCGGCAGGCGTTGAGCCTGGAGACGCAAGCCACCGTGCACCAGGTCCTCCAGCAGATGAGCCCACGGAATCGAATGGCGCTCATTCTGCGCGAATTCGAGGGGATGTCCTGTGAGGACATCGGGCAGGTGATGGGGCTCTCCCGCTCCGCGGTCAAGTCAGTCCTCTTCCGCGCGCGGGAAGAATTTCGCCGGACCTACCGGCGGCTGGAGGAAGCGTCTCGCTCATGAGCCGGCCAGGGTGCAAGTCCATCAGGCCCCTGATATCGGCCTATATGGACGGGGAGCTGATGCCGGACGAAACCCGGCGGCTCCTTGAGCACCTTGCCATCTGCGAAGACTGCACCACCCTTCTCCAGGAGTATCAGCTCCTGCGCGAGCAGGTCCGCCACCTGCCACCACCAACGCCACCCGCTCACATTCAGCGCCGAGTCTGGGAGCAGACCGTCGAACGCGGCGAGCCGTCGCGCTTCCAGCGCTGGTTCGGGATCTCCGGCGCCCGTTTCGGGCTGTCCGCGGTCGGAGCCGTCGCCGTCCTCCTGATCGCGACCGCCTTCGTCCTCATGCGCGGCTACGAACGCATCGTCCCACCGGCCGTGACCGGTGCGCCGCCCGCGACCGTGCAGGAGTGGCCCGTCCAGCGGCCGATTGAGATCACCTTCAACAAGCCGATGGATCCCGAGTCGGTCGTGGAGCACCTGCGGATCTACCCGCCATCGGAGAAAGAACGGCTGCCGATTAGCTGGCGCGGCAACACCATGATCATCGGCGCCAGCCCCAGCGAGACGGTGCCGCTCCTGGCCAACACCGATTACCGCATCATCATCCTGCCCGGCGCCAAGGACGCCTACGGCGGCTCACTGCGAACCCCGTGGGAATTGCGCCTGCGCACCACCACGGTGCTCGCCCAGGAGCCGACGCCGACGCCGCCACCGACTGAGACCCGTCCGGAGTCGCCCACGCAACCTGCGGCGGTTGTGCCCCCGACCGCGACGAATCCACCGCCGACGCAGCCCGCGCCGACTCCGACCACTGGCCAGCCGACCGCGCCGATCGGTGCTGGGCCGACCGTGGCTCCCACGCAGCCACCGGCGAATCCAACACCAACCGAGGCGCCGAGCCCGACGCCGACCACGCCGCCCACCGTGGCGCCGACCAACACGCCCGTGCCTACCGAGCCACCGGCAGCCTCGCCGCCACCCGATGGCTCGCCATCGCCGGGCAGTCCGCCGGTCGCGACGCCCGTCCCCGTCACGGGCGCGTTCGGCAGCGTCTACTGGGCCTACGACGACGTTCGGGCGCGGCTGGGCGCCCCCACCCCGCCGGGCGCTTACAGCGCCGCCGCGGGCGTGCTCGACTTCCAGCGCGGCACGATGTACGCGCGCTTTGACACCCGCACGATCTACGTCCTCCAGAGCAACGGGGTCTGGTTCAGCGCGCCCGACACCTGGACGGCGAACGATCCGGCGTACGGTGGGCCGGCGCCGGAGCCGAACCTCTGGATCCCGACCAAGTCCTTCGGCAAGCTGTGGACGGAGAACCCGAGCATCCAGGAGCAGCTCGGCTACGCCACCACGGAGACCGCCCACGAGCCGATGGACGGGCGGATTCAGGAGTTCGCCAACGGCCTGATGCTGTACAGCGACACAGGCTACGTCTACGTCCTCTACGTCGATCCGTCGAACCCCTACCAGGGCCAGTGGGAGGTCTACCCCGACAGCTCCGGCCACGGCGACCTCGTGACCCCGACCCCGGAACCGTCGCCGTCCGAGCCGGGAGCCACGCCCGAGCCGACGGGTGAACCCACTGCCTCACCGTCCCCGGAGCCCACCACGACGCCGGAATTGAGCCCGGCGCCGACCGAGAACGCCGGCCCGGCAACGCCTGAGGCAACGCCAGAGCCCACGCAGGACGGTACGCCCATTCCATAGCCCGCGAGGCCGGGGGCCGCTTCATCACACCGCTGCCTGAATCAGCAGCGTGAGGGTGTTGTAGACCGCGTGCGTGATGATCGCCGCCACGGTCCCCATGTACTTGCGCTCCAGCCCCAGCATGATCGCCAGCGCGAAGACGCCCACCAGGACGAGGCTGATGTCGTACTGTACGTGGATCACCGTGAACACCAGCGAGGTGAATACGATCCCGTAGCGGGGTTGAATCGCGCCGCGGAAGAGGATCTCCTCCCCAATCCCGGCGCTCAGGCCCAGGAGGATCGCACCCGGCACGTCGGTGACCTCCTGGGTGACGGAGCGCATGCGGTCCTCGATCTCCCGTTCAAGGCCGGGCTGGAACACCTGGGTCAGCGCCCCCGCCACCCCGGCGATGATGAACGCGACCACCACCAGCGCCAGCGCGATGCCGATCTGTCGGGGGGTCGGCATCCAGAGGCCGAGCCGCCGAGCCGCCGCCCCCAGGTCACGGGTGATGAACGTCCCGACCGACAAGAACGCCAGGAGGACGAATATCGCCGTCTGGACCACGAGCTCGCCGCGCTGCACCGGCCCATACGTCCCGCCGGCGTCCGACACTCCCGCCCCGAGCAGCGGGAACGCGAGCGTGATCGCGAGGAGGACCGACAGTCCAACCATGTCCGCCATCGAGTCCGGATCGAACGGCATGACGCGCGCGAGGACGCGGCGGACGAAGGGCACGAGCGGGAGGCCGAGACCCAACCCGAGCGCCAGGAGTGCCAGCCCGCCGAGGCGCGAGAGGCCGGCATCGGGCATCTCGTTGCTGAGCACCAGCGCGCCGATCCCCGCCAGGATGACCAGCAGGCTGAACCCGCCGAAGATGATGTACAGCAGCACGCGCAGCGCCCGGCTCGCATCAGCGTGGTGCGCCCACGCCGACAGCAGCGCGCCGATCCCAACGGTGACGAACGCGAACCCGATGATCGCTCCCATGCGGCGATGCTTCCTCTCGCTCGGCCAGGACACCCCGGCCTGTCAGGGCACGAGCCCGGACCTCTCCGGCATCCATGCTACACTCACAGTGCCAATCGGCTGGCGACGATGGAGGAGCATGGGGGATGGCGCAGCGCAAAGGGGGACTCGGACGGGGCCTTGACGCATTGATCCAGGCCCAGGCCGGGCAAGCGGGCGGCAGCGGCGGGGTACAGGAAGTCGAGATCGCCGCCATCGAGCCGAACCCGTTCCAGCCCCGCACCGACTTCGACCCGGAACAACTCGCCAGCCTGGCCGCCTCGATCCGCGAGCACGGCGTGATCCAACCCCTGGTCCTTGCCCACAGCGACGGCGCGGTTCCCTACCGCATCGTGGCGGGCGAGCGCCGCTGGCGTGCCGCCCGCATGGCCGGCTTGCGCACGGTCCCCGCGCTCATCCGCGACTCGACCCCGCGCGAGCTGCTCGAGGTCGCGCTGGTCGAGAACGTGCAGCGGGCCGACCTCACCGTCATTGAAGAGGCGACCGCCTACCGCCAGTTGATCGAGGAGTTCGGCCTGACCCAGGCCGAGGTGGCCGCGCGCGTCGGCAAGAGCCGCGTGGCGATCACCAACGCCCTCCGCATCCTGGACGCGCCCGAGGAGGTCCGCGCCGCGGTAGCCGTGGGCCAGATCACCGAGGGCCACGCACGGGCGCTCCTCGGCTTGCCGCTGGCCGTCGAGCAGGTGGCCGCGCTCCAGATCGTCATCGCCCGCGACCTGAGCGTCCGCCAGACCGAGCAGTTGGTGCGAGAGTGGCGCGAAGGCCGGCGCCGGGCCACGCGCGAGCCGCCGCCCCCACCCCCGTCCCTGCAGCGGCTGGAGGACCGGTTCCGGCGCGCCCTGGGCACGAAAGTGGAGCTGCGCAAGGGCCGCTCCGGCGGCCGCATCGTGATCCATTTCTTCACCGAGGAAGAACTCGACGGTATCTACCGGCGCATCGTCGGCGACGACGACGAGGAGGAACTGTAGCGGCCCGGCGCGCCGGCACGATGCCGGCGCGCCTTGCGCCTTACTGCCCCAGGCGCGCGCGCAGGGTCGGGATCAGCTCCGCGATCGGCACCCGCACCTGCTCCATCGTGTCGCGATCGCGAATCGTGACCGAGTCGTCCTCCAGCGTGTCGTAGTCGATCGTCACGCAGAAGGGCGTCCCGATCTCATCCTGCCGCCGGTAGCGCCGCCCGATGCTCTGCGTCTCGTCGTAGTCGGTCGGGAACTCGGGGCGCAGCAGGTCCCACACCTCGTTGGCCTTGGCCACCAGTTCCGGCTTCTTCATCAGCGGCAGCACCGCGGCCTTGTACGGCGCCATGCGCGGGTGGAACCGCAGCACGACCCGCCGGTACGGCTTGCCGGCGACGTCGACGGCATCCTCCTCGTGGTAGGCGTCCACCAGGAGCGCCAGCATCAGTCGCTCGACCCCCATCGTCGGCTCAACCACGTGCGGGAGGAACCGCTCCCCTGTCGCCTGGTCGAAGTAGGTCAGATCGACCCCGCTGTACTCTTGATGACGCCGCAGGTCGAAGTCGGTCCGGTAGGCCAGGCCGCACAGCTCTTTCCAGCCGAAGGGGAACTCGTATTCGAAGTCCACCGTGCGCTTCGAGTAGTGCGAGAGCTCATCCGGCCCGTGCTCCCGCTGGCGCAGCCGGGCATCACCCAGCCCGATGAAGCGGAAGAACGCCTGCATCGCCTCGAGCCACTCTTCGAAGACCGGCTCCCAGCCTTCGGGGCGGATGAAGTACTCAATCTCCATCTGCTCGAACTCGAGCAGCCGGAAGATGAAGTTCCCGGGGGTGATCTCGTTGCGGAAGGCCTTGCCGATCTGGGCGATCCCGAAGGGGATCTTCACCCGGCTCGACTGGAGCACGTTCCGGTAGTCGAGGAAGATCGCCTGCGCCGTCTCCGGGCGAAGGAATGCCTGCGTGCCGCTGGCCTCGACCGGCCCCAGGAAGGTGCGGAACATGAGGTTGAACTGGCGCACCTCGGTCCAGTCCCGCTGGCCGCAGACCGGGCAGGCGAGATCGGACTCTTTGATAATGCGGGTCATGTCGTCGATGCTGGCGCCCTCGACGCTCCGACCCAGCCGCTCCTCGATCAGGGTGTCGGCACGGTAGCGGGTCTGGCAGTTCCGGCAATCGACCAGCGGGTCGTTGAATTCGGCGACGTGGCCCGACGCCTCCCACGCACGCGGGTGGAGCAGGATCGAGCCGTCAAGCCCCACGATGTCGCGCCGGAGCTGGACGAAGAAGTGCCACCAGGCGTTCTTGATATTGCGGCGCAACTCCACGCCGAGCGGTCCGTAGTCCCAGGTGTTGGCCAGCCCGCCGTAGATCTCGCTCCCCTGGAACACGAAGCCACGCCGTTTGGCCAGGGCCACGATCGTGTCCATCGACACCGGCGTCGATGGCGTCTCCTCCGCGTGCATCTCGCTGCGCCCCTCCGCGTCGTCGCCGCGCATCATCGACTCTCAATGACGAAAACCCCCCGTCGGGACGACGAGGGGACCCCGTGAGCTACCGAAGTGACCGGAGCGAGTGGCGCCCGTCGCTTCTGGGATGCCTCACTCCGACCCGTTGTTATCGTAGCACGCCGCGACAGTCGAGACGAGGGCATGCCCGTTGGCGCGCCCGACCTGCTCGGCAACCTGCTGATACACCTGAGTGGTGGAGATGCTGACGTGCCCCAGCACCTGCTGGATCTCGCGCAGGGCGCGGCCGCGGGTGAGTGCGTGCGCGGCGAAGGTGTGCCGCAGGGTGTGCGGTGTGATGTCCCCCAACTCAGCGGCCTCGGCGTACGACTTGAGAATGAGCCAGAAGCCCTGCCGGGTGAGCCGGCTGCCCCGGTGGTTCAGGAAGAGCGCCTGCTCGGTGGGCGACTGGCGCAGGAACGGGCGACCAAGCTGCAAGTACTCATCGAGCGCGGCGATCGCGCTGGGGCTGAGGGGCACCCACCGCTGGCGCTCGGGCTTGTTGCCGCAGCGGACTTGTCCGGCCTCCAGGTCGAGATCGTCGACGTCCAGCGCCGTCAACTCGCTCACGCGCATCCCGCTGGCATAGAGCGTCTCCAGCATCGCCTTGTCGCGGAGCGCCTCCGGCGTGCGCTCCCGCGCCGGCTGGGCCAGCAGCGCCTCGACCTGCTCCGGCGTGATCGCCCGCGGGATGAACTTGTCGACCTTAGGCGACGGCAACTCCGCCGCCGGATCGTGCCGAAGCTCGCCGCACTCCACCAGATAGTGACAGAACGACTTGACCGCCGCCACCTTGCGCGCCACGGTTGCGTTGGCGTAGCCGCGCTCCCGCAAGTAGAGCACGTAGTTCGTCAGGATGGTCTCCGACAGCTCGGCCCAGGACTGCACCGCGTGCTGCTCGCAGAGGAAATGGCAAAACTGGGTGAGGTCGTTCCGGTAGGCCGATACGGTGTTGGGCGAGAACCCCCGATCTCGTCCCAGCGCGGCGAGGAACCGCTCGATCCGTTCCTCCATCACCATCCTCCTAGACGTGTCTGCGCGTCCGGTTGCCGGAGCAGGAGTAGTCATCTCGGTCGCGCTTGCGTGCATGCCGGAACGCGGACCGCTGGAATCCATATCGCATCGGCGACCCCGCGCCACACCGGCTAGCCCGTGGTTCTGTCACCGATGACAGAAGGACACCACTGGGAGTGTAGAGCAAGCGGCATGCATCGGCAATGGGCACCGCCGCGCAAGCAGCCCTTGACGGGGTTAACGAAGAACCCCGTGTACGGTCGCACCCTTCGCCGGACCCGACCTCGTAGAGCCGATTTCGTCGCCGGGGTGGGAGTGGAACGCAGTCGGCACTATGGACCCCTCGGCCGGGACATTCTAACACGTGTCCATGCCCTCGCCGCCAGTCCCCCCGCAGTACCGCGCGCTCCCGCGTTGACGTACGTAGGTACTGACCGGTACGATTGGGTCATGTTCACGCCCGCTTCCGCGGTTCATCTGGGAAGCAACGCTCACGCGGGCTTCTGAGGTACATCAAGTGAAAGCACTCTACATCATCCCGATCCTGGCGATCCTGATCCTCGTCCACGAGCTCGGGCACTTCGTCTCCGCACGCCTCGTCGGCATCAAGGTCGAAGAGTTCGGGATCGGTCTCCCGCCGCGCCTGTTCGGTTTCCGGCGCAAGGGAATCATCTACTCGATCAACCTGATCCCCCTCGGCGGCTTCGTGCGCGTCCTCGGTGAGGATGGCAAGTCGTTCGACCCCGGGAGCATGCAGTCGAAGTCGCGGCTCCAGCGGACCCTGTTCATCACCGCCGGGTCGCTGATGAACTTCCTGCTCGCCTTCGTGCTGATGACTGCCCTGGTCGGCATCCAGGGCGAGGCCCGGATGAACGTCTACGTCTCCGAGGTTCAGCCGGGCTCTCCGGCGCAGGCGGCCGGGTGGCAGTCGGGTGACCGCTTCCTCACCGTCGGCGGCAAGAAGGTCACCTCGGTCGATCAGGTCGTGGCCATCACCGAGGACTACGCCGGCCGGCCAATGCCGGTGACGCTGTTGCGCGACGGCCAGACGGTTGAGACCGAGGTCGTCCCGCGCGAGAATCCCCCGCCCGGCTCCGGGCGCACCGGCATCCTGATCACCAGCGCCGCCGAGGCGCGGATGGAAGTTGACAGCGTCGAGCCGGGCAGCCCGGCGGAGCAGGCGGGTATCCAACCCGGCGATATCGTGGTCCGGGTCGGCGGCCAGCCGATCGAGGATGGTTCCGCCTACCTCCTGGCGTTGCGCAACGCCGCCGGGACGACGGTTCCGGTCGTGGTCGAGCGCGACGGCGCACCGGTGGAGTTGTTCCTGTCGGTGCCGGCGAAGATTCCGGCTCAGTCGGATCCCCACGTTGGCATCGCCGCCCGCCAGGACGTCATCTACCACCCGCTGCCCTGGTGGCAGATCGTACCGCGTGGGATCAGCGAGACGTGGAACGTCGTCGCCCAGATGTTCCACGGCCTGGTGCAGCTCCTGCGCGGGTCGGTGCCCTTCAGCGGCATCACCGGCCCCATCGGTATGGGCCAGTTGACGTCTGAGGTGCTGGCCGTCAGTAGCGCGCCGACATGGGTCACGCTCACCAACCTCATGGTGCTCTTGTCGTTGAACCTGGCCATCCTGAACCTGCTGCCGCTGCCGGCCCTGGACGGCGGGCGACTGCTCTTCGTGGTCATCGAGTTCATCCGCGGCAAGCGCGTCTCCCCCGAGAAGGAGGGAGTCGTCCACTTCGTCGGTCTGGTCCTGCTGCTGGCGTTTATGTTCGTCGTCGCCTTCATCGACATCGAGCGCCTGGTCAGCGGCCAGTCGTTCCTGCGGTAGCACCCGTGCCCCGCTGGACATGAGGTCGTCGCATGACGCACACTCAGGGTGACACGCCAGCCGGGCCGCGCCGGGCCTCGGGTCGCCCCGGTGCCGTGGTGCGCGGCCGCACGAGGGAGGTCCACCGTTCATGGTAGCCCCGCGTCGTAAGACCCGCGCCATCCACGTCGGTGATGTGCAGATCGGTGGCGGTGCGCCGATCGTCGTGCAGTCGATGGCGACCGCCGACACGCGCGATCCGAAGGCCACTTTGCGCCAGATTCACGAGCTGGCTGATGCCGGCTGCGAGATCGTCCGCATCGCCGTGCCCGACCGCGTTGCCGCGGCCGCGCTGCCCGACATCGTGCCCCACTCGCCGGTCCCGCTGATCGCCGACATCCACTTCGAGCACACCCTGGCCCTCAAGGCGATCGAGGCCGGGATCCACGGCCTGCGGCTCAACCCCGGTAACATCCGCAAGCCGGAGGACGTGCGCGAGGTCGTGGCGAAGGCCAAGGAGCGGGGCATCCCGATCCGCATCGGCGTCAACTTCGGCTCGCTGCCGCCGATGAGCCGCGAGTTCGTCGACGAGATGGCGGAGAAGAACGCCAGCCAGGTGGAACTGATCGCCGAGCACATGGTCCGCACGGCACTGGGCCACGTGAAGATCCTGGAGGACCTCGACTTCGGGGACATCAAGATCTCCCTCAAGGCCTTCGAGGTGCCGGTCATGCTCGAGGCGTACCGGCGCATGGCCCCACTCAACGACTACCCGCTCCACCTGGGCGTCACCGAGGCGGGCACGCCCAAGGCCGGCACAATCCGCTCGGCCGTGGGCATCGGCACCCTGCTGGCTGAGGGTATCGGCGACACGATCCGGGTTTCGCTCACCACCGACCCGGTCGAAGAGGTCTACGTCGCCTACGAGATCCTCAAGAGCCTGGGCCTGCGCCAGCACGGCGCCACCCTCGTCGCCTGCCCCACCTGCGGGCGGGTCGAGGTCGACCTCTTCAAGCTCGCGAACGAGGTCGACGAGTACATCAAGAACATCAAGGCGCCGATCAAGGTGGCGGTCATGGGCTGCGTCGTCAACGGCCCCGGCGAGGCCCGGGACTCCGACGTCGGCGTGGCGGCCGGCCGCGGCAAGGGCGTGATCTTCCGCAAAGGCCAGATCGTCCGCCGGGTCGAGGAGGATGAAATCGTTCCCGCGCTCAAGGAAGAGATCCAGGCGATCCTCGCCGAGCGCGGCGAAGCCTGAGCCGCCGTCGACGCCGCGGCAGACGCGACGGGAGCGCGTAATGCCCTCGGCTAGCGGTTGCATCGGCACCACGGTCACCCGTAGATCGGATCACCTCATTTGGGCAGGCCACCCAGAGATCCATGTGGCCGCGTTCGGGCGCATCGCCAGCAACGCCGCCTGCCGCGCTGTGCGGATACCAGTGGCGTCCGGAGGGCCGCTGTGAAGCGCTATCGCGTCGCGGCGTTCGGGCTGGCATCCTGGGATCGGCTGATCTTTGTCGACCAGTATCCCCAGCCCGGTGACTACGCCATCGTCCACGACACCCTGGAGCAGGCGGGCGGGACCACCACCAACCTGGCCGTGGCACTGGCCCGGTTGGGCCTCGACGTATCCATCGCGGCGATGGTCGGGGACGACGCCGAGGGCGAGCAGCTCCGCGCGGAGCTGGCCGCCGAGGGCATCGATGTGGAGCACGTGCGCACCCGCGCCGGGGAACCGACCGACCGCTCCCTGATCGTCGTCTCCGGCCGCGGCGCGACCGCCGAGCGCACCATCTTCTGGCAGCAGGGCGCCCGGCTCCGCCACGGCGACTTTCTGCCGATCGAGGCGTTCTTCGCCCACGACCTGGTCGTTGTCGACATCGACGACGCCGCCCTGCGCCGCCTCATCGTCGACCTCCCGATGCACGTCTCGCCGCGAACCCGGCTGCTCGGTCCGCTGGTCTACCTGACCGCGCTCGACCCGGAGACCGGCCTCGACCTTGCGCTGCGCCACGACTACCTGGTCGGCAGCGCCGCCGAGCTGTGCTACTTGACGGGCACGTCGACCCTCGAGGAGGCGGTCACCGTGCTGCAGGACGAGATGATCCTGTCCCAGACGCGGTTCGCCGCCATCAGTTGCGGCCCGAACGGCTGCCTCCTGATCGACCGTGCTGGCACGTGCACCGTCCCGGCGTTCGAGGTCGACGCCGTCGACCCGACCGGGGCGGGCGATGCCTTCGCCGCCGGCATCGCGCTGGGTATCCTCGAGCGCTGGGACATGGAGACCATGGGCCGCTTCGCCAACGCGATGGGCGCGCTCGCCGTCCAGCGCCCTGGGGCGCGCGCCGGGCTGCCGACACGCGACGAGGTCGAGTGCTTCCTCGCATCTGCCCGCGTGCGGGGACCAGACCGGTGAGCGCCATTACCCACGCCCGCCTCCGGCGCCTGGCGGCGGAGTGTCGGCTGACGCTCCTGGGCGTGACGACGGCCGAGCCGTTCGATGGTCTGGCCGAGCTGCTGGTCGAACGGATCCGCGCCGGGCACATGGACGGGCTCGACTGGTTCACCGAAGAGCGTGCCCGCTTCTCCGCCGATCCACGCAACCTGCACCCGACCGCGCGCAGCATCGTCAGCGTCGGTCTGCCCTACTGGCAGCCGGACATCGCGCCGCCCGACGACGGGGTGCCCCGCGGTCGCATCTCCCGCTACGCCTGGGGACGCGACTACCACAAGACGCTCAGGTCCCGCATGCGCAACCTCCACGCCCGCCTGGAAGCGGAACTTGGCCTGCCCATCGAGGCCCGTGCACTGGTCGACACCGCCCGGATCGTCGACCGCGCGGCGGCCGCCCGCTCGGGCCTCGGCTGGTACGGCAAGAACACGATGATCCTCGTTCCCGGGCACGGTTCCTGGGTCATGCTCGGCGAGTTGGTGCTCGATATCGAGGTCGAGCCGCTCCCGGCGCTCCGTCCGAAGTGCGGCCGCTGCACCCGCTGCCTCGACGCGTGCCCCACCGGCGCGCTGGTGGACGCCTACCGGCTTGACACGCCCCGCTGCATTTCCTACCTGACCATCGAACTGCGTGGCCCGATCCCGCGTGACCTCCGGCCACTCATGGGAAACTGGGTCTTCGGCTGCGACATCTGCCAGGAGGTCTGCCCCTATACCGGCGCCGCCGCACCGAGCGACGACCCGGACGTCCGCCCCGAGCGGATCGAGCACGCCTTCCCCTCGCTCCACTGGCTGCTCACGATGTCCGAGGAGGAGTTCCGCGAGGTCTATCGTGGGCGGGCGGTGCTGCGCGCCAAGCGCAGCGGGCTGGCCCGTAACGCCGCCGTCGCATTGGGCAACATCGGCAGCGACGCGGACCTCGGCCTGCTGCAAGAGGTCGCCGCCACCCACGACATCCCGCTCGTCCGCGGGCACGCCGCCTGGGCGATGGCCCGCATCGACGCCGTTGCGGCAGATCCGGCGCTCCGCCGGCTGCACGACCGTGAGCCGGACCCCGCCGTGCGTGCGGAGATCGCGGCGACGCTTGATGACCCACCGCCGGCTCGCCGCCGCGATGCCGCCTGATCCGGTTCCAGCCCAGCGCACCACCGGCTATACTGCGTCCGGTCCGACACGCGGGCCGAGGTGTGGAGGAGAGTGGGAGGAGACCGCATGCTGCTCGCGGTCGATATCGGCAACTCGAACGTCGTCCTCGGGATCTTCCAGGGCGAAGAGCTCCTGACAAGCTGGCGCTTCGAGACCGACCGGGGGCGGATGGCCGACGAGTGGTGGGCATTGTTGACGACCCTCGCCGCGGGCGACGGGATCGACCTCCGCGCCATCGAGGGTGCCGTCATCGCCAGCGGCGTCCCCCAACTGGCCACCACGTTCCAGGACTTGATCACCCAGCGGCTCGGGCGCGAACCGATCCAGGTCAGCGCCGCGCTCGATCTCGGCATCCGGGTCCGCACCGACAACCCCTTGGAAGTCGGTGCCGACCGGCTGGCCAACGCCGTCGCGGCACACCACCGCGGCCCGGGTGCCTGGGTCGTCGTCGACTTCGGGACGGCCACCACCCTCGACGTCGTCTCTCCGGAGGGTGACTACCTCGGCGGCGCTATTGCTCCCGGCGTGCTCATCGCCCTGGAGGCCCTCACCGCCCGGGCTGCCCGGCTCCACGCCGTCGACCTCGCCATGCCCGAGCGCGCCATCGGCCGCAACACCCGCCAGGCGATTCAGTCGGGTACGGTACTCGGTTATCTGGGACTGATCGAGGGATTGCTCGCACGGGTCGCCGCAGAGCTGGGGGAGACGCCCAACGTCATCGCGACCGGCGGTCTGGCCGGCCTATTCATTGGCCACTCGCCGGCGATTCCGGCCTACGATCCAAACCTCACCCTGACCGGCCTCCGGCTCATCTACGAGCACCTTACCCGCGGCGAGTAGCGCCACGCGCCGCCCCAACGCAATCCGGGCAGCGCGCTTGCCCACGTCCCGCGCGGCGATATAATACGTAACGCCGAAAGGTCGCAGGCGTCACCCAAACGACGGTGCCGCTGATGTAATCGCCCCAACACGTGACGGTAGCCGCCTCCGGCCCGGTCCGGGGCATTGCCCTACCAACCGTACGGGGCGCTGGGTGGAGGGAACCCGTGAAAACGTACACGGTAGACAGCATCCGGAACGTCGGCCTCTTCTCGCACGGCGGTGCCGGGAAGACGTCGTTGACCGAGGCCATGGCCTTCCTCACCCATGCCACCACCCGCCTGGGCCGTGTCGAGGAGGGAAACACGATCTCCGACTGGGATCCCGACGAGATCAAGCGCGGCATTTCCATCAGCACCAGCCTGGTGCCGGTCGAGTGGCGCGATCACAAGATCAACCTGCTCGACGCCCCCGGCTACGCCGACTTCGTCGGTGAGATCCGCGGTGCGATGCGGGTCGCCGACCTGGCGCTCATCCTCCTGGATGCGTCAGCCGGCGTCGAGGTCGGCACGGAGCAGGTCTGGGATACGGCGGCGACCACCGGCCTGCCCCGGGCGCTCGTGATCAACAAGATGGACCGTGAGAATGCCAACTTCGAGAACAGCCTGAGCGCGGCCCAGACCACGTTCGGCAGCGCGGTCGTCCCGGTCCAGCTCCCGATCGGCGCTGAGAAGTCCTTCACCGGGTTCATCGACCTGCTCAGCCGCCAGGCCTACCAGTTCGGCGACGGCAAGGACGGCAGCGTGACCCCCATCGACATCCCCGCCGACCTCGCCGACGCCGTCGAGACCCACCGCACAACGCTCGTGGAGCGCATCTGCGAGAACGACGAAGAGCTCATGATGCGCTACCTGGAGGACGACGAGATCAGCGTCGACGAGCTGCGCCAGGGCCTCAAGGCCGGGATCGCCGATGGCAGCATCGTCCCCGTCTTCGTCACCGCCGCCACGGCGCTCAAGGGCGTCACCTTCCTGCTCGACGCCATCGTCGACTGCTTCCCGAGCCCGAACGGCGCCGTCGCGAACGACGCCACCGGCAACGAGGTCAGCCTGTCGCCCGATCCGGACGGGCCGTTGGCAGCGCTCGTCTTCAAGACCGTCGCCGACCCATACGTCGGCAAGCTCTCCTACTTCCGCGTCTTCTCCGGCCGGGTTACGTCCGACAGCCACGTCCTCAACACCAGCAAGGGGCAGGACGAGCGGGTCGGCCAGCTCTACGTCATGCGCGGGAAGGAGCAGATCGGCGTCTCCGAGATCGTGGCGGGCGATATCGGCGCGGTCGCCAAGCTACAGGTGACCGGGACTGGCGACACACTCAGCGACGCCCAGCGGCGCTTCACCCTTCCCGGCATCACCTTCCCGCATCCCGCCTTCTCGGCTGCGGTCTCGCCCAAGACCAAGAGCGACCTGGACAAGATGGGCACGGCGATCCAGCGCCTGATCGAGGAAGACCCGACGCTCCAGGTCTCCCGTGACTCCCGGACCGGCGAGACGATCATCTCCGGCCTGGGCGAGTCGCACGTCCAGATCGCGCTCGACCGCATGGCCCGCAAGTTCGGCGTCAACGTCGAGTTGGGTCTGCCCCAGGTCGCCTACCGCGAGACGATCTCGGTGCCGGTGCGCGGCGTCGAGTACAAGCACAAGAAGCAGACCGGCGGCCACGGCCAGTACGGCCACGTCTTCCTCGACCTCGAGCCGCTGCCTGACGCCGACTTCGAGTTCGCCGAGCAGATCGTCGGCGGCGTGGTCCCGAAGCAGTTCATCCCGGCCGTCGAGAAGGGCGTGCGCGAGGCCATGGAAGAGGGGCTGCTGGCCGGCTACCCCATGGTCAACATCAAGGTCACGCTCACCGACGGTTCGTACCACTCGGTCGACTCGTCGGAAATGGCCTTCAAGATCGCGGCATCGCAGGCGTTCAAGAAGGCCGCCCAGCAGGCGAAGCCGATCCTCCTTGAACCGATCATGCACCTGCGGGTGACCGTGCCCGAGAGCTACATGGGCGACGTCATGAGCGACCTGAACGGGAAGCGCGCCCAGCTCCAGGGCATGACCCCCGGCGAGAACGGCATGACGACCATCGAGGCGATGGTGCCGGCCGCCGAGATCCAGCGCTACGCGACCGATCTGCGCTCGATCACGCAGGGCCGTGGCTCCTTCACGGTGGAGTTCAGCCACTACCAGCCGGTGCCGCCGCACCTGACGGAGCAGATCGTCGCGGCCGCCAAGGCGCGCGTTGAGGCGCACGCCTAGCAACCCACGACTGCCGCGTGTACCCTCACACCTGCCGGTGATGCCACCGGCGGGGTGAGGGTACATCGTGTATCGAGAGAGGATCGCGCGTGGTTTCCAAGCAGTGCGACCCGGACCTGTCGATCGTCTGCGACGGCGGCTCGCTGGGCAATCCCGGCCGCGGCTACGGCAGCTACCGGCTCTCCGACCGCACCGGCGCCAGCCGGCTCGTCCGCCTGGAGTTCGGCGACGGCGTGACCAACAATCAGGCGGAGTACCGCACCCTCATCGCCGCCATCGATGCCGCCATCGAACGCGCGGCCGCCCTCGGCCAGCGGCCCGAAGACCTCTGTCTCCAGATCCGCACCGACAGCCAGCTCCTCGTCGAACAGCTCACCGGTCGCTGGAAGGTCCGCCACCCCGCCCTCAAGCC